>JAIPGZ010000007.1 GCA_021735425.1 Candidatus Altimarinota bacterium | reverse complement strand
GTTTTACCCCAACGAATTATTCCACCGATTACGCCGCAGTGAGGGCATGTTTTTTGTGCTGGCATACTTTTTGAAGGGTTAGGGGCTTAAATTAGCCCGATTCTTCAGTTTTACCAACACTTAATGTTACTAGTCCCCAAGTCGCAATTTCCAATTTCCAAATAAACCTTAATTTTTAAAATTGAAGATTGAAAATTATTTCGAAAATTGAAAATTGAGATTTGGAAATTTGGAGTCTTTTTGAAAAAACAAATTGCGAATCTTTCACGCGGCATTTCGACCGGATTCCGTTAAAATTAATCTGATGGACGGATTTCTCCCAATCAACAAGCCGAAAGGAATTACCTCGCATGATGCGGTGGCTTTCGCGCGGCGGCGTCTAAAGATTCGCAAAATTGGGCATGCTGGGACGCTCGATCCGATGGCGACTGGAGTTTTGGTGCTCGGGATTGGGTCGGCGACTCGTCTTCTAGAGTTCATCCAAAACACCGAAAAAGTTTATGAGGCGGAAATTACTTTTGGTGCGACGAGTTCTACTGACGATGCTGAGGGTAAGCTTACCGATTTTCCGAATTCCCAAAATTTCAACCAGGCTGATTTCGAAAAAATTCTGCCGGAATTTATCGGTGAGATTCATCAAATTCCTCCGCAATTCTCGGCGCTCAAAATTGCCGGCGAAGCGGCTTACAAGATTGCACGACGGGGTGAAAAAATGAAATTGCCGCCGCGACTTGTGCAAATTCACGAAATTAAAATTCATCGTTTCAATTTTCCGAAAGTCGAGATTTCCGTTCGCTGTGGGAGTGGGACTTACATTCGTTCGCTGGCGCGTGATCTCGGAGCGCGACTGGAATCTGGCGGCTATCTTTCCAAATTGACTAGGACGCGGGTCGGTAGTTTCGAGCTGAATCGGGCTTTACCGTTGCGGTCGATTCGTGCTGAAAAAATTACCTCGATTGAGGCGGGGCTGCCGCTGCCACCGATTAGTCTGACACGGGGCGAGGCGGAAAAAGTTCAAAATGGACAAAAAATTTCGGCGCGGACGAGTGAGCCGCGAGTGGCCGCTTTTTTCGAAAATCGTTTTCTAGCGATTCTTGTTCTCGAAGAAAAAAAACATTCCCTCAAACCCGAAAAGGTTTTCCCTCAAAACCTGCCAGCGGAAAAATTAATCGAATTTGCGCTCCGCAAAATTAGCTAAACTCCTTGGGTGAATTTCATTCCTTTTGTTTTCGCTTTCGTCTTGACCGCGTTTCTGACGTTCTCGGCGGTGAAGTTTTTTCCGCAATGGGGCTTGCTCGATTCTCCTGAAAAATACGGTTTGAAGAGAGCGCCGATTCCTTACTTCGGAGGCATTGCGATTTTCATTGGCTTTATCACGGCGGCTCTCATTTTCCTCCCGCTGTCCCGCGAAGTTCTCTCCCTCCTGGTTGGGGTGGTTTTATTGACGGCGGTTTCTTTCCTCGACGACGCCTTTCGTCTCCCGCCACTCGTCCGACTTTTTTTTCAAATTATCGCCGCTGGGATTCTCGTCGTCGGGGGAGTCGGGATTACGCACCTGACCAATCCTTTTGGTGGCGTGATTGATCTCGTAGCTTTCGACTGGAATCTCGGGTTCGGCGGAGCGCAATATCATTTCACTTTACTCGCCGATCTTTTCACCGTCGCTTGGGTTTTGCTTTTGACGAACTCTTTAAACTGGCTCGATGGTGTGCCGGGGCTTTCCTCTGGAATCGCCGGCTTGGCGGCGCTCGTCATCTTTTTTCTCGCGGCGCGGACCGGTTTCCATTATTTCGATCAATCGGCAGTCATCGCGCTCGCCGGGATTCTCGCCGGGGCGGCTTTGGCTTTCACCATTTTTAATTTTCCTCCGCCACGCATTCTCCTCGGCGATTCGGGCTCGATGCTGCTCGGTTTCGTCTTGGCGGCTTTGGCGGTTTTCTCGGGAGGCAAGATTGCCACCGCCGCGCTCGTACTCGGCTTCCCGCTGCTTGACGCGGTTTGGGTGATTCTCCGCCGGATTTTTTCGGGTCAATCACCTTTCCACGGTGACTTCGGTCATTTGCATCATCGCTTGCTGGCGGCGGGATTCAGCGAACGCAAAACCGTTCTCGCGGTTTATCTAGCGTCGGCAGCTTTTGGTTCAATTGCACTTTTCATCGACGACTCTTTCGGAAAACTCCTCGCGCTGGGAGGATTATTTGTGGTGATGTTGGGGGTGGGGTGGAGATTGAGAGGAATCAAGCTGAAAAAATTAACATGAAGTTTGATTTGTAAATTATATAAACAGTATTTACAATGGCACCTTATTTTTTAATTTTTTAAAATGCGAAAAAGCCAAGAAGTTCCAATCACAGAAGCTGATGTCAATAGCTTACTGGGAGAGTTAGAAAATTTTCGGATATTGTTAGAAAGGGGTAACTACTTTCAGCAAGACTTAGGTTCAAAAGGAAGAGTCCAAGGATCTAATCCCACAGTGAGAGTTTTAGATTTAATCTTAAATGGAGATATTCCAGAAGAAGTTGTGTTTGAGCGGTATGATGTTGACTATTTAGAGACAACAAAAAAATTGACTGTTTCTCAGGAGACTAAGAGGATAGGAGCTCTTATTACTCTACTGCAAAAATCAAAAAGGGGAGAGCTTAAAGTCGCGCTTGTTTTCAAGAAACCAGACTCTTCACAGCCGCCTCTCGATCCTCAGCCTTAAAAACATAATTCCCTGCAATCAAAATATTCGCGCCGGCTGTTTTTGCGAGCTTCGCAGTTTCTGCATTAATCCCGCCATCGACCGCGATTTCGAGCTCGGGATTTTTTTCGCGGAGTTCACGAATTTTCGGTAACGCGGATTCCATGAAGCTCTGTCCACCGAAGCCGGGTTCCACACTCATTACTAAGACTAAATCGACTTTCGGTAAAAATTTCTCAATCGCGGCGACTGGCGTGTTCGGCTTGATGGAGATTCCCGCTTGGCAGCCGAGCTCTTTGATTTTTTCCAGCATCGCTGCGACGTCGCCCTCAATCTCCGCGTGGATTGTAATGGCGTCGGCTCCCGCTTGCGCGAAATCTTCGAGTAAATTTTCAGGGTTGCTCACCATGAGATGTACGTCTTTGAATAATTTGGTTTTGACCTTCGCAAGTACAGGGGCGCCGATGGTGAGGTTCGGCACAAAATGATTGTCCATCACGTCGATGTGCAGCCAGTCAGAAAATGGCTCGACCGAAGCAATTTCCTCGTTTAGCTTTCCGAAATCGGCGGAGAGAATTGATGGCGCGATTTTGAGTTCAGGTTTCAGGGTTTAGGGAATAGTTATGAATAAAAAGTAGGATGTAGAAACGTTGCATGCAACGTTTCTACGCAATATCTATTTTTTCAACTCGCTTCTTATGTCTCCCGCCTTCGAATTCCGTTGCCAAAAATTTCGTCAAAATTTCTGCCGCGAGTTTTGCGTCGAGTTGCCGACCAGCCAAGACTAAAACATTGGCGTTGTTGTGTTGTCGTGAAAGTTCAGCGTCTTCGATACTCACGCAACGGGCGGCGCGGATGCCAGCGTGGCGGTTCAGCGTCATAGAGATACCGAGACCAGTACCACAGATGCCGACTCCTTTATTATCAGCATTTTCCAGAACTTTCTCCGCGAGAGCATGACCGAAGTCAGGATAATCGACAGACTCTTCAGAATTCGTTCCAAGATCTTCGAAAGTAATCTCTCGTTCAGTCAAAACTTTTTTGAGAGATTCTTTGAGAGGGAAACCCGCGTGGTCGGAGGCTAGGAAAAGCAAGTCAAAAATTAAGCAATCGGAAGATTAACATAATTTTGAGATTTAATTTATCCTGAAATTTATTTTTTTACCTTGCTTGCGCCTTCATCAAGCCCAAGTCAATAATTTGAAGTTTCATTTTAGCTCTTTCTATGGGGTGTGCAGGACCATTTTTAATAATTTCATTTCTAATCACTTTTCCGGTTTCTATTACTTGGGCATCTCCTTCCGAGAAATTGCCCAAGAGGGTTATTAGTTCGTCAGCCAAACAGACATCCTTATTGATTTGCTCGGCGTTGTAGCGATCCATACCGCTGGCTTCTTTATTCATAATTTTCATATTTAAAAAATAAGACTTGATTTTAATATCGTTTTTCTTTTTATGCAATCCTTCTCTAGATTTTAAATTTTATAATTTTGGATCTTCACCATACGGCGTAGTGGTTGCTTATGGCACTTCTTCTATCTTCATGACTAAGGCTTTTAAGCAGCTTTCGGCAATCTTCTTTGGCCAGTCTCTCTTCTTGAGTTAGTTGCTTCCCGTGGGAAATTCTTAGTTAGCTTGTAGATAAGTGTAATAAGCTTTTTGGCATTTTGCCACACCACTAGCTTTCGAAAAGAATTCTGATACTCCATAATTTTTTCCTTAAAGCTCCTTATCGCTCTTTATAATCTTTACCATCCTTCTTTAGATTCTAACAACAAACTCGGCGGTTGCCTTCGGCGTGCCATAAAGTTTTTCAAACTCTTTTGAGTCGAGAGTTTCGACTTCGAGCAGCCGCTCGGCAATCTTTTTGAGTTTGGCTTTATTTTTCGACAAAACTGATTTGGCGGTCGAGTAAGCCGTCTCGATAATTTTCTTAACCTCACCATCGATTTTGCTCGCCATTTCCTCCGAATAATCGCGTTCGTGCATCAAATCTTTGCCGATAAAAATACTACCGTGGGCGCTACCGTAGATTACTGGTCCGAGCTTCTCGCTCATTCCAAATTGCGTCACCATCGCGCGCGCTAGCTTGCTGGCTCTTTCTAAATCATTTGAGCTGCCAGTCGTGACTTCGCCGAAGACCAATTCTTCCGCGACGTGTCCGCCTAGCAGACTCGCCAATTCATCGTGGAAACGCGACTCGCTTTGCAGCTTCCGCTCGATTTCTGGCAAGTACCAAGTCACGCCGAGGGCCATGCCTCGTGAGACAATCGAGATTTTATGAACGGGGTCGGTGTAAGGGAGCGCGTGACTGACGATGGCGTGGCCAGCTTCGTGGAAGGCAGTTACCTTTTTCTCGTCGTCGCTCAGGACGCGCGATTTCTTCTCTGGTCCGAGTGCGACTTTTTCGATTGATTTTTCCAGTTCCGTCTGCGTGATAGTTTTCAAACCTTTTGTGGCGGCTAGAATGGCGGCTTCATTTAACAAGTTTTCCAAATCAGCGCCGGTGAAGCCGGGAGTTTGGCGCGCGACTTTTTGGAGATTGGCGTCGCGGGCGATGGGTTTATTCCTCGAATGAACTTGGAGAATTTCCTCTCGCTCGCCGATATCGGGGATGTCGATTACCACCCTTCGATCGAATCTTCCTGGTCGTAGTAGAGCAGGGTCGAGGACATCGGGGCGATTCGTTGCGGCGATGACGATGACATTCGTGCCGGTCTCGAAACCGTCCATTTCAGTGAGGATTTGATTCAAAGTTTGCTCCCGCTCGTCATGTCCGCCGCCCATGCCGGTGCCGCGTTGCCGACCGACAGCATCGATTTCATCGACGAAGACAATTGCCGGGGCATTGCGTTTCGCTTTTTTAAATAAATCGCGGACGCGACTCGCGCCGACTCCGACAAACATTTCGACAAATTCTGAACCAGAAATCGAGAAAAAGGGAACATTCGCTTCGCCGGCCACTGCTCGCGCCAACAGAGTTTTGCCCGTCCCAGGAGGCCCAAAAAGCATCACGCCTTTCGGAATTTTCGCGCCCATCGTGGTGTACTTTTTCGGATTCTTCAAAAAATCGACAATCTCGACTAGTTCCTCTTTTGCTTCATGGGCGCCAGCGACGTCGGCAAAAGTAGTTTTATTTTTCGTCTTATCAGAAACGGTCGCGCGTGATTGTCCGAAGCTCATCGCACCTTGATTATGACTTTGCGCCTGTCGCATCATGTAGACGAGGAAAGCGGCGATCAGCAGGAAGGGGATGATACCGGCAATGACATTCAGCCAAAAATCCGAGCCGGTCGAATCGACAGCTTCGACTATGACACCAGAATTCGGATCGTTCAAACCAAGGTCGCTCAGGCTCTCACCGAGTGGTCGCGTCGCGACTTCGACGACTCCATCCTTCAGAGTAATTGTCAGCTGGCTACCTTCGACCTTTATTTTTTCAATCTCGCCAGCAGTGAATTGTTGCTGTACCGTCGTGATTGGTACCTCGACTGTCTTTTCGTCTTCTTCGCCAAAGAAGACATAAAGGCTCGCTGCGATGAGCGCGAGGATTAGCAGGGTCGTCAGTCCGCTGCGATGGTTGTTGTTTTTATTCATAAAAAAATCAAAATGCGGAATAGATTTTACCGCTTTCCTCGCAAAACGAAAGCGTTTAAAATAAACCTACTTTTTAATATTTTCAGATGAAAATTGCGATCATCGGTTACGGAAAAATGGGTCAGGCGGTTGAGTTAGCGGCTAGTACTGCTGGTCACGAGATCGTTGCCAAAATCGATCCCTTCTTCGTCAAGGCTACGAAGGACAAGCCCAAAAATGTTGCTACTGAGATTTCCAAAGAAACTTTAAACGGCGCGGAAGTGGCGATTGATTTTACGCACCCCGATGTTGTTCTCGAAAATATTCGCAAATTGGCTGAAGCCAAAGTTCAAATCGTCGTTGGCACGACGGGTTGGTATGATTCGCTTCCAGAAGTTGAGGAAATTGTGAAGGTAGCGCGAGTTGGTTTGATTTATGCTGGGAATTTTAGTGTGGGAGTGAACACTTTCTACGCAATCGTGGAGAAGGCGGCGCAGCTCTTGACTGGCAAAGATTTTGACGTGGCGCTACGAGAAATTCACCACACAGGCAAAGCGGATGCACCGAGTGGGACAGCGCGGGAGATTGCCCAGAAAGTTTTAGCCAATTTCCCAGAAAAGAAAGAAATTATCCTCGACAACGCAGAGCAGCCAGTGCCAGCCGACAAGCTGCAAATTTCCTCAGCCCGCATCGGCAAAGTCGTCGGGGTTCACGAGGTGGCTTTCGATGGAGGCAGTGACGCGATTACCCTCACGCATATAGGCAAAAACCGCGATGGTTATGCTGCAGGTTCAGTTTCAGCGGGGGAGTGGCTTGTCAAAAAAGGTGAAGCAGAGGTCTTCACCGCGAATGACTGGTTGGGATTTTAAGTTTCCGACCAGTTAATATTTTGTAGAAAAATTCTCGCTTTTGAGGAAACAACGCATCGGTGATTTTTTTGCGTTCGATCAAAAGTGTTTCGCCAAAAGCTAATAATTCTAGAATCTTTTTTCGGCAATCCGCGGTTTCTTCGGGAAATCTTTTTGCAAGATTTAAAACAAAATTAATCTGTGTTTTGATTATTCCGACAGATTCTTGAGGAAAAGCGAGATGATGCTCGGTCCAATTAGTCAGATTGTTTTTATTTTGAAAACCTAAATTTTTAGTCATTTTTTTAAAAAAATATAAGATTACAGTTTATCTTTAATTTTTTAACTGGTCAATTTTCGCTAAAAGCTCGTTTGTGCGATCTAGCTCGAGGATAATTTTTGGTATTTTTTTGCGCGGTAAATTTTGATTAACTTCTTTTTGAATCGCGCCGATAACTTTGCGCGCGAATTCATCAAATTGGTGTTTGTTGCGCTCGACCGCGCAGCCGACTTTTGCTGAATCGAGGCCGCGGGCGATTTGCACAAAAGCGACACTCACAAAGCCGAATTTTTGCGCTGGAAAAAATCTTGGCACAATCCCACCAATCATTTTTTCGAGATGTTTTTCGAGTTGCTCGCGGCGAGTGAAATCCATGCCGCGATTTTACGCTAAAATTCTAGCGATGCAGAAACTCAAAATTGCTTTCGCGGGGACTCCGGATTTCGCGGTTGAGAGCTTGAGAACTTTGATTGCGGATGAGGGAATAGAAGTAGTGAAAGTTTTCACGCAGCCGGATAAGCCGGCAGGCAGAGGGCAGGCTTTGGTTCCACCGCCAGTGAAAGTTTTCGCAGAGGAAAACGGAGTGGAGGTGCTGCAGCCTGAGAAATTAAAAAAGGCTGACTTAGAAGGATTAGATTTTTTAGTTGTTGTAGCTTACGGGATGATTTTGCCGAATGAAGCTTTGAATGTGCCGCAGTTTGGCTGTGTGAATTTACATGCTTCACTGTTGCCGAAATTTCGCGGAGCGTCGCCGATTCAGTCTTCCATTTTGGCAGGCGAAGAAAAAACAGGAGTGACTTTCATGCAGATTTCCGAGCAGTTGGACTCGGGAGATATTTTCGCGCAGGAGGAAATCGAAATAGGCGAAAAAAATTCACTTGAGCTAAGTGACGAGTTGGCAGAGCTGGGAAATAAATTTCCGGAAATTTTACAGAAGATTGCAGGTGGTCAGCTGCAGCCGATTGCGCAGGATGATTCGGAGGCGACGTTTTGCGGCAAGATTAAAAAAGAAGACGGGAAGCTTGACTGGGAAAAAGATTCGACCGAAATTCTTGTCCGCAAAAAAAGAGCGTTCGCGGGCTGGCCGGGAGTTTGGTGTGAGTACGAGGGGAAGATTTTGAAATTAATAGAATACAGAATACAGAACACAGAATACGGTGTTCAGAAAAACGGAGAAGTATTTGAGTTTGAAGGAAAGGTTTTTGTAAAAACAATTGATGGGGCGATTCAGCTAAAAAAAGTTCAACTCGCGGGTAAAAAGATTCTCGCGGCGGAGGATTTTGCACATGGGGATTCGAATTTTGTTGGTGCTGAATTAGGGTAATTTTTTTCGTGACCCAATTATTCCAAAAAAAATACCGCATCAAATCTACTCGCCTAAGGGGTTGGGATTATTCTCAAGATAGCTATTATTTTGTGACGATTTGCACAAAAAACAAAGAAGAATTTTTTGGCGAGATTCACGACAAGGAAATGGTTTTGTCTCCGATTGGAGAAATTGTTGCGGAAGAATGGGAAAGAACCGTAGAAATTCGCAAGAATGTTAAATTAGATTTTTGGGTTGTTATGCCAAATCACTTACACGGTATTTTAATTATTGACAATTGGGGTGAAAATAAATCGATGCACAATAAAAACGTAGAGACGCATTGCAATGCGTCTCTACGAGAATCAATCAATTATCAGAATAAATTTGGACCACAATTGAATAATTTATCATCAATAATACGTGGTTTTAAAGGGGTAACCACAAAACGGATACACATGGCTGGATTTGTTAATTTCGCTTGGCAATCTCGTTTCTACGACCACATTATTTCCGGTGACAAAGAACACGGCAATATTCAAGACTACATTCTCACTAATCCGGCTAATTGGGAAAAAGACGAAGAAAACCTAAAATGTGGGTGATGTTATTGAAACGAACTGATCTCGAAAAACGCGAACGGGAGAATTTGGCTTCTTATGCGACTTTTTCCGATGTCGCCAAGAGGAAATTTCCCGACAACCACGATGAATTCCGCACCCAGTTTCAACGGGACGATGCGAGGATTATCCACTCCAAAGCTTTCCGCCGACTGCGAGGAAAGACGCAGGTTTTCGTCGCGCATCACGGTGACCATTTCCGCAATCGGCTTTCCCACACCCTCGAAGTTTCCCAAATTTCCCGGAACCTTGCCCGAAATTTAGCTGTCAACGAGGATCTCGCTGGGGCAATCGCGCTGGCGCATGATCTCGGACACACCCCTTTCGGGCACGTCGGCGAGGAACGACTCAATGCACTCCTTCAAAAATTCGGCAAAGGTTTCGAACATAATTTTCAGTCGCGTCGTATTCTCGAGAAAATTGAAAAAAAATATGTCGGCTTCGACGGTTTGAATTTGACACTCGATTTGCTCGACGGGTTAGCCAAACATTCCACGATTTACGATTCTCCGGAAAAAGGTGGGGGACAACCATCAATTGAGGCGCAAATTGTGAATTTGGCCGACGAGATTGCTTATACGAATCACGACTTGGATGACGGTTTACGGGGCAAAATTTTTGTTCGCGAAGATTTGAAAAGTTTAAAATTATGGCAAAAGGCAATCGCTAAAGTTGATTCCAAGCTGCCTGACGAGGCCTTCAATCATCGAGTTTCGAGCGGGGTGATTGATTTACTGACGACTGATTTGCTGAAAACCAGCTCCAAAAATTTAGTCGCAAGTGGGGTGAAAAATTTAGTCGAGGTTAGAAATTTCCCAAAAGTTTTGGTCGCATTTTCTCCCGAGACTCAAAAGGGCTTGGAGGAGTTACGGATTTTTTTGCGTCAAAATTTTTATTTCAATCCAAAAGTGAAAAAACCGAGCGACGCTGGTGGTGATATTCTCGAAAAACTTTTCACGACGATTTTTGCGAATCCGAAATTGCTACCGGCTGAATTTCGGGCACGGTTAAAAATCGATCCGAAGGAGGTGGTCGTAGCGGATTTCGTGGCGGGGATGACGGACGACTTTGCGGAAGAGTTTTTGGACACAAGAATGAAGAATTGAGTCCGAGGTGGTAAAATTCCGCAGATGGAGAATAAAATCAAAGCTTCGATTTTGCGGCGGATAAGAAATTCCGAGGCGCTGAGAAATTCGCAAGGAAAATGGAAAAAGTTGGGACTGATTTTCGGCGGTATTTTGCTGCTCCTATTTTTATTTCGAGTTTGGATTGTCCTGACAATCCTTCAAATTGGGCAGTTTGTTTTTACGCCCATTCTGCCCGATATCGATAATGTAGATGCTCTGTTTGCCTCTCAGTCGACGATTATTTACGACCGGGAAGGGAGCGAGCTCTACACGATTCATGGTGACGAAAATCGTTTTGAGATTCCGTTCGAAAAGATTCCCGAGACGGTGAAGTTGGCGACAATCGCTGCCGAAGATGATAATTTTTACAATCATCACGGTTTCGATGTCGACGGAATTATTCGCGCGGTTCTAGGTGAGTTAGGTATTGGCGATTTTATTGGTGGGGGCTCGACGATTACTCAACAATTCGTCAAAAATGCCTACCTCTCCCCCGAAAAAACTTATTGGCGCAAATTGCAGGAATTGATGTTGTCCATCAAGTTTGAAAATAAATTCACTAAAGACGAGATTCTCGGCATGTATTTGAATCGGATTCCTTACGGTGGCAATGCTTACGGAATTCAGGCTGCTGCCCAAACTTTTTTCAATAAAAATTCCGAAGATCTTAGCCTGGCTGAAGCTGCAGTCCTCGCGGCGCTTCCGCAGCGACCGTCCAAATATTCACCCTACGGTCAAAATCCTGACTTTTTGATGGGCAGTTGCGGTAAGGTGGCCGATCCGGAAACCGTCGAGGTTGAGAATTCAGCGGATTTAAAAGTGAAAATCCAGGCGACCGGGGAGGTTTGGCTCAAAATTTCAATCGATGGGGAAATTAAAAAAGAAGGGATTCTTGAAAAAGGCGAGTTTTTCGAATCCAAATTTTCCGAGGATTTCAACATTATTTCCGGTAATCAGAAGTTCCAAGTTCTCGTGAATGGCGAGGAAGTTTCTACCAAAAATGAATCGAATTTCACCGCGACCAAAAAAGATTTCGCCAAAATAGAGACTGTTGTTGCGGCGACTTGTGATTCAATTGACGATCCGGATTACGAGACCGGTCGTAAAGATTATGTTTTACAGCGGATGTTGGATTTGGGCTTTATCACGAAATCCGAATTCGCAACTGCCTGGCAAGAGTCGAATAATTTGCAATTCACCGCTTACCGCGAAGCAATCAAGGCTCCACATTTTGTCTTTTTTGTGCGCGACATTCTTGAGGAAAAATTCGATAAAGATATCGTCGAGCGAGGTGGGTTGCGGGTTTTTACGACGCTCGATTCCAATTTACAGTCGAAAGCAGAAGAATTAATTGCCGCTCAATTTCCTCAATCGGAAGATTCCGAAGGTGACGTCGTCTGGGGTGCAAATCGCTTTGATGCGACGAACGCTTCACTTCTCGCAGTCGATAACGAGACTGGTCAAATTCTCGCGATGGTTGGTTCCCGCGATTATTTCGAATCTTTACGGGAGGACGGTTACGGTAATGACGGTGCGACCAACTTGACGACCCGTCCGCGCCAGCCCGGCTCGAGTTTCAAGCCGATTGCTTACACTGCTGGGTTGAAACAGGGTTACACGCCCGCTTCAGTTTTTTGGGATGTCGAGACCAATTTCGGCAAAGGGACGGATGAGTATACTCCCCAAAATTATGACGGGACTTTCATGGGACCACTTAGTATGCGTAGGGCGATTGGTAATTCACGCAACATTCCGGCAGTCAAAATGGCGATTTTGGCTGGTGAATTGGCAGTCGTCGAGACGGCGCATCAGCTTGGGATTTCGAGTATTTTCTCCGATGAACGCTACGGACCGACGGTTGCGCTCGGCGCGGCGGAGATTCCGATGATTGAGATGGTGAAAGCTTATTCCGTCTTTGCCAATGGTGGTGAGGCGGTTGAACTTAATCCGATTCTAAAAATTACCGACTCACGAGGTAATGTGATTGAAGAATTTGAGAAGCCAGAGAGGAAACAGGTTTTGGATCCGGCGATTGCTTATCTGATGACCAATATTCTTTCTGATCCGACTTCACGACCGGAAAGTTGGAATCATTACCTCAATCTCACCGACCGTCCGAATGGCGCCAAAACTGGCACTGCCAATAAAAAGATTTCCGAAGAGCTCATCTTGCCAGGCGATGTTTGGACGATTGGTTTCACTTCGCAAATGACTGTGGCGGCATGGATGGGCAATAATGACGGTACACCAATGGGCGTTTCAGGAACGGGACTCACTTCCGCCTCTCCGATTTGGAAAGGTTTCATGGATTTTGCTCATAAAAATTTACCAGTCAAAAATTTTAAAGTTCCGGAAGGAATTGTCCAGCGGAGCGTTTCTCGGCTGACCGGTAAGCTTGCTTCTGCCACGACTCCGGTCAATCAAATTGTCGTAGAAAACTTTATTGACACGACGGTGCCGCTCGAAGTAGATAATGCTTTTGTCGAAGTTACGGTCGATGCGGCTTCGGGAAAATTGCCGACTGAGCTGACTCCTGAGTCAGCGCTTATTAAAAAGAAATTTATTAATCTTCACTCCGAGCGTGATTACGACCCGGAATGGGAAAAGCCGGTTCGTGCTTGGATTAAATCGGCTTATGGCGAGGATTCGGCATTTTCGCTCCCGCCGACAGAATTTGATATTGTCCATACTGCCGAAACTGCAAAAGAAAAACCCTCGATTACGATTGTTTCGCCGATTTCAAATTCCACCATTCAAAAATCTTCAATTGGGGTTTGGGTTGATGCCAGCGCGCCGCATGGGGTGGAAAAGGTGGAATTTTATCGTGACGGAGATTTAGTAGCAGTCGCGCTTACTCCGCCATGGAAGGGTGTTATCCCGATTTCTCTGAAGCTTAAAGATGGAGATAAGGTCAATCTTACTGCTAAAGTTTTTGACAAACTTTATTATGCTGATTCGTCTTCAGTCGAGGTTACTATCGGTGACGATACTCAAGTTCCGACGGCGAAAATTACTGCTCCGACAGAAAATTCTGAAATTTCTCGTGGTTCAACTTTCCTCGTAAAAGCTGACGCGTATGACGCCGGTGGCGATGTCGCGAAAGTTTCTTTTTCTTTCGATGGTAGTCAATTTTCTGAAACTTACGCACCACCATATGAAGCGCTGCTGACAATCCGTAATTCAATCTCGCTCGGGAATCACGCCCTCAAGATTGTCGCGACTGACACATCGGGATTTACAGTGAGTGATTCGGTCACTTTTCGAGTCGTCGAGGGTGATGGAAACGTCGATGATTTTGCGATTATTTTTCCAGAAAATGCCTCTCAAATTCCGATCGAAAAATCCAAAATTGAAGTTGTCGTTCAGATTGATCGCGCCAAATTCGTTCCTCAAAAAATCGACTTTATTGTTCGCAATCTCGTCACAAACGAAAAAATTACTTTTGCCTCGCTCGACAATCCGACGGGCGAAACTTTTTCCGTCGAATGGGAGAATTTAGTTGTTGGCGAGTATGAGCTTTATTTCAAGGCGCGCGACGCGGAAGGGAAAACCATAATTTCAGGAAGGAATACAGTAGAAATCAAATAGCTTTATTTTTCGAGGATTTCTGCTAAAATTAGGTCCTCAAAACTTATTTCTCATGCCTGCCAAAAAAGTCAAAAGAGTTGCTTTCGTCGGTCGCTTTCAGCCTTTTCATCGAGGGCATCTTTCCGTAATCGAAGATTTGTTGCCCAAATTTGATCAAGTTTTGGTGGTTATTGGTTCGAGTGATAAGTTCCGCACTTTAGAGAATCCTTTCACGGTGGGAGAGCGACACGCTATGGTGAAGGCAACACTTGACGATTTAAAAGTGAAGCCGGAAAAATTCAAAGTTGTTCCACTGACTGATCTCGAAAATGACGAAAAGTGGGTTGGTCATTTCGTCAAAACTTGTCCTGATTTCGAGGCAGTCGCGATTACTGATAATCCGCGCGTGGAAAAACTTTTCCGCAAAAACGGTAAAAAGAAAATTATCAAAACCAAGAAAAAATATGCGATTTCAGCGACGGTTGTTCGCGAGGAGATTGCAAAGGGTTCCGATTTACAAAAATATTTACCCCAGCCGGTGATTGCCTTTCTCCAAAAAATTGGTGCGGCTCGCAAAATTGTCGATATTGTGGAGGAAGTTGCTGCGGCAGAGATTCCAATCGAATAATTTTTTCTTTTTCGGCGTATTGTTTAAGCTTCCCAATTCGGACATTCAGAACGGTTTTTTTTTAAGCTTTTTTTAAAGCCTGCGCGAAATCCGCTTTGATATCTTCGATGTGCTCAAGACCGACCGAGACGCGAATCATTTCCGGTCGAATCCCGGCTGCCTTCAGGGCTTTTTTCGAAGACTGCGAATGGGTCGTCGAGGCGGGGTGAATTACTAAAGTTTTGGCATCACCGACATTGGCGAGGTGGCTTGCTAGTTCGACCGAGTTGATAAATTTCACGCCGGCTTTTTCACCTTTTTTTAAACCGAAAGTGAAAACTGAACCAAAACCGTCTTCAAAATATTTCCGCGCATTTTTATGAGAAGAGTGACCCCGCCGACCGACGAAATCGACCCACGCGACTTTCGGATGTTTCGCCAAAAATTTAGCGAGGGCGATGGCGTTTTCCGAATGCTTCCGAATCCGCAAACCGAGTGTCTCGACGCCGAGCAAAAATTGCCACGCGTTGAAAGGGGAGAGGCAGGCTCCGAGATTCCGCAAACCGTCGACGCGAGCTTTCGTCGCGAAGGCGACTTTTCCCAAGCTTCCGAACCTCAAACCGTGGTAGCTTTCATCTTTTTTCGCGAATTCTGGATTAACCTTCCAATCGAAATTTCCGCCGTCTACCAAAATTCCGCCGATTGAGGTGCCGTGTCCGCCAATCCATTTCGTCAGAGAGTGGATGACGACATTTGCGCCAAACTTAATTGGCTGGCAAAAAATCGGAGCAAAAGTATTGTCTACGACGATTGGGATTTTGAACTTTTTCGCGACTTTCGCGATTTCTGCAAAGTCCAAAACTTCACCTGCTGGGTTGCCGATTGTTTCGAAATAAATTGCCCGAGTTTCGGGTCGAATTAGTTTTGCCAATTTCACAGCATCCAATTGCTCGACGAATTCGACCTCGATTCCAAATTTTGGCAGCGTGTGGCGAAACAAAGTTTCCGTCCCGCCGTAAAGTGCGGTCGAGGAAATAATGTGATCGCCGGATTTCGCCAAAGTCAAAATTGCAAGCGAGATTGCGGCCATGCCACTTGCGGTCGCGACGGCTGCCGAGCCACCTTCGATTGCCGCGATGCGTTTTTCTAAAATTTCGGTGGTTGGGTTACCCATTCGCGTGTAAATATTGCCCGCTTTTTTCAATGCGAAAAGTTCCGCCGCATCTTTCGTTGAATCAAAATTGAAGCTCGCGGTCTGATAAATCGGCGTCGCGCAAGCGTTCGCTTCATTTTCCGTGCGACCAGCGTGGATTGCCAAAGTTTCGGGATGTAGTTTTTTTGGAGTCATTGGAGATAGTTTAATCAAAAAAATTAGTTTTCAAAAAGTTCGGTTGAAAGATAACGCTCACCGGTGTCGGGCAGAATCACAACAATAATTTTGCCAGAATTTTTCTCGCGATTCGCGACTTCGATTGCGGCAGCTACTGCTGCGCCACTCGAAATTCCAATTAATAGACCTTCCTCGCGCGCCAGTTTTTTGGCGACTGCGAAGGCGTCAGCATTACTAATCGGCAAGACTTCATCGTAAATTTCAGTGTTCAGAATTTCCGGAATGAAACCCGCGCCGATACCCTGAATTTTGTGTGGACCGGGTTTCCCACTATTTAAAACTGGCGAATCGGTTGGCTCAACGGCTACGATTTTGATTGCTGGATTATTTTTTTTCAACACCTCGCCAATGCCGGTGATGGTGCCGCCAGTACCGATTCCTGCGACGAAGATATCAATCTTGCCATCCGTGTCTTCCCAAATTTCTTCCGCAGTTGTCTGTCGGTGGATTTCGGGATTCGCCGGATTTTTGAATTGATTGAGCAAAATGGCCTTTGGATTGTTTGCCACGAGTTCTTCCGCTTTCGCGATTGCTCCTGGTATTCCGTCTACACCGTTGGTGAGGACTAGCTCTGCGCCGAATTGAGTCATCAATTTACGTCGCTCGACGCTCATCGTTTCGGGCATCACCAGTTTGATACGATAACCGCGCGCTGCCGCGACCCAGGCGAGGGCGATGCCGGTGTTGCCGCTCGTTGGCTCGACGATGACGGAATCTTTTTTCAGCTGACCAGCTTGCTCTGCCGCTTCGATCATCGCGACGCCGATGCGGTCTTTGACGCTCGCTGCTGGATTAAACGACTCGAGTTTCGCGAGGATGGTCGCTTTCGTATTCTGGTGCAATTTCACGAGTGGAGTGTTGCCAACCAACTCACTCAGATTTTCCGCGATTTTGGGGTGAGATTTTTTAGTCATTTCGAGGAATTAAATCTTAGAAAGATCAAACGGAGTTTCTTGGTAAACGTAATAATTCAACCAATTAGAAAAAAGCAGAGTGGTATGAGCTTGCCAGCGCATGAGAAGTTTACCTTTTTCATCGAAGTAATTTTCTGGCTCTGGGAAATTCGCATCTTTGGCGCGGTCACGTTCGAATTCAGTCAGCAAAGTTTCACGGTCATACTCGGGATGGTTGAAGGCAAAAATCTGTTTGCGTTTTTTATTCCTCACGAGGTAGACGCCGGAATCTTTGGAATCAGCGAGGATTTCCAGGTCTTTCACTTTTTTCAGATCTTCGGCGCGAGTTTCAGTATTGCGCGACACTGGCACCCAAAATTCCTCATCGAAACCACGCAACAAGATTGCATTCTTTTTTTTCACACGATGCAGAAACACACCGAATTTTTTTTGCGGTAATTTATGTTTAGGGACTTTATGGAAGTGCTGTAAGGCTGCCTGGGCTCCCCAGCAAATAAATAACGAAGAACAAACATTCGTGACACTCCAATCGAAAATTCGCTTCAATTCATCCCAGTACTTCACTTCTGACCAGTCTAATAATTCCACAGGAGCACCAGTCACGACTAAGCCGTCGAACTTCTTATCTTTGACATCAGCGAAAGTTTTGTAAAAAGAAATGAGATGCTGCTTCGAAGTATGCTTGGGCTGGTAGGAATCTGTCGTGAGCAATGTGAAATTGACCTGCAGGGGAGTGTTGCCTAGGACTCGCGCGAGCTGAGTTTCAGTCTCTACTTTGGTCGGCATGAGGTTTAGTAGCGCGATCTCGAGTGGTCGAATGTCTTGCTTCGCCGCGCGTTTTTCACCCATCACAAAAATATTCTCTTTGGCGAGTAATTTTTTGGCCGGTAAATTATTGGGGATTCGGATTGGCATTTTGAATAGTTAGTAGTTGGTAGAATTTTACTAAATAAAAAAGCTCTCGACTTGGAGAGCTTAGATTTCTACACACGGAAGAAGCAAGCTCTCAGGAGAGTTGCATCATCATTGCGTTGCTATTGCGTGTAGAAAACATTGTGTTTATTTTAGCTTTTTTAAAGGTAAATGCAAGCTTATTTTGTTAGAATGCAACTTATGGAAATCTATTTTCTTGCCGCCGCGATTTTTGTTGCCTTCACTGCTTTCGCTTTTTTCGTGCATAAAAAATTTGAAGACCTAAAAAAACCAGAAGATGATTCATCGCAAAGACTAATGCTAGATGTGATTGAAAATTTGCGCAAAGAGGTAAATCATCAGGGTGGGGAGTCTAGGAAGGAGACAATGAAGACATTGGAATTATTGGAAAATAAATTTGCGAATTTAAATGACTCAGTCGATCAGAAATTAACCGACAACACGAAAAAGCTCGATGCGCGACTTGACGGTGCGGCGCGCGAAATTGCGAAAGTTTCGGGTGAGCTTGGCAAAATGGCTGAAATTCGAAGTTCGGTGGAGTCACTTACCAATTTCCTCAAGCATTCGAAAAGACGAGGAAATTTAGGCGAGGAAGGGCTGAAAGAAATGTTGGCGGAGGCTTTGCCCCAGGAAAAGTGGGGTTTACAGTATCAGTTTTCTTCAGGTGAAGCGGTGGACGCCGTGATTAAAACTAAGAATGGGATTATTCCAGTGGACTCTAAATTTCCGCTCGAAAACTTCGACAAGATGCGCAACTCCAATGACGATAAAGCGGCGGAAGGATTTCGCAAAGAGTTTGGCAAAGATGTGAAAAAACATGTAGATGCGATTGCCAAGAAATATATCAAGCCTGAGGAAGGTACGACAGATTTCGCAGTGATGTATCTGCCAGCGGAATCGATTTACAACGAAGCCAGTGAGAATGCCGAAGTTTCTAAATATGCACGCAGTAAAAATATCCAACTGGTTTCTCCGAACTCCTTTTTCTATTTCTTGCGCGTTGTCTTGATAGCTTTTCAGTCTGAGAAATTCGAAGAGAATGCCAAGAAGGTACTTTCCTTAATCGCAGGGGTGAAGACCGAAGCGGGGAAGTTTGGTGAAAACTTGAGTGTGCTCAATAAGCACATTGGTAACGCAAAAACCAAGATGGATGAGGTGGCGGGTGGTTACACGAGGCTAGAAGGAAAGATTGATCGAGTCGGGGAGTACAGCGATGCGCTGCCGTTGGCGGAAGTGGCTGAGGAAGATAAGGGAGGTAAACTTCCTCTGGAATAATATTTTTTAAAAAAATAATCGCTAAACCTAATAAACATCTCTTAGGGAGCTGATACTTTTTTGACAGCAAAAAAGTATTACAAAAAACTGCCCGCCTGTGGGAAATTTTTACGAACTGCGTCAACTCACTCACTAAAAAATCCAATGCTCACTGCGCTCACTGGATTTTTTTAAGTTCGTTCCGTTGGCAGTTCGGGTAGATAAAAATTTCCCAAGGTCGGGAATCCTTTCTTGGATTTTTGTATTTGCAAAGCTGAACACAATTTGTGTACAATACGCTCGTTTATTCTCTAACCTCCACAAAAATGACTACAAGCACTCTGGCTCAAATCATTGGGCCCGTCGTCGTGGCAGTCGCGATTGGTTTTTCCCTTAATCCGAAAATCATCAAAACAATCATGAAGGATTTCGAGAAAAGCGAAGGATTGACTTATTTAACGGGAATCATAATTATGATCTTAGGTTTAATCATTGTCTTGAATCATAATGTTTGGGAATTTTCTGCGGCAGGTTTGATTACTCTCGTGGGTTGGAGCACTCTCATCAAGGGCGCTACTTTTCTCGTTGTCCCAAATCTACTTTTCAAGATTTCTAAATCTGTTCTTAGTTGTGGAATGACGATGAATGTTGCGATGACTATTTGGCTAGTCGCCGGAATTTATCTTTCGTATTTCGGTTATTTTGCTTGATTCCGTAACTCAGCGGGACAAGTTTTTTTTATTCTCTAACCCTCACAAAAATGAGTACCACTCTCTTGGCCCAAGTCATGGGCCCGACTCTTGCCGCGATGGCGATTGGTTTTCTTCTTCATCCGAAGTTCTACGAAAAAATAATTAAAGATTTCGAAAAACACGAGGGCATCACGTACTTCACTGGAATTATCGTAATGATTCTTGGACTCATCGTCGTTCTTAATCACAACATTTGGGAATGGTCCGCAGCCGGTTTGGTTACATTCTTCGGCTGGAGCAGTCTTATCAAAGGCGCTACTTTTCTCGTCATTCCTAATTTTCTTTTCAAGATTTCCCACTCAGTGTTAAAAAACAAGACTTTGATGCAAGTGGGGATGGTGGTTATGCTTTTGATTGGCTCTCAACTTATTTACACGGGTTATTTCGCCTAAGGGAAGGTTTGTAGGGTTGCTAAAGCTAGTAAGGATAGACACGGTGGATTAATAAAAAACCCTGCAGAGATGTGGGGTTTTTGTTTTATCGAGACTTAATCTGCATTTGCTTTTTTGAGCCATTTTCAAGTAGGCTTTTCCGCGTTTACATTTCCCCAAAATTAAAATGAATAAACTCGTCATCGTCGAGAGTCCTGCAAAAGCGCGGACAATCACGAAATTTCTCGGACCGAAATTCACAGTTCGTGCCTCGATGGGGCATGTTCGTGATTTACCGAAATCCAAAATGGGGATTGATACCGAGGGCGGGACTTTCCTACCAGAATATATTCTCTCTCGTGACAAAACGAAAGTGATTGCCGAGCTGACAAAGTTGGCCAAGTCGGCCGACGAAATCATTCTCGCAACTGATGAAGATCGCGAAGGAGAGGCGATTGCGTGGCATCTTCTCGCGGCGCTCAAAATTCCGAAAACGATTAAAACGCCGCGGATTGTTTTCCATGAAATTACCAAAGCGGCGATTGAGGCGGCGCTTAAAAATCCGCGCGAGCTTGATCGCAATTTAATCGACGCGCAGCAGGCACGACGGGTTCTTGACCGTTTAATGGGTTACGAGTTGTCGCCGCTGATTTGGAAAAAGATTCGTTATGGGCTTTCTGCTGGACGAGTTCAATCTGTCGCGGTTCGACTTATCGTCGAACGTGAAAGAGAAGTCGATAAATTCAATCCAGTCGAATATTGGACGCTTGGTGCGGATCTCGAGACACCACGAGGGGATCGATTCACCGCTGAACTTTCTAAAATCGATTCCAACCCTTCGACAGGCTCAGGGCAGAGAAAAGCCGAAGTTAAAACCAAAAATGAAGCGGAAAAGATTCAGCTCGATTTAAAAAAGTCGGAATTCAAAGTCTCAAAAATTGATAAAAAAGAAAGAATTCGTAGGCCAGCGGCGCCATTTATTACCTCGACCTTGCAGGCTGAGGCTTCTCGGAAGCTCGGTTTCTCGGTCAAAAAAACTATGATGCTGGCACAAAGACTGTACGAAGGTTCCGACGTGGATGAAGGTTTGATTACTTACATGAGGACAGATTCCACCAATCTCGCAGCCTCTGCAGCGAAGTCGGCGCGAACGGTGATTGAAAACAAGTTCGGTAAAAATTTCGTGCCAGAAAAAGTGCGCTCGTTCACTAAAAAGGCGAAGGGCGCGCAAGAGGCACATGAAGCAATTCGACCGACCGATCCGGCACGCTTCCCAGAAAGTTTGAAGGGTAAATTAGAAGACGACGCTTTCCGACTTTACGAATTAATTTGGCAGCGCTTCCTTGCCTGTCAGATGGAGGACGCGGTACTTGATCAGACTGGTGTCGATATTTCCGCGAAAGACTATATTTTTCGTGCGACGGGACAGATTGTGAAATTTGCTGGTTGGCTGGCGGCTTATTCTGTCGGTTACGATTCCGAGGAGGAGGCGAAAGAAGATTCCGAAAAATTACTTCCCGAGATTCTTGAGAATGAAGTTCAAAAATTGCTCGAATTAAAAAGCGAACAACATTTTACGAAGCCACCAGCGCGCTACACTGAGGCGACTTTGATTAAAAAATTAGAAGCGGAGGGAATCGGACGACCGTCGACTTACGCGCCGACGATTTCCACAGTTCAAAATCGCGGTTATGTCGAAAAAGAAGGACGAGCGTTGAAGCCAACTGACACCGGGATGGTCGTGAATGATTTTTTGGTCAAGCACTTTCCTAAAATCGTAGATTTCCAATTCACCGCGAAGATGGAGTTACAACTCGATGAAATTGCTGAAGGACAGCACCGTTGGGTGGAAATTATGAAAGATTTTTACAAGCCCTTTCACACCGAAGTCATCGAAAAAACTGATTCCATCAAAAAAGAGGATGTGGTGAATGAGACGACGGATGAGATTTGTGACAAATGCGGTAAACCGATGGTTATCAAATTAGGCCGCTTCGGAAAATTTCTCAGCTGTTCTGCTTACCCAGATTGCAAAAATGCCAAGCCGCTCGACAAAAAACAGGAAGCTGCGGAGATTGAGCTCAACGAGAAAATTAAAGACCAAAAATGTCCGGAATGCGGCAAGCTTTTGACAGTCAAGCGTGGACGCTTCGGGATGTTCGTCGGCTGTTCGGGCTATCCTGACTGCAAGTTTATTGAAAAGAAAGCTAATGGAATGGGGATTAAATGTCCCGATTGCGGAAAGGGCGAGATTACCGAAAAGTTTGCCCGTAAAACGAAAAAGAAGTTCTGGGGTTGTACTAATTACCCCGACTGTAAATTTGCCAGTTGGGACGAACCCCAAAAAACGCCCTGCGAGTGTGGAGGGGTCATAGTTCACAAACTTGGCAAAAATGAAAAATTGATTTGCATGAAATGTGCGAAAGAAAGGAAAGCCTAAAAGTTATTAGCTAATGATTAATTAGTCATTAGTAGGTAATTCGAAATAAACAGAGGGTTTATAAATTGTTAGTGCCATGGTCCGGACGACTAATGACCAATGATTATCAATAAATAACCAACCTACGCTAACGCAGCTACATCGGTTAGCTCCATAATCGGCTGCATAATAGCTGCGACGAGACCTCCGACCATCACACCGATTACCACGATTATTACTGGTTCCATGATTGTCGAAAGATTTTTGACATAAGTATCGACTTCTTCGTCATAGAAGACAGCAATTTTCTGTGTGACAGCTCCAAGCTGGGCGGTTTGTTCACCGACTGCAATCATACTGACTACCAGATCGGGGAAAAGTTTATCTCCCTCGATGCTTTTATGAATTGCGATACCGCGTTCTACGTCAGCTTTCACCTCTAATAAACGCAGCCGGTAAACTTCATTACCGACGGCATTCGCTGTAATCTCTAAGGAGCAAACAATAGCTACTCCTGAATCCGAAAGTAAGGCCAATTGCCGTGAAAAAGAAGCCAAGGCAGCTTTTTTATTCAACATCCCAAAGATAGGAAGATTTAATAAGAAGCGGTCCCAGCTTACTTTGCCGGTCGGAGTTTTTTTCCACCAATTAATGAGAATTACGCCACCTACCATTATGCAGATTAACCACAACCAATTTGGCATGATAAGAGTATCTCCGATGAACCAATTCGAAGTATTGACTAATAATTGTGTCGCGAATGGCAACTCGGCTCCCGCGCCTGAAAAAAGTTCGCCGAGTTTTGGAATTACCATTGTCATTACCAAAAAAACTGCGCCGATTAAGATCGTGACCACTACGGCCGGATAAATCATTGCCGATTTTATTTTTTTAGAAAGGCCAGAAGACTTTTCTGTTTCAGTAGCGAGATTGACGAGGGTTTTATTTAATTGCCCAGAAGCTTCACCGGCTTCAATCATTCCAATTTCAGATTCTAAAAAGATTTCGCTGTATTCCTTCAGTCCATCAGAAAAGCGCACCCCGCCTTCCACTTTTTTGGCGATGTCTTCCAAAACCATTTTAAGCTTTGGGTTTTCACTTTGTTTGCTTAAAATTTTCAAAGCTTTCACAATTGAGAGTCCAGCGTTGATCATCACTGCCAGTAGAAGAAAAACAATGGCTTTGTCTTTCGGTAAGACTTTGGCGTGGGTGGCGAGGAACTCATTAATCGAATTCATAAACCCCTGTGCCGAGTGCCCCGAATTTTTAGTAATTTTAGAATTCGATTTTGTGCTAGGAGCCGTGTTTGGTTTTTTCTCAGGATCCTTCTTTGTATCGGCTTGTTCTAGGCTGACGACATTTAATCTTTTTTCGTTAAAAAGTTTGTCGGCAGCTTCGAGTTTACTCGTCGCGCTGATTGTGCCAGTGATTTCTTTACCGTTTTTGTCGCGAGCTGTGTAATCAAATTGCATTTTTTAGGGATTATTTTTCAAGATTTTTTTCTATTTCATCGGTATCATCATCTTCGGATTCATCCTCTGTCGCGCGGGCTACTGCGTAAACTTCTTCAGGTGTGGTGACTCCAGCCAGAATTTTTTCTACACCATCGTGTTCAAGAGTTTTCATTCCTTCTGCGATTGATTGGGCTTCAATCTCGAGCGGAGAGGCACTTTTGAGAATTAAATTCTTAAGTTGGTTGCTCATCTCGAGAATTTCATACAATCCCATTCTGCCTTTGTATCCACTGTCACCACATTGGTCGCAGCCTTCACCGTGATATATTTTTAATGGAGTACTCTCATCTTCCAACTTAAGTCTTTTCCGTTGGGCCAGATTCATCGTCGAGATTGCTTTTCTCAATTTTTTCTCGACAGCGGGTGTAAGCACATCTTCCTTTTTGCATTTCTCACAAATTTTTCGGACAAGTCTTTGGGCGATGATGGCGTTTACCGTTGCGGTGATGAGAAAGGCGGGGACATCCATGTCTAGTAAGCGGGTGATAGTCGAGACCGCCGAGTTTGTGTGAATTGTTGAAAGCACGAGATGTCCGGTGAGCGCAGCTTCCACTGCGACTTCGATTGTTTCTCGATCCCGGATTTCTCCGACCATGATGATGTCAGGATCTTGCCGCAGCCCAGTTCGGAGACCGTAGGCGAAAGTATAATTAATCGCCGGGTGGACCTGACTCTGGTTCAGTCCGTCCATTTGGATTTCGACTGGGTCCTCGATGGTCATGATATTGACCTCGGGAGTATTCAAGATATCAAGGCAGGAATAGAGAGTGGTTGTCTTCCCCGAACCGGTCGGACCGGTTGTGAGGAGAATCCCGTTTGGTGCGGAGATTGCCCTTTTCAAGATTTTAAGATTGTGAGGCTCGATACCAAGCTCTTCGAGTTTCGGTGTTCTGCGGCTGCGATCTTGTAACCTCATTACGATTTTTTCACCGTGGACGGTCGGGAGGGTCGAAAGACGAAGGTCGAGCTCCTTTCCCTCCGGAGTGGTCACCTGGACTCTGCCGTCTTGTGGAATTCGGCTTTCATCTATTTTCAGGTTGCCCATGATTTTTAATCTGCTCACTAGGGCTGAATGTATTGAGGGTGGATATTCCACAATCTGGCGGAGAATTCCATCTACTCGGAAGCGGATTCTGATGGTGTATTCAGACGGTTCGATGTGAATGTCCGAGGCGCCGACGTCAATCGCACAGTTGACGACGTCTTCCGCGATTTGCGGGACGTCACTTGCGATAATTGCGTTCTGTAATGCTGCAATTTTATCGGTCATTTTATTTTTGTTTTGCCGTTCTTTAATCTCACTTTTTATTTTGTTTTCGCAGCGGCAATTTCTTCCGAGGTGGGTAAGCTGTAGCTGTCGATGGACAAATCAGCAGTAATATTATTTTCCATTTCTGTCTGAGCGCCACGATTTTTGAGATCTATGCTGATATCTTTGATGTCGAGCAGACGAGTCGCTTTTCCAACTTCTGCAGAAATACTGCCAGTTTTTTCGAGATAACGTAAAAAGGTCATAATTTTCTCTTCGCTACCAGAAATAGAGATTTTGATTGGTAGGACAAAGTAGTCGGAGTCTTTTTGTGCGGTATTTTTACCAAAATTTACTTTTTCTAAAACAAATGATTTATCATCGCCAGCGAGCTCGTTAGCCTTTTTTTCTAGTTCTCTTACGATATTAGTCTCCTCTGCATTTTTTGGCAGGATAGTCGAAATCGTTTTATCGCTCAAGATTGCTTCTGTGTTGTATTGAGTCTTGAGGGCTCGATAAATATCACGTTCCGTTTCTAGTTCGATTTCCTCGTTGGCAATCTTTTGATCGGTTAGGATAATGTTTTTTCGAGTTGCGACAAATTTTTGATAATTCGGCCAAATTATAAAAAAGCTAGCTAGCAGAACAATTACTGCTGAAAGCCCAAAACGAATTTGGGCGCCTTGTTCGAGTCGAGTGATGTATTTTGTCATTTGAAAAAGTTTAATTTAATTATTAAGAATAATATGAAGAGCTTCGAAAGCATCAATAAACTCTCCTGCTGAGGCTCGCTTGTGCTCATCAAGATTGGATTCCGTATTGGCAGCTTGAATATCTTCGGTCTTAGATTTGCCAGAGAAAGAAAAGTCAATTTCTTTGACGGCTTCGACGTCAATATTTTTGATTTCAGTTTGAATAGTGTCTGATTTGACTTTCTTCTCTTCGGTTTGATTAATGTCACGCGAATCGAAGACAGCCGGATCCTGCAGAGTGAGTTTGAGGCTCAAAGGGGACAAGATACGTCCTTGGCGATCCTCACTTTTTGAAAAAGAGAATCCAGAGACGTCCTGGAAGTCCTTACTGGACTCAAAAGCATCGATAAGATCGGAGAGCAGAGTGAAGCTTTTTTTGTCATAATTGGCTTCTCCAAACACCTCTCCACTAATTTCGATTTCGCCTTTGGCTGATTTGCCAGTGTAAGAAGATAAGCTTACGAGTTGTCCATCTGGATCGATATCTCGGCGAGAATCAAGCGGGGTGCCTTCTGTATCTCTTTTCAAATCGGCACCAAGTCGAACAATTTTGTCAGTTTGCTCAATCACGTTTGACCACGGGATTCGTCCTTTCCTGATGTCATCAATTGTGTTTATGCGATCTAGGTTGGGTGCGATGGTTGAAGCAGTCGACAAATCGGAATTATTTTTTTCATCCTGAGGGTCTCCGATGATACGAATTATTTTTTGATAAATTTCGTTTTCGGGGATATTTTTGACATTAATTACTTTCGTCTCATTTAGGGCAGTTATCAAGCTGCTTGGTTGTTGGGCGGATATTCTATTTAGACTAGCCTGCAGTCCTACTACTATTTCTTTTGTTTGCACTCCTGTTCCTGTCGTGTCAATTGCCTGAACTTGTTTTTTAATGTCTGTTACCAGGTTATCAAGGTTTATTTTTTTAACTTTCCTTAAAATTTCTTTAGCCAAGGATTGTGCTGTGGCTAGGTGATTTTTCAACGGAGCAGATGGAAAGTCTTTTTCTTCGACATCTATTGTTGTGATTTCATTAGTTAAAGCTGTTAGATTTTCCTCTATTTCTGGATCGCTCTTGATTGCAGTCTGCAGCTCCTCTGCTGTTTTAGAGATTTCCATGAGGGCACTACGAATTTTTTCTATACGGATATCGCGGGCATCTTCGAGACTGCGAATTTCCGTTTCCGCATGGTAAACCACACTTCCGTCCAAATTGACCGTTTTAATAAGTATTTCCGCAGAGTCGTCACGGGGAGTGACTTTTTCTCCTTGCGGTCGTTCGTAATTTAAAACGGGGTCATCGATGTCAATTACGAGAACCTGATTTGCGAGATTTTCTACACGCAAAAGTTTGCTGAATTTTATAGTGTCTCGTTTGTCGGTGAGAATTTGATCTAAAATTGCAGCTTTACGATTTAGCTCAGTCGTCAGATTTTCTTTGCCGATTTTTGCATGAAAATAATTGCTTTCATGCAGCATGGCAAAGAAATAAAGCCAGACTGAGATGATGGCTATGATTACGAAGCCGAGCACAGTTTTAGCGTTAGCGAGCATCATATGCGCACGCTCTTTTCTTTCACTTTCTGCTTTAAGACTGTTGAGCGCGGAATTGTGTTTTCCGCTGCCACTAGCTTCTTTTTCGGCTTGTTTGACAATCGCATTTACGAGAGAGCTGCCTTCTTCCGAAGATTGCTTCTCGCTGAGCCTTTCCCAAAACGAGGACTTTTTAGGGTTTTCGTTGGGGTTTTTTGCTGAGGTGGACATGAGAATAAAATTTAATTTTTAGTAATAAATTCTTGTTATTTTAGCACGATTCCGCTTAAAAAACAACAGAAAGCGTATTTGGAAACAATTGAAGACTTGATTTTAATATTTTTTATCTATCTTTGTCAATAGCAAGATAATTTTTTTGAATCATCTTTTTATTCAAGAACTTCGTCTCCGCTATGATTTGAATTCTTCATTTTTTCTCATTAAAATAGGCTCGCCTCGCTTTCGAGGTTTTTCTTTTCTCCAATGATTCTCGATGGTAAAAAACTTTCCGCGAAAATTCTCAATTCGGTTAAACGGAAAATCGTCGCGAAAAAATTAAAAATTGGTTTAGCTGTAATCATCGTTGGTCGGCATTCTGCGAGTTTGGTTTATGTGCACCAAAAGAAGCTAGCGGCAGAGAAGGTCGGGATGCGTTTTTACGAAAAAAATTTTCCGACCTCGATTTCCGAGAAGCAGCTTTTACAGGAAATTGAAAAATTAAATCGTGACAAAAAAATTCAAGGCTTCATTGTTCAGTTACCATTGCCACGCCAAATTTCAACCCGCAAAATTCTAGAAAAAATTTCTCCTGCCAAAGATGTTGATGGTTTCCATCCGCTCAATCTTGGGCGTGGTTTGCTTGATTTGTCGACGTTGCTGCCTGCTACGCCGGCGGGGATTCTGCGTTTGTTGGATTTCTACAAGATCCCTTTAAAAAGCAAAAATGTTGTAGTTGTTGGTCATTCCAATATCGTCGGGAAGCCGCTCGCGATGCTTCTCATCAACCGCGACGCGACGGTCACTGTCTGTCACGAATTTACCAAAAATTTGGCGAGCTTCACGAAAAATGCGGACATCGTCATTTCTGCGACAGGTGTTCCTAAATTGATTCGCGCGAAGATGTTAAAAAGGAACTGTGTCGTCGTTGATTGTGGTTGTGCGAAAGTTGACACAGGATTAGTAGGGGATGTCGACTTCGATTCGGTCAAAAAAATTGCCTCCGCGATTACTCCTGTACCGGGTGGAGTCGGACCGATGACGGTAGCGATTTTGATAGAAAACACCTATTTCGCTTCGCAAAATAAATTTTAAATTTCAAGTTTCAAATTTTAAAACAAGATTAAATGCTTAAATTTTAAAGGTTTAAAACATTTCAATATTAAAAAATTAAAAATTGTTTTGAAATTTAAAATTTTTAATTAAAAATTAGATCTATGTGTGGAGTAATCGGCATCGCGGGTGAAAATGAAGTTTTCGGCGAGCTTTACGATGGGCTGGCGACTTTGCAGCATCGCGGTCAGGATGCCGCCGGAATGATGACTTTCGATGGTAATCAATTTCACACCAAGCGGGGAGCTGGTTTGGTTCGCGACGTTATTCTCGCGGCAGATATTTCCGAGCTGCGTGGCTCGATTGGTATCGGCCATGTCCGTTATCCGACGGCTGGCAGTTATTCCGCCGAGGAAGCCCAACCGTTTTTTGTCAATTCACCATTCGGTTTAGGTTTAGTCCACAACGGCAATTTGACCAATACTGATAAATTGCGCAAAGAGTTAGCGCGGGAAGGGAGACATCTCAACACACCGAGCGATTCGGAAATTCTTCTAAATGTTTTTTCGCGGGAATTGCGTAAACAAAAAATGACCAAGTTTTCGTTATCCAAACTTTTTGCAGCCGCGAAAAAAACTGTTCAACGGGCTGCCGGTAGTTATGCGGCGGTGATTCTTGTCGCTGGTTACGGTATCCTCGCGATTCGCGATCAGCACGGTTTGCGACCGCTTTCAGTCGGCAGACGTCGAGGGAAGCGCCAAGATGAATTGGCGGCGGCATCAGAAAATCCGGCGCTGACAGCTCTCGGTTTTGAAAATCTCGGCGACGTTCAGCCCGGGGAGGCGGTTTGGTTGTCGTCTTCCGGCAAAATTGCTCGCGAGCAATTGGTTCCCAAAAAGTGGGCGCCCTGTATTTTTGAATTTGTTTACCTCGCACGACCGGATGCTACGATTGATGATATTTCCGTTTACCGAGCGCGGCTGCGGGCAGGGGAATATTTGGCTGTTGAAATAAAAAAATCGAAGATTCAAATCGATGTCGTTGTGCCAGTGCCCGATACTTCTCGGACTTCGGCGCTTACAGTCGCGTCAGCGTTGGGTGTCAATTACCGTGAAGGGCTGATTAAAAATCGTTACATTGGGCGGACTTTCATCATGTCGACGCAAGCCAAACGCCAAAAATCGATTCGCCACAAACTGATTCCGCTACCACTTGAGTTGCGGAATAAAAATGTTTTACTGGTTGATGATTCGGTTGTCCGCGGCAACACTTCGCGCCAGATTGTTGAGATGGTTCGCTCTGCCGGTGCTAAAAAAGTTTACTTTGCCTCGGCTTCTCCGCCGCTACGGTCGCCCTGTGTCTACGGGGTTGATATGCCGAGCAAAAAAGAATTTATTGCCAATAAACTTTCTATCTCGCAAATCGCCAAAAAGTTGAAAGCTGACGGAGTTTTTTATCTTTCGCTACCGGACTTGATCAAATCCTGCGAATTTGAAAAAACTAAAATTCCACATTTTTGCACTGCTTGTTTTGACGGCAAGTACCCGACGAAAGGCATTGACGCCAAGTATCTCGCGAAAATCGAAAAATGCCGCGGTTGTTCGCGGAGGAAGGAAAATCAAGGGAAGCAGCAGATGACTTTGCTTTAGTCAAAAATGTTACATTTAAGGCGCGTTTACGCCGTAAATGCAGCAAAGTCTGAACTCGGATTACGCTGATTTTTGTGATTTCGCTGATTATTTTTTTGTACGAAATTCAAAGAAAAGAGTCCGGTGGATTCGACAAATCTTAATTTGGATGCTTTTCTAATTCAATTTCTATTAATTCTGCAGGGAGTATTCCTAAAAATTTGCTCGGGTCCTTCTTATTTTTTTCTAATATTTCTTTGTAAAATTTCAACTGAATTGTATTTGATGTTTTATGACCGAAATCCCAGTAAAGAGATTCTCCTTTTTTAGCTAGTCCCCCTTTTGTCAAAATTTTTGTTAAGTCGTTTAGTTTAGGTATTTCCCAAGAAATTATTGGATGAAGTTCAATCACATCATTTTGTTTTTTTGGGGTAGGGTAAGTGATTAAATTTTCAATACTCCAATAATCCTCTAGGTGGGGAATCCCATTCTCGCAAGTAATACCTATCCATTCTTGGCTTTTTTCGATTTCGTAAGCCTTTATCAACGCTTTTCCGCTAATTATTTCTTTACCCCAGCTTATGTCACCATAAGCTATGCCACCTCTAATCGGAAATGATTTAATTATGCCCCTTTCTAAAGCAGCTTTAGAAAATTTAATCAAAGATCCAAAACCTTCTTTAGTCGGATCTGTTGATACTACTAAAGTGTCTGAAAACATTTTAAATCTTGTGATTTTGAATTCTCGAATTAATTCTTCAACTAACTTGATCCATACATTTAATCTTTGGTCTAACTCTTCTTCGTTTAAATTTTTGACCATTTTTTTAAACCCCAATAAGTCTGCGCTTAAAACAAAACTTTTCATTTTAATTGGATTAATCTCATAACTTTATTCTAGTCAATCTTCCTCAACGGCGCTATCGAAGTGAGGCTTTTATAAAATCTCCCCAACCCCTCTTTACGAAAGAGGGGCTTTGTCCCTGCCAAATAAAAAAGTCGCGAAGCGACCTTAGTTCCCTCCTTTGGCAAAGGAGGGCTAGGGAGGATTTTAGAAATAGGATTCGTTAAAGAGATTTTATATCTTCCTCAGCGGTGCGATTGAGGTTGCCAATTTTTTTACCCCGATTGGGAAAGTGACTTCGATTACGCCACCTAAAATATTTTTCACCGTGCCCTCGCCGAAGACCGGATGGGCGACGCGGTCGCCGACTGCGAATTCGGGTAATTGCGCTGATTCGTCGGGCAACATTTTTTCACCGAAACCTATTTTTTTAAGCTTCTTTCGTGACTCCTCTGCCAAAAGATTTTCTGGAATGTCGATCAAAAATTCGCTTGCCGCGTTCATCTGCATCTCGCCAAAAAACATTCTCTGCCGCGCTCTCAAAAGAAAAAGATTTTCCATTGCCCTAGTGATTCCGACGTAAAATAATCTTCTTTCCTCCTCGAGCTGTCGTGGATCGAGCAAGCTGCGCGAATGCGGAAAGATGTTTTGTTCCAAACCAGCGATGAAAACGACGGGGAATTCCAAACCTTTCGCGGCGTGCAGGCTCATTAGCAGCACCGAATTTTCTTTTTCCTCAATTTGGTCGGCGTCGCTGAGGAGCGAAATTTCTTCCAAGAAGGTTGCGAGTGAAACAGTTGGCTCAAGTGCATCGTATTTTGCTGCGACCGAGATTAATTCTAAAACATTTTCAACCCGAGTCTCACCCTCGAGCTCGCCGTCTTGCAGCCACCAGTCTTTCAGCTTCGTTCGTGCCAAAACATTTTTAATTAGACTCGTTGCCGAATTTGTGCGATTCAATTTTTGCAATTCCTCGATTAGTCGAACGAATCTTTCGAGCGTTTCTTTTTTCCCTTCTGGAATTTCTGTTTGCCGACAATTTCGCAGCGCATCCCAGATGCCACCGCCAATTTGGGTCGCTAGATTTTGCAAAACCTCGACTGTTCGCAGACCGATTTTGCGTGACGGGACATTCAAAATTCTCAGCAAACTGAGATCGTCGCGGGGATTCTGAATCACTTTCAAATAACCCAAAACATCTTTAATCTCTTTCCGAGAATAAAATTTCACCCCGCCGACGATTCGGTGCGGCAAACCGTGCCGGAGAAAAACTTCTTCGATAACCCGGCTTTGGGCGTTCGTTCGGTACAAAATCACAAAGTCGCGGTAAAAGAAATTCGTCTCTCGAATTTTGCGCTCAATCTCTCCTGCGATGAATTCCGCCTCTTCCCGTTCGTCGGACAACTCCAGTAAAAAAATTTTCTCGCCGCCCTCCTTCGCACTCCAAAGTTTTTTGTCATCCCGGTTGCCGTTGCGCGAAATCACGGCATTCGCTGCCGCTAAAATTGTCGTCGTCGAGCGATAATTTTGTTCGAGTTTTACAATTTTCGCCTCGGGATATTTTTGTTTAAAGTCGCGAATATTTGCGATATCGGCACCTCGCCAACTGTAAATCGATTGATCTGGATCGCCGATGACGCAAAGATTTCGATATTTTTCTGCCAACAAATTTGTAATTCGGGCTTGGGCGAGATTGGTGTCTTGATATTCATCGACACTCAGGAAGTGCCATTTTTCCTGATATTTCTCAAGAATTGGCGGGAATTTTTCCAAAAGCTCAACAACTTTTAAAAGTAAGTCGTCGAAGTCGAGAGCATTCGCTTCCGCCAATTTTTTTTCATAAAGCGGATAAAGCTCAGCCGCGAGATTGCCGAAGCGTGAGCCGCCGACGAATTTTGATGGTCCGATTAATCGCGACTTCGCCGCTGAAATTGCCGACAAAATTGCGCGTGGGTTGAATTCTTTTTCTTCAATATTTTTTTCTTTGAAAATTCGTTTCATCAGGAGTTTCTGATCGGTGTCGTCGTAAATCAAAAAATTATTTTCGCGTCCGAGGTGATGAATTTCCCGCCGTAGCACTTGGACGCAAACTGAATGAAAAGTTCCAACTGTCGGCATCGCGACTTGCTCTCCGAGCATTTCCCGAACTCGATTTTTCATTTCTCCCGCGGCTTTATTCGTGAAAGTCACCGCCAAGATTCGATGCGGTGAAATTCCGTTTTCAATCAAATTCGCGATGCGGTGGGTGAGCGCTCGTGTTTTGCCAGATCCTGCGCCGGCGACTACGAGTAACGGTCCAGTCACAGTTTTGACTGCTTCGACTTGCGCTGGATTCAGACTCGCTAAAATTTCCTCAGAATTCACCGAGGGAGTTTAGCAAATGTGAAAATTATTCCTCTACTTCGATTGCCGCGACTGGACAAGCCGCTGCCGCTTCTTTCGTCTTTTCTAAATTTCCCAAATCAGCGTCGGATTTCACTTGGCTCAAATTTGTTTCGGAATTCATTTCGAAAATGTTTGGCGCGATGGTCGCGCAAATACCGCAGCCGATGCAGGCGTCAGTCACCGAAACAGGTTTGGAATTATCGTTCATTGTTGAAGGATTATAAAGATAATAAAGAGCTTTCAGGATTATAAGGATTTTTTAATAAGAATCAATTTCTTCAATCTTCAATTACTTATGCTTTTTGAGTGAAATTAATCAACGCTTCTAGTTTTTCTTTCGCTGCGCCACTATCGATCGATTCCTCTGCCATTTTGATGCCCTCTTCTAAAGAGTCTACTTTGTCTGCTGCTTTCAACGCTGCCGCGGCATTCAAAATTACAATATTTCTTGGAGCTCCGCCTTCGCCATCGAGAATAGCGCGTGTGATGGTGGCGTTGTATTCAGCGTCTTTGCCTGCCAATTCGGCGCGGTTAGCAACAGGGATTCCTAATTCTGTCGGTCGGATTTTGAGATATTCCACTTCGCCATTTTTCAGCTCGAAAGCGGTGTTTTCCCCGCCAGTCGTGGTGAGCTCATCCAGACCATCACCATGGATGACGATGGCGTGATTGTGCTCTAGCTTTCGTAAAACCTCGGCCATTTTTGTCACCAGGTTTGCGGCGAAGACTCCGACGAGTTGATGTTTCGCGCCGGCAGGATTCGTCAACGGTCCGAGTAGATTGAAAATAGTTCTCCGTTTGAGCTGTTGCCTCACCATCGCGGCGTGTTTCATGGCAGGGTGAAAATTTACGGCGTACATGAAGCCAATCCCGACATCTTCGATTGATTGTTGGACTTTTTCTGGTGACAAATTAATCTCGACTCCTAGTGCGGTCAGCACACAGGCGCTGCCAGAATTTGAGCTGACTGAGCGATTACCGTGTTTTGCGACGGCGACTCCCGCTCCGGCTACGACGAAGGCCACGGTTGTCGAAACATTAAAAGTATTGCTTTCATCTCCGCCTGTCCCGCAGACATCGACGAGTGGTTCGCGGTCGGGAGCGATTCTCACTGCATGATCGTGCATTACTTCGGCACTGCCAGCGATTTCGTCCGAGGTTTCGCCTTTGTCAGATAAGAGGATTAGGTACTCCGCTAGAGACTGCGGACTGGCATGCCCTTCCATGATTATTTTCATCGCTTCCGCTGCCTCGGCTTTCAAAAGATTGCCGCCGCCGCGTAGCTTCTCGATAAATTGTTCTAACATTTTTAATTGGTTAGACTCCTGACTGATTCTCTAAGAATTTCTCAATCTCGGCAACTGCTTTTGCCAAAATTGCTGGAATTGCTTTTTCCTCGTCTGAAGAAAATTTGCCCAAAACGAATTCTTCAGTTGGCATGACGGTGAGTAATTCGCTGCTGGTGCCGAGCTTCAGTCGCGCGAAATTTTCTGTCCCGAAGTGCTGAATCAAACTTTTCACGCCGTTGTGTCCGCCGCTACTGCCACCCTCTCGAAATCGCAAACTTCCGAATGGTAAATCGACATCGTCGTAAATCGTTAAAAAATCATGGAGGTGGGGTTTATAAAAACTCAAAAGTTGGGTGGCACTTTCACCACTCAAATTCATGAAAGTTTGAGGTTTGACCAAAATAATTTTGTCGTCCCCAATTTTTTTCTCCGAAATTTCTGCCTTAAATTTTTTATCGAATTTGAAATTAGGAAATTCGAATTGTTCAGCAAAAGCATCGAGCGCTCGAAAACCAAAATTGTGTCGAGTCGAGGCGTATTTTTCTGCAGGATTACCGAGACCGAGTATGAGTTTCATTGAAATAATTTAGTGCTGGAATATGAAAATTTAATATTGAATATTTATTATTTAAAATTTCTTTTTAGAAGCTGATTTTTTTGAGGCAATCATAATTGCTGTAATTTCTTTGGCTTCTTGCAAAAGTGATTCCAATAATTTTGCTGGCATGATTTTACTTTCAATCAACAATTCAATCCAAAAAATACTTTCATCTGCTTCCTCGACGACTATTCCGAGTTTCGCGATGAAGTCGGCGCGAGATTTTGCCAAACAAACGGCACGATAATTTGCTGCAACCGAAGTTCCGCAACGAATTAGTTGTTTGCCAATTGTCCACCCCACTACATTTTTTGGTAGTTTTCCCACCAATTTAATTATCCTTAAGGCGAATTTTTTTGTTCGATCTTTCAATTCATTTTTATCCAAAATAAAAAATCTTAAATTCCTAGCCCCACCACACCAAAATTTTTCCCGCGATTTCGATTTTCACTCCTTCTGCTCCACCGAGTCGGCGGATTTCCCGACCGATGCCGAATTTTTCTAAAACGTCTTGTACTCGCGCGACTGCTTCAGGGTTCGCGAAATTCGACATTACTGCGATTTGCTCGATGCGCGGGCCGGTCACGATAAAAAGCTTTTTGTTTTTCTTTTTTACAGCGTAGGCTTTGGATTGAGCCTCCATGTGGGGTCGAAAAATGGGGAGTTCTTTTTTGACCTCTGGTTTGGTGGATTTTGTTTGCGCCAAAATTTCGAGTGAAAAATTCAAAAGTTCCTCGACACCGCGATGGGTTGGCGCGGAAATTACAAAAATTTTTGAATCGGTTTTTTCTCCGAATTTCGCTGCCAATTTTTGGAGCGAATTATTTTCTGCAAGATCAGCTTTCGACAAAACTAAAACTTCGGGAATCTGCGCCAGCTCAGGATTGAATTTACGCAACTCTTCGCGAATCGTCCGCCAGTCGGTCAATGGTTTTGGTGAATTACTGTCGACGAGGTGCCAAAAAATCCGCACTCGCTCGGCGTGCTTGAGGAATTGATGTCCTAGACCTTTGCCCTGCGAGGCACCTTTGATCAAGCCTGGCATATCGGAGACGACGAAAGTCTCGCCGCGGTGATTTACGACGCCGAGATTCGGAGTGAGTGTGGTGAAGTGGTAGTCCGCGATTTTCGGTCGCGCCGCTGAGACGACTGAGATTAGAGTTGATTTTCCGACAGAGGGAAGTCCGATGATTCCGACATCCGCCAAAAGTTTGAGCTCAAGCTTCAAATCTTTTTCTTCACCGGGTTCGCCCAATTCCGCGAAACGGGGGAGTTGGCGGGTCGAGCTGCAAAAATTGGCGTTACCTTTACCGCCGAGTCCGCCGCGAGTCGCGAGGAAGGTTTCTCCATCTTGTATCAAATCAACGATCAACTTTCCATTTTCCAGAATCAAAGTCCCGACCGGAACTTCTAAAACCAAATCTTGACCGGCTCTGCCAGCACGATTGCCACCTTCGCCGCCATTGCCATTTTTCGCCGCGAAGAGTTTGACGCCCTTGAAATGATGCAAAGTATTTTTGTTTGCTGTCGCGCGAATCAAAACATTGCCACCATGACCGCCATTGCCGCCGTCGGGACCACCTTTTACGACATATTTTTCGCGGTGGAAACTGACGCAACCATTTCCACCCTTGCCAGCGCGAATCGAGATTTCGACTTCATCTAAAAACATTTCTGCTAAAATTCGAGAACTTAATTCTAGCTGATGAACTTGAAATCCCAAATTGTCGCCGATTTGACCGTCGCGATGAAAAATTCAGCCGAACTCGAAAAAGAAGTTCTCCGAATGTTGAAAGCCGAAATTATGAAAGCAGAAGTGGCCGGTTCCGAAAAGAAAGAATTGTCGGACGATGAGATTGTCAAAATTCTAAAAAGGATGGTGAAGCAGCGGTACGACTCGATTGAACAATTTGAAAAAGGCGGTCGGACAGAATTGGCAGCGAGGGAAAAATCCGAGATTCCGCTGCTCGAAAAATATCTGCCGGCACAAATTGCTCCTGAAAAAATCGCTGAAATAGTTGCGACCAAGAAAGCGGAACTCCAGATTTTCGATAAATCAAAAATGGGAATGCTGATCGGCGCGGTGATGAAAGAGGTGGGGGACAGTGCTGACGGCTCAATCGTTAAAAATTGTGTCGAAAAAAGTTTCGAGTAAAATCGCAAAAATGCCCGGGTGGCGGAATTGGTAGACGCGCACGACTCAAAATCGTGTGGGGCAACTCATGAGGGTTCGATTCCCTCCCCGGGCACCAAGATTGGAAATTGGATTTTAGAAAATGGAGGGTGGAATATTTTTATTTTAAAATTAGTTCGGGTTCAGAAAAGCAGAAATTTTCTAAAAAGATTTGCAATTTACTCGTAAATTTGATAAACTATAAGCAGTTCAGTTACCGAGGTTGCTTGCAATTGAAGTTTCTGAATTAGAAGACAGCTTTCACTTGTGAGGGCTGTTTTTGCGTCTAGGTTAAAATGTGCAGGTGTTTACTCAAAGTATTTTCGAATTAATTCGCGAAACCTCGACGAATCTTCCTGCTGATGTTGCCGAAGCCTTGATTCAGGCTCGCAATTTAGAAAGTAAAAATTTTCGCAGCAAATTAAGTTTGGCGGTGATTCTCAAAAATATTGAGTTGGCTCAAAAGCAAAAAACTCCGATTTGTCAGGACACTGGCTTTCCGACTTTTTTCGTTAAGGCTAATCCTGCGAAGTGGAAGGTAATCGAGAAAGCGATTCTCGCTGCGACGAAGAAAGCGACGCAAGAGGGGGTTCTGCGGGATAATTCTGTCGAGATTCTCTCCGGCAAAAATGTTGGAAATCTGCCCAAAATCGAATTCGAGATTTCCCAAAATTCGGAAATTGAAATTGCTCTTTTGCTCAAAGGCGGCGGGAGCGAAAACGTGTCGGCACAATTTTCGCTACCAGCGGAAACTGATTCCGGTTTGGCAGGGCGTGATTTGGACGGTGTGAAAAAAGTTGTTTTAGGTTGGATTAAAAAAACGGGAGGGAAGGGTTGCTCGCCCGCAATTATTTCAATTGTCATCGGGGGAGACCGTGCTGCGGGACTTACTCTCGCGAAAAAAAAATTGCTTCAAAAAATTGGTACAGAAAATTCAAATCCAGAATTGGCAAAACTCGAGGCGGAGATTATCCGTGCGGCGAATGCCACCAAGATTGGGGCGATGGGTCTCGGCGGTGCGACGACGCTACTCGACTGCAAAATTGCCACGCTCAATCGCCATCCCGCGAGTTATTTCGTGACGCTGGCTTATTCTTGCTGGGCGACGCGGCGGGGGAAAATTAGTCTTGACTCAAAAGGAGAATTTTTACATGACGATTTTTCTAAAAAGGTTTTGTCGGAAAACTTAAAGCTAACGAAGATTAAAAAGATTCAACTTCCAATCTCGGAAAAAGAAGTTCGGAAACTTCGAGTTGGTGAGGTCGTCGCGATTTCTGGAAAACTTTTCACCGCACGAGACCAAGTCCACGCTTTGGTTTCGCGGCAGAAATTACCTAAAAATTTGTCAGGCTTGGGAGTTTTTCATTGCGGACCAATCATGATGAAAAAGGGCAAGAATTGGCGGGCTGTCGCGGCGGGACCGACGACCTCGGCGCGGCTGGATTCTTTCACTTCGAAATTTTTAGAAAAAACTGGGGTACGAGTTTTCATCGGCAAAGGTGGGATGGGGGTGACTACGCAAAAAGCTTTAAAAAAGTTCGGCGCGGTTTATCTTCACGCGATTGGCGGCTGCGGAGCTTTTTACGCCAGCTCAATCAAAAAAGTCTGTGGCGTGGATTTTCTAGAGGAATTCGGCATGCCGGAGGCACTGTGGGAGATTGAGGTGGAAGATTTCCTGGCGGTAGTGGGGATGGATGCAAAGGGTGGGAAATTGTAAAAATTTTAATTAAGTGTTCTAATGAAGCACTTAATTTTATTGATTGAATCAAGCTGAAGTTGTCGGGACAAAGCCACCAGCTGAACTGATGGAGGATTTTTTTGAGATGCTTTCAAGTCAAGAATTGGGTGTAGGGCAGCACCTAGGAAGATTTCGGATTCCTTATTGGCTCATATTGTTAAATCAAAGCTATGAGGCTAGAGGTATACCAAAGCCTACACGCGAGGAAATTAGGAAGACGGTCGTTGACTGCATTCAGATGAGCGATGGGGTTGCCTGTGCTAATACTTTATCAATCTTGCGTGCCAAAAAAAGAGCACACTATTGTCAATTTTTGAGCGAGATGTTTTGTGTTTTTTTGCTCAAAAAAGGGATTATCTCAAAAGTAGTTTTAATTCAACATTCAAAGCAAAATCACTATGGAGTTGAGGTGACGGAGAGCGGTGAGGTTTTACAAATCTGGCCAGAATGGGAGAGGAGAGTGACGGGGAAGGCGACGATTGATATTTAAAAACATAAGATTTTCACAAGACCACTTTCATCCGCTCCTTTCCCGCAACGATCTTGTTTAAAGCATTCACATAACTGCGGACGCTCGCCATCACGATGTCGGTATGGCTGCCTTTGCCGGTGTAGGTTTTGCCCCCCTTCGCTCTTCGAGCTTCGGAGGACAGGCCGCCCGTAGTCTCGACTTTCACCGCGACGGTGGCCTGGGCGTCAATGCCCTCGCTGACGGCGTCCATTCGAAACTCCAGCAGCCGCACTTTTTCGCCAATCACCTTATTCACGGCAGAATAGGCAGCGTCGACTGGACCTGTCCCGCGTGAAGTTTTGTGGAATTTCTTGCCGGCGGAATTTTTCAAAACTACATCAGCGAAGGGTTTTTTCTTGTTGCCAGAAATCACTTCGACAGATTCCACTTTCCACTCGGCTGCAGCTTCACTGATTTCATTCATCACCAAAGCTTCCAAATCTTCGTCGAAAATTTCTTTCTTTTTATCTGCCAACATTTTGAAGCGATTGAAAGTTTTGTCGATTTCTTTTTGAGTTAATTGGAAACCGAGTTCAATCATTCTCGCGATTAAAGCCGCGCGCCCGGAATGTTTCCCTAAAACCAATTTATTCCGATCGAGTCCGATGTCTTGAGCCTTCATGATTTCGTAAGTCTCCCGTTTCGCGAGAATGCCGTGCTGGTGAATTCCGCTCTCGTGGGCGAAAGCGTTCGAGCCGACGATTGCCTTATTCGGTGGGATTACGAAGCCGGTCAGATTCGAAACTAATTTACTGGTTCGGAAAATTTCGCGCGGCTTAATCCGAGTTTTCAAATCTTTAAAAATATCTTTCCGAGTCCGGATGGCCATCACGATTTCTTCCAAACTCGTATTGCCCGCTCGCTCGCCGATTCCATTAATCGTGCATTCGACCTGTCGCGCGCCGTTCCTCACCGCTTCAAGAGAATTCGCGACTGCCAAACCGAGATCGTCGTGACAGTGGACCGAGATTGTCACATTTTTCACACCGCGCGTATTTTTCCGAATATCACGAATAAATTCTCCAAATTCCGTCGGTGTCGAATAACCCACGGTATCTGGGATATTCAGGGTTGTTGCGCCGGCCCGAATCGCTACCTCCAAAGCTTGGTAAAGAAATTTCAAATCGCTGCGGGAGGCATCCTCCGGGCTGAATTCCACATCGTTGCATAAACTTCGCGCAAACTTCACCATCGCTGCGATTTTCTCCAAAGCTTCTTCACGAGAGATCTTTAACTTGTACTTCAAGTGCATGTCGCTTGTCGCGAGGAAAAGATGAATTCGTTTTTTGGGTGCTGGTTTGATCGCGTCGAAGGCGGTTTGAATATCCTTCTCAGTAGCTCTCGCTAAACCGCAAATTGTTGACTTTTTCACTACTTTGGCGATTGCATTCACCGCGCGGAAATCGTCGGGCGAGGCGATGGGGAAGCCCGCTTCAATAATATCTACACCCAAGTTTTCGAGCTGCTTGGCGATTTTCAGCTTCTCGTCGTGATTCAGGCTCGCGCCGGGACATTGCTCGCCGTCGCGCAGTGTAGTGTCGAAGATCTTTATGATTTGTTGGGGCATTTCAGAGAAGATTAATTTCCATTTTCCAATTCACCAATTTCCAAATAAATTCTAATTTCCAACTGATTCATCACATTTTTTTACAATCGCTGCGAATATTAGTACCAACTCTTGCGTCTCTTTCCACAGTTCCCTCGCGCGTTTTGCCGAATCGGGTGCTGCTTTTGCGATCATTCGCAACCAATGTTTGCTTTCGTTCGCTTCTTTTTTGCAGATACAAATTTTATTGCGAAAATCTTTTTTGGAGGCAGCTTCGTTGGCTTCATAATAATTTGCTCCGACAGAGGTGGCTGAACGAATTAATTGTGAAATTAATGGGCGGGTGATTTCATCGCGCGGGATTGTTCTCAAAAAAATAATCGCATCTTCTCCAAATTTTGCTGTTCGTTCTTCGAGATCGTAGTCCATTTTATTGCTTGAAAATTATTTGGAAATTAAAAATTGGTTATTGTAAATTCTCACAAAAGCCCTCCCGAATTCGAGAAGGCTTTTTAAGTTTTTCTCAAATTCGGCTATTTCTTCTTCTTACTCTCGAGGAGGTGAAAGTGATGACCAATTCCCCAATGTGGCACCATTACAAACAGACCAGTGATTATCCTAGTTAGTGGGGTAATGACATAAGCCGCATCAAAACCGACACCGAGAAAAAGGATGCTCATGATGTATTCCAATAAACCATAAACTCCAGTGGAGACGACGACGAGACCGATGAGTGCGGCGATGTAAACATAAACCGCTTTCATCGTGCGAAAAGGAGTGCTGCTCATTTTTTTGAGATTAAAAAATAAAACTGGAACAAGTTTAGGAAACTTTTTATGCGTGAGCAAATCGGTTATTCAAGTTATAGGTTTTAGGTTCTAGGGAATAGAGAATCCGTGGTGTTTTGCTAAAATAATCGTATGAATAAAGTAATTCATGGAAACGCGTGTGTGTTTCCCCAAAGCGACATCGATACCGACCTCATCATTCCTGCGAAGTATCTGACGACTTCTGATTCCACAGAATTAGCAGCGCATGCCTTGGAGGCGATTGGCGGTGAAAAATTAAAATCCACCGAAAGCCCGATTGTCGTCGCGGGCAATAATTTCGGTTGTGGGAGTTCGCGTGAGCACGCTGTCTGGGCACTCGCTGGTGTCGGAGTGAAGGCCGTCGTCGCCGAAAGTTTCGCGCGGATTTTTTTTCGCAATTCAATTAACTTTGGTCTCCCAACTTTTGTTTTAGAAAATGCTTCCCAAAAGTTTTCCGAGAATGATGAAATTGAAATCGATGTGGGAAATTCTAAAATTCTCAATCTCACTCAAAAAACTGAATTTGACTTTTCGCCGCTCCCTGAGTTTTTACAAAAAATTGTCACCGCCGGAGGCTTACTAAATCAGATTTGATGGCGTTTTCGTTTTTAAAAGATCACGGAGTTTTGGGGATTAATTCCCGTAATTTGGAATATCTCAAACCCTTTAATCGCAAAAAGGCGGTGCGGATGGCGGATTCCAAACTGGCGACGAAACAATTTCTCTCGACTCGTGGAGTTCCAGTTCCGAAGCTGATTGCCGCGATTCGTAGTTACCAAGATTTAGAAAAATTCGACTTTTCGACCTTACCCGAATCTTTTGTACTCAAGCCCAACGCTGGTTATGGCGGAGAGGGGATTGTCGTCATCACTGAAAAAATTCTTGACGGGGTTTGGCAAAAAATTGGTGGAGATAAAATTACCGAAGCAGATTTACGCGAACATATTAGTGATATTCTCGACGGAGAATATTCCATCGCGTCATTACCCGACATCGCCTTTTTCGAATCGCGTGTCAATTCCGTTGAATTCATACCTGGACTAAAAGTCGAAGGTCTACCGGATGTTCGAGTTATCGTCCACAATCTGATTCCAGTGATGGCGATGCTGCGGATTCCGACACCCGAATCGAACGGCAAGGCAAATGTTCATCTTGGTGGTATTGGTCTCGGGATTGATTTGGCTGCTGGTAAGACGACTCACGCTGTCCAATTCAACAAACTTTTGACCGAACTGCCGGGCGGGATTCCGGCCGCGGGGCATGTGATTCCTTTTTTCGACGAGATTCTCAAAATTGCGAGCGAGGCGCAAATTCACACAAATCTCGGTTATCTTGCTGCCGATCTCGTTGTCGATTCGAAAGATGGACCAGTTTTGCTTGAGGTCAACGCTCGTGCTGGGTTGATGGTGCAGATCGCGAATCTGGCGCCGCTCAAAGAAAGATTAGAAAGGATCAAAGGCTTGAAGGTCGAGTCGCCCGAAAAAGGGGTCAAGCTCAGTAAAGAGCTTTTCGGAAAATCGAAAATTAAAAAGAAAAAGTACCCAAAAAAAACAGTCGTCGATTACATTGAGGACTGCGAAATTTTACTAAAAGAGAAATCCCATCGAGTGAAGGCTGAACTGGATGCCACTCATGAGACTACCGCGATTGACGCGCAATTAGCTGAAAAATTACATTTATTACCAGTCGGGGAAAGTGCTAAACAAATTCATCTCAAAATTATCTTGGGCGGAGAACGGATTACCACGGTCGCAGAAAAAGAAGATTTAACTAAAGCTAATTACAAAGTGATTCTCGGGAGGCGTGACCTTGGTAATTTTCTCATCAATCCGATTTCTCGCGAGGAAAAAATTCTCCCAAAAGAAAAGCAGAAGGATGAAATTCCTAAAATTGATTTTCATGCGATTGATAAAGCTCTGACGGAAATTGATAAAAAAATCAAGCTACTGCATTATCTCAAGCCGACGAATTTGCTTGCCGAAAAGAAAAAATTTTTCGCCTCGTCAAGCTACGATCCGGTTTTCAATTATCGCCAACTCAAATTCGACCCCGATCTTTTGCTCGCCAATCTCGACGCGATCAAAATTCCGAGCGACGGTTTGGGGAAGATTTTTCAAGAGAAAAAAATTGAAATTTCTCAAAAAATAAAATTACTCCAAAGTCTCGGTCGCGAAAATTTTACCGAGCTTTCATGTCAACTTTACGGATTCCCTTCGGAGGAAAACATCCAAAAAGCGCAAAAAATTCTCGCCGGCAAACCCAAAAAATTTCCCGCCGAAAAATCCACGATTGACGCTGAGGCTGCCACTCTCGAATTTCAAAAAGTTTTTGAAAAATACAATCTCAAAAATTGGAAATTTGTTTTTCGCGAAGATCTTGTTGCCGATGCGCTCGCTGGCAAATCGGGGACACTTTTCATTCGCTCGCTCGCAAAGTGGTCGCCCGAAAGACTGCGTTCGACGATTGCCCACGAAGTCGAGACTCATATTTTGCGTGGCGAAAATGGCAAAAATCAAAATTACGAAATTTTTTCGCGGGGAGTTGGCAATTATCTCGAGACCGAGGAGGGACTTGCGATTTTCAACCAAAACTTAGTTTTGCAGGCTGCTCACGAAAAAGAATTTTGGCCGGTTTTGAGTTTCCTCGCCGTCGCTGAATCTGCCGAAAAATCATTTCGTCAAATTTTCGATTTCGTCAAAAAACACAATTTTTCGGACGAGCGAGCTTGGAAAACAGCGGTCAAAATAAAACGCGGTTTGCGTGATGCTTCACAAGCTGGCGGTTTCACCAAGGAGGCGATTTATTTCAGCGGTCTACAAAAGATTCAACAATTCGTTGACAACGGGGGAGACCTTAAAAAACTTTATCTCGGAAAAATTCGTATCGAGGATGTCGAGAAGCTTACGAAGATTCCTGAAATCCGCCCGGCGAAATTACTGCCGGATTTTTATACTCATGAAACATAAAGCATGAATTATAAAGCAGCATGTATAGCTAAACAACTTCAATCCTGCATAACATCAATCAGAATACTGTCTTCTACACAACTACATTCTTTCATCTGGAAGGATCATAAAGAGCTTTAAAGAGCGGTAAAGATGTTTTTATTAGTTTTTAAATCACAGTGCGCGAATTTTTCAAACATGCGCTGATTTATATTTGTTTAGCTATATTATGTCTAAACCAAAATGTTTCATGTTACGTGTTTCATGTTTCATGCTTAGTCCGAGGACTCTTCTTCCCGCGATATTTAATGTGATATCTCACAGCGTCGCGGAGGTGCTGGCGCAGAGTCCATTTACCAAAAAAACTAAGGAAGCCTCCGGCTGAGCAGCGTAGTCCGTCGGCATGGACAGTCACCTCCGGATAGTAAATCACTTCGAATCCAGATTCCCAGCACTTCCAGCAGATGTCGGGGTCGCTCATGAAGAGGAAATAGCCTTCGTCTAGTCCGCCGAATTTCTCCCATAGATTTTTCCTCACGGCGACGAAGCTAGACTGCAGCCAATCGACGGGTTGAGTTTTGTCATAATCGAGATGCTGCATTTCGTCGAACTCTACCTTTTTTCGGACTCCCGGAAGCTTACGTAGCCAGGTTCTACGCGCAATTTGTAAAAATAATTTCGGAAAGGCTCGTACTGTCATCGCGACTTTCCCGTCAGTATCGTTGATCTGTTTTGGTCCGACGATTCCTACTTGCGGGTTCGCGTCGAGGAAGTCGACCATTTTTTGAAGAGTCTGCGGGTTACTCCAAATGATGTCGGGATTCACGATGAAGAGGTATTCACCAGTCGCGTCTCGGACTCCGCGATTCGTACCGCGGGTGTAGCCGAGATTTTCATCGTTGAAAATAAGCTTCACATTTTCGAATTTCTCCAGCTCTCGAAGCTTTTTCGCGTTGGCTTCATTCCGTGAGTTATCCACCACGATTATTTCAATCGGAAAGTTTACGAGTTGTTTTTGGATGCTCTCGACGTTTTCGACGACGCGTTTACTTTTCAAAAAATCGAGAATAATTACAGAAGCTTTCATTGGGTGAAATAGGGGAATAGGGTAGTCCTAATTTGAAGTTTTAAATTTCAAAACAATTTTTAATTCATGAATTTTTCAATTTTGTCGACGCTAACATTTTTTCTAGATTTTCGTAATTCTGCCTTTATTTCTCGGATTTTCCAAAATTGTTTAAGCAAATATGGTTCGCAAAAAATGAAATAAATTATTTTTTTGAAGTTATAAAAACGAGTTGCACATTTCACCTGCCATGAAAAATTTGCCGAAAAATTTTTTTCGAGAACGACAAGGTGACCCCAGAGCGAAGATTCTTTGGCCCACCGTGCTACTTTTCTACGCTTCTCGATAAATTGAAAAAGTGAAGATTCTCGGTTTAACTGTCGATCGTGAAATACTTCCACGCTTGGAATAAAGAGAGATTTCCAGCCGAGCCACTGCAAGCGATAAGCGAGATCGACATCATTTTTGTAGTGAAGCTTTTCATCAAAAAAATTGTTCTGAGTCTCGATGGACTGAAGAGCGGTTTTGCGCAAGATTGTCAGAGCACCGCTAGCTCCGAAAATTTCCCGCTGTTGATCGAACTGCCCGCCATCTTTCGCGCCTTGTCCGCGGTCGTAGAAGTAGTGGGATTTTCGGATTCCGATTCCACAGCTGTCGATAGTTTTAGTTTTCTTTTTGTTTTCGAAATCCCACTGCAATAGCTTCACCGTGGCGCTACCGAATTTCGAATGCTCAGGTTTTTCCAGTTCGATAATAGTTCGCGAAACTAAATCGGGCGGGTAGAGCATGTCGTTACTCCCGCAGATGTAATAATCGGCGCCACCGTCTAAAGCTTTGTGAATCAATTTATTATGACCGCCGGAGTGCCAGAGATTCCGACCGCGTTCGATTTTTACACGCGGATCGTGGAAAATCGCAGGCATTTTTTCCTCGATAAACTTACTCGCACTCCATTTATCTTCCTCTTGGTCGAGTAGGAGAAATTCAACATTTGGATAATCTTGCTGCACTAAGCTAGGCAGCATTTCCTGCGAATACTTCTCTCCGAACAAAACGATTCCGATGCTAACTTTGGGATTCACGCAGGGGATTTTAGCAGCAAACTTATCTAAGGAATCCGCTGAGTGTTCCGGATTTTGGGACGGTAAACTCACGATTAAACTCTATTTTTAGAAAAAGTAAAAAGCTTCTCAGTTTAGCTCTTTGCAGTCCTAGGTCTTCAAAAATTTTCGCCTCAGGAGTTATTTTTTCTGGTGGAACCTTAAATTCTTCTTGCAAGATTTTGGTCGTCATTTCAAGGAAGTTTTTGTGATTGAACTCGAGCGTTTTGCCAACCGCTTTACGTAAGGCGGCATTTTCTTTTTTAAGCTCTTCAGCGGTTTTTTTAGGTGGCAGTGCTGGTGAAATTGGGACACTACTCTCAGTCTGAACGTGTAGCGAATTTGGTGAAAGTCGGAAACCCATAATTTTAGCTTAATTCATATTGATTCTAAAACGTTTTCATTTTTTAACAAGCTTGCTTTAGTAGCCAATTTATTCGCTTTCAAAAGCCACGATACAACTTTTTTATTCACCTGCAGCTTAACCAAAATCTAAAATTTGTGTATGCTAAGCGAGTTATGAGCGAAATCGAGAAGGCTTACATTCCGAATGATGTGGAAAGAGATGTTTCTCAGAAATGGACTGAATTCGGCGTAGGGAAGGCTGTCGGCAAAGCCAAAAAGAAAAATTTCACAATGATGATGCCGCCGGCGAATGTGACTGGTGCTTTGCATCTCGGTCACGCGATCACACTCACGATTGAAGACATCATTGCTCGCCATCAACGGATGACAGGAATGGACGTGCTTTGGTTGCCGGGGACAGATCATGCGGGGATTGCGACGCAAAATGTGGTTGAGAAAAGATTGCTCGAAAAAGGACTTTCTCGTGAGAATCTCGGTCGCGAAAAATTTATCGAAAAAGTTTGGGATTGGAAAAAGAAATACCATGCTCGCATTTCCAATCAAATTCATAAAATGGGCGCGAGCTGTGATTGGGAGCGGGAGGCCTTCACTCTCGATGATGAGCGTTCTGCAGCAGTGACTAAAGCCTTCATTCAACTTTATAAAAAGAAATTAATTTATCGCGACAAAAGATTGGTGAACTGGTGCCCTCGTTGCAAAACAGTTCTTTCCGACATCGAAGTCGAACACCGTGAGGAGGAGGGGAATCTTTATTTTATTCGCTACTTTGTTTCGGCGACCGACCGTTCGATTTGTGTCGCGACGACTCGTCCTGAGACGATGCTCGGTGACACTGCTGTCGCCGTTCACCCTGACGATAAACGCTACCAAGATTTCATTGGCAAAGAATTGATTCTCCCCATCGTAAATCGGGAAATCAAAGTGATTGCCGACAAGAGGGTCGAAATGAAATTCGGTACTGGCGCAGTCAAGATTACCCCGGCGCACGATCAGCTCGACGCCGCGATTGGCAAAGATCACCATTTGGAATCGATCGTCGTGATTGGTCCGCACGGCAAAATGACGAAAAACGCGGGGAGGCGCTTCGTCGGGATGCCTTTGCATGAAGCGCGCAAAGCAGTTATCAAATATCTCGACGACATCGGTAATCTCGAAAAAATCGAAAAACATGATCACTCGGTCGGACATTGCAGCCGCTGCGACTCAGTCATCGAGCCGCTGGAATCGATGCAGTGGTTTGTCAAAATGCAGCCGCTCGCAGAGAAGGCTTTGAAAATAGTTAAAAAAAAGCAAATCGAATTTGTGCCGGCGCGCTTTGAAAAAGAATTTACCCGTTGGCTGGACGAGATTCGCGACTGGTGCATCTCCCGCCAGCTTTGGTGGGGACATCAACTGCCGGTTTGGTATTGCAAAAAAGTTCCCGAATTTGCTGATAAAAGAATTCGCAAAAAAGAGGGTTGCCAACGCGTAATTGTTTCAGAAAAGCCACCAAAAAAGTGTCCGAGCTGTGGGAATCTCAATCTAGTCCAAGATCCCGATGTACTTGACACTTGGTTTTCAAGTGGTCTGTGGCCATTCGCTACGCTTGGTTGGCCCAAAAATACGAAAGATTTTCGGTCTTTCTATCCCAACACAGTGCTCGAAACTGGTTACGACATTCTCTTTTTCTGGGTGGCGCGGATGGTGATGCTCGGTGCGGAATTCACGGGTAAGTCGCCTTTCAAGACGGTTTATTTACATGGATTAGTGCGCGATGAGCTGGGTCGTAAAATGTCTAAAAGTTTAAATAATGGCATTGATCCGATTGAAATGATTGAAAAATACGGCTGCGATGCGCTTCGGCTTTCGTTGGTCGTAGGTTCGACTCCCGGCAATGATTTGAAATTCAGCGAAACAAAAGTTACTGGTCAGCGTAATTTCGTCAATAAGATTTGGAATGCCTCGCGCTATGTTTTCGGAGTGCTTGGCAAAAATATCGAAATTCCGAAAAGTCCGGCGGCGCGGACTTTGCCTGATCGATGGATTCTTTCGAGGCTGAACCGACTGATTGACGAGACTAATCAGGCTTTCGAGAAATACGCTTTTGGTGAGGTGGCTGGCAAGATTCAAGATTTTATTTGGCATGATTTCTGTGATTGGTACCTCGAGCTGACCAAAGAAAAACCGAACAAAAAGATTCTCGCTCACACCCTTGCGCAGATTCTTCGTCTCGCGCATCCCTTCGTTCCTTTTGTCACTGAAAAACTTTGGGAGAACTTTCAGCCAGCGAAGAAGAAACCCAAATTGCTCGCGAATGAAAAATATCCCAAGCCGATTAAAGCTCAAATTAATTCCAAAGTGGAGGAGGAGATGCAAATTATTCTCGCCATTATTTCCGCGATTCGCTCGGTGCGTGCCGAGATGAATGTCGAGCCGGCGCGCAAAATTACAGTGGTCATTCACGCCGGTAAATTTGAAAAATTCATCAAAAAACAGGCGAGCGAAATCAAAAAACTGGCGCGTTTGAGCTCACTAGTAGTCAAAAAATCTGGTCAAAAAGTTAAAAATGCGGTCGCTAAATTCGACGCTGGACTGGAAATTTATTTCCCGCTCGCGAAATTGCTTGACCCGAAGGTCGAGAAAAAGCGTTTGAAAAGCGATTTGAAAGAATCTGAAATTTACCTCGCGGTGATTGCCAAAAAATTGGCTAACGAGGATTTCACGAAGCGTGCCCCGAAAAATGTGGTTGATTCTGAGCGAGCCAAGCTGGCATCGGTCGAAGACAAAATTCAGAAAATTGAAGAGCGACTCAAGATTTTGGGATAAGGGTTAGGGTACAGGGGTTAGGTTTTAGGGTTTAGTAAGAGATGATTAAAAATTTTAAAGAACTTATCGTTTGGCAAAAGGCTTTTTCTTTAACGAAGAGTGTTTATGAATTTACCGAAAACTTTCCGCGGAGTGAAGAATATGGCTTAAAATCTCAAATGCGAAGGTGCGCAGTTTCAATTGTCTCAAATATTGCGGAAGGATATGCCAGGTCAACTCGAAAAGACTATGCACATTTTTTGAGTAACTCGCTTGGGTCTTGTGCGGAGTTAGAAACTCAAATTTTACTTTCGAAAGAATTTAATTTTTTAAACGAAGAACAAGTCAAAAAATTACTTACTAATTTAGAAGAAGTTGGTAAAATGTTGACCGTGATTCGGAAAAAATTACTAAACCCGTTGGGGGTTAAGGTATAGTGAAAAACCATGATCAAGAATTTCAAACAGCTTATCGTTGAAAATTACTAAACCCTAAACCCTAGAACCTAAACCCTAAAATGTTTATCTGGCTCAAGGCTGCGATTGCGAAAGATCCTGCGTTACAGGGGAATATTTTTCGCAAGGCGGAGATTTTGCTTTACCCTGGTTTGTGGGCACTCGTTTTTCACCGGATTGCCCATCCGCTCGCTGCGCTGAAAATTCCATTTATCCCGCGGCTGATTTCACAAATTGCCAGATTTATTACCGGAATTGAGATTCATCCCGGTGCTCAAATAGGCAAAGGCTTTTTCATCGACCATGGTTACGGCGTCGTGATTGGTGAGACCGCGGTGATTGGCGATGACGTGATGCTTTACCACGATGTCACGCTCGGCGCGCTCGGTTGGTGGAAGGCGAATGGTTGCACTAAAAGACATCCGACGATTGGTAATCGGGTCGTCATCGGTGCTGGTGCCAAAATCCTCGGTCCGGTCAAAGTCGGCGATGATGCGAAGATTGGAGCTTTGGCGGTCGTGATTAACGATGTGCCGAAGAGGGGAGTCGTGGCGGGGAGTTTGGGGAAAATTCTCAAAAAGAAAAAACAGGGGAGGATTAAAAAGTAAGAGTGGGTATCAAAAACCTGTATTTTTAGTAGTGTGTGCTACACATTATAGCACACTTCTGGTCTTAAATAAAGCCAGATTAGGGTGTACACCATTTTTTACCCTTGTGTAAGCCTAAAGACGCTGAAAACCTGTAGCTGGAGGGGGTAAAAGTACAGGTTTTTGGAGTCATTTTTCAGCAAAAAACGAGCAGAGTGCTTGAAACAAGTGTTCTCCGCTTAGGCTAGTTTGGTGGGTTTGGGGGCGCGGTTTGGGGTTCGGGTTGTTCAACAATTTGAGGCTCGTTTTGCTCGATGGTTTGCTGAACCTGCGGTTCAGTCCGAGGTTGAGAAACCTCGGCTACAGGCGCAATCGGAGGTTGGGTAACCTCCGCTACAGGCACGGGTTCAGGTGTGGGTTCAGATTCGGGTTCGGGCAGAGGTTCCGTCTCGACAGGTTCGATGACAGGTTCGACAGTCGGAGTTTCAGTTTCCGTTGGCGCAGGCTTCGCAATATTTTCAACAACGGGGGTTTCAGGTTCAGGAATCTCTGGTGCGGGGGTTTCAGGAACAAGAGTTGAGATTTCATCAACCCGACCCCCCGTCCCGATTTCATCGGGACACCCCCCTTGGCAGGGGGGAATTATTTCCTCTACTGGGATTTGTTGAAAAACCTCTTCCTCTTTAATTTCAAGCTTGCCAATCTGGGCGCGGGTTTCGGTGCGGAGGGTGGTGATTTTGGCAAGGAGGTTACCGAAAGTTGCTCCCCTGCCAAGGGGAGATGTCCGAAGGACAGAGGGGTCGGGTGAAGACGGCACCGAATTTAAAGATTCCTGCTGTTTGCTCGCAGACCCCCCGACCCTACGCTGCGGCGTCGGATCTCCCCCCTTAGCAGGGGGGCTGTGTTCTGGTTGTTCCACCTCGATTTTCTCC
>JAIPGZ010000031.1 GCA_021735425.1 Candidatus Altimarinota bacterium | reverse complement strand
TCACCAGCATCCAGAACTCCATCACCACAGAATTTAAAATTCGTAGTCACCGTGTCTTTGTGGGTATCATGTTCTCCGTCTACATACTCTGTAAACATTTCTGAAATTACAGTTGGATTTTGAGTAGCAGCGGCAAGACTAGGAAATGGTTTATATTGAACAAACGCGACCAGCGATTCATTAGTCATTTTATAACCTCCGTAGTCCCATGTTTTACTGGGTGATGTGGAAGACGCACAATTACATTGACTACTGGTCAAGGCCGCAACCGGATCGGCGAGATTGAAGCTACCACCACAAGCACAAAGACCTAGCCAATCTAATTCCGCCGTACTGCTAGGATCAAGACTGACAGTAACATCGTTTAAAAATAAATAATCTCCGCTAATCTTGTGAAAAGTATGGTAATCCAAACTATAATTTCCAGTCACGTTTGTGAGATATTCATCAAACGAACTGCTACTGTATGTATCTAGAGCAAACACCGAGCTAACAACAAATAACATTGAAACCAGAAAAAAAAATCCTAATTCGCTGACTCGACGGAGATTTTTCCAGATAAGAATAAACATAAAATTGTTTGGCGAGAATTATCGTGTCGGTGGCAGAGGAGCGATATTACTATTTTTTTCTGATTCTAGCAAATTCATCTTAATCCCCTCTTTGAGAAGCATATTCTTGGATGATGAGCTGACATTCGCAACCTGGAGGTTGACCTCAAAAAAACAGGATTTTGTATCTTTCATGCTGAAGTTAATTTTGGTTTCGCCTTTTTGCTTGGCGATAATTTGATCACCAGAAATTCGCGCCACTTTCGAATCAGTAATCCGCACCACCCAAAGATCTGACTGAAATCCGACAATCTGTCTTTGCTCACCCACTCCGAGGAAAATATTGTCCTCTAGATTTAATTCACATTTTTGATTTTTGAAAACTAAACTGGGCACATAAAAAATGGTAATAAAAGCCAAAATAGTGACTATCGCAATCACTCCTCCGAGGAATAAATTATGTCTTTTAATCATGCGTAGATTTTAGCTATTTCGCTAAACCAACGCAAAAGATATCCATCAGTTAGTCGGAAAGAGAGGTCCCAGTGTCGGTCCCGATCCACCTGGGTCAAGTGAAGGTTGGGGCGCAGGAACATTAGGTCCCTTGCCACCGCCACCGCTTCCATAACCCGAGCCCCCTACCTTATCTGCACCACCACCAATCCCGGTCTCGAAATAAAGAGGAATACCCAGCAAGAATAGTTGACGCTTGACTGCTGCGACATCTGTCGGCGTCAGTGATTCAAGTTGAGCTGGCTGCTTAGTCTCTTGGGCAACTTTTTTGGCATTAATTGTTCCAAGTTGAACTGGCTGCTTAGTCTTTTTGGCGACTTCTTCGATACCGCCATTTGGGAAAAAGACTGCATTGAAACATTTCTGACGAGCCAACATGTCGTACTTAACTTTAAATTCTCTACCGTCTGTTAGCGTCACATTTCTCTCGAAACTCAGCTTGTAAGCCCCGCCGAAGTCTCCGCCACTGTGCCCTCCTTTGATGAAATGATTCAAATCCTCAGTGCCTCCGCGACCAGTATTGGCGATATAGTGATCCTTATATTCTGATTTCAAAGTCGTCGCATTAATCCACTCGGCCCGTCCTACCGCCGCGGCAATCTCAGAATTTCTGAGATGCATCTTGCTGCGAGTCTCGGAATTATCATAGAAATTATCCACGATATTTTTACCTTTTTGCTCTACGTTCAAAATCAAAAGGTTGAGATGGCGTGCCAATTGCCTGTCTCCACCGACCTGGTCAGGCGAAATCATCGGTAGATTACTCGTCTCCGTTCCCCTGCTATTTTTGAAAAATTTATATTTGGAAAATTTAGTTTGAGCTTTTGTTTTGAAAGCTTCTTTGCTGCCCATGCTGTCTTTGAACTCTGCTGCTAGCTTCACAAATGCCGCAATATCCGCTGGATTTTCGAAAGCCGCCTCAGTGACTGGCACACTAAACTTGGCGTTTATGGCCTTCAGTTCTATATTTCGAATATTTTTAACATCTTCCTTGTCGTGAGATTCACGAGCATCGATTGTTTTTGTGCCGAGCAGTGTTTCAACTTTTGTTTTCGCAAGGGCTAACTCCGCATCAAGTCCACTAATCGCATTTTTTATCTCATTTTTTTCAGTTGCGCTTAATCCTTCCTGCGCTAAACCAGAAAGCACTCCTGAAAGATTTTTGATCTTTTCCAGCGGCGCTCCCAAGGTGTCATTAATCTCCGCATGGAGAGACGCATTTTGGTCGAGATTCTTCAGGTCAACTTTCTGCTCAATCCATTCCGCATTTTTGTAAATCTTAGACAAAGTCTTGTCCAATCCCGCCTCCTGCACAAACCCAGCTACTGCTTTCCTGTCCTTCAGCGCAGACTGCAGTTCTTGGTAAACTTTTCGAATTTTTATTCCATCTTCTATGTTCGCTTTCAAAATCAATCTATCACTGATATTTTGCAGCTCTTGTGAACTCGCCAAGGCAGAGAGACGAATAATTTTTTCAGGTGTCGAATTACTGCTTTTCAAAATTTTCGCTGCAACTTTCAAACGACCCTCGTCCCGTTCGTGTTCAAATTCACCACGAACAGAACCCTTTTCTGCCCTAAAAGCTGTGAAATATGTTTCCAGCTTGGCTAGTATTGTCTTCGTTTCAGCTTGACCAGCTTGCAATAATTCTATTTTGCCGCCATTGAGGGGCATCGCACCCTCAACTGGATCCTGCATCAAGCCAGTCAGGGCTTTCAAGTCTTCCAACTTCACAGTCTGATCTTTTTCGATACCCAAAACCTTGTTCAAAATTAAATCTGTATTTTCCCAAAGTCCGACACGAAGTTTGAGACGATTTTCGAGTCCGTTAACACCATTAACTTCACTGTCATTCATTTCTGCCAACTCTTTCACCGCTGCCTCGGGATTCTCGATATTTCCTCCGAACCAGCGTTTGTACCAGACTCTCAGCTGCTCAGTTTTGTCCTGCTGGACATCGAAACTACTTTCGAGCGCAGCGAGATTTTCACCGATGTTTTCATGCGTCTTAGTAATTTTCTCTGCACTTCCGATAAGTCCATCTTTATTTAATTCATTGGTCGCAACCTGTAGTTCTTGGTATTTCTTGTTTCTGTCCTTATTCACACTCAATGAAGAATAAGCCTCGATTTCTGGTTCCGTAACCGAAACATTATTGCGAGACGCAATTTCCGATACCAGTGCTTTTTGGTCACTTTCCAACTTTTTACGCATCTTGGGATCCAGATTCTTGTCTGCTAAGGTTTTTTCAATAGTTTGTTTTTTCAGTGTCAAACCAATCAATTCCAACTTAGTTTTTTGAGTTTTTAGCTCATTTACATCTTCGTTCAAAGTTTTCCGTGCCGCAATCTCACCCTCCACAATCGAAAGATCAGTCAAGAGTTTCACACCACCACGATCGAGTACTTTGACTTTGCCCTGTCGAATCCCTCGTCCGATGTCGATGTAAGCCAATGGGAAATAACCCGCCACTGCCAACTGTGAACCTGCAATCAAAGCGGCTGCAGATTGAATCAATGTCGGCACTCCGACGAAAAGACCAACTTCTGCGAGAAATCTTTTTGCATCTGCCTGGATCTCGCTCTCCTTGGTGCTTTCGATTTTGCCAGCGGCGGCAGTGATAATCTTGGTAATCTCAGCTAAAGCACCCTGCTTCAGCTCTCCCTTTTTGTCGAAAAGTTTTGGCATTTTCTGTTTTTCCTCCAGTGCTAAACCAGCCAAAGCACCGTGTTCTCCCACGAAAAAGTTTTCACAAACTTTGCGAATACCCATATCGACGATATCCTGAGCAATCACAGTCTCGTTGAAATATTCTTTTCCGAGATTATTCTCAATTATTGTATTAAATAGCTTTTCTGACTCTTTTGGCCCCTTGTCCGCGACAGACGCGAAATCCGCAGGCACCTCGCCAATGGCTTTTTCTACGCCAGCCTTTCCTTGTCTTGTCTCGATTGGAACTTTTTTGCCAGCTTGTCTGTCAATCTGACTATTGACCGAAAGAAAATCATGACCAATAGTCACGATGTCTCCTTTGTAAATCTTGAAATGCTTACTGTCTCCAAGCTCAACAAAGTCTGTCCCTCGCCGTTCAAGTTTAACGATTTTTCCGTTTCTCTTGGTAACCGTAACTTTTTTAATATTCTCTGCATTATTCCCTGCAATGTTTTGGACGAGAGAAGTGACAGTTTCAGTGTGACTATTTTTACATTCTTGAGTCCTGCCATTTTCAACCTCTTTCAATAGCTCACCTTGCTTAGTTGCTGTCTCCTTTTGAATAACCTTTTTTGCATCATTTTTTTCGAATGACTCTACATTCTTACCTCTCCCGTTGGCACCGCTCAGTGGCACCCATCCCCCCTCTTCCAATTTTCCCCAGATGCGTTCTGGCTCTTTATTAAATAAGCCCTGCTTTAATTCTGTAATTTTTATTTTTTCACCACTTTGCTTAGCACTTGTCTTCTCACCTTTTTCGTTTCTGATTCCAAGACCATTTTTCCAAATCACTTCATACTCTCCCACAGCAAAACCACCAAGCTTGGCGATTTTATCTATGACAGGAGGAGCCTCAACATTATTGTAAATCAGTCTCGCCTCTCTCGCCGAGAGATCAAGGCGTGGGAAAGTGTTGTGTGTGTTGTTTTGCATTTTGGTATTGGTTAACTAGTTATTTAGTTAGTTGGTTATTTGGTTCGTTTCAAAGCATCTATGCAATCATTTAATCAGCGTAATCTGCGGTTCAAATAATTTAGTTTTTAAATCTGGTTATTTTAGCAGATTCTCAATATTTTTTCAAGTTTTTTTCTACCAACTACAAGCTACTCACTACTATCTGTACAAAATTCCCTGTACCGCCGCCACGATGAGATAAGCCAAAAGCGTAAATGCCAGACCAATTATGGAATAAGTAATCATCGTCTTGGCTTTTTGAATTTCGTTGTCATTCCCTGCTGCTGCGACCAAGCGGAATCCCCCGATGACGAGAAAAACCAGCGCCACCAGGCCGACCATTTTGACCAGTAAATCAATCACTTTACCGAGAAATTCTTTGGCATCAGTGAAAGTGGTTTGACCGGTAATTGAAAGAATTCTGCTCGCGTCCACCGCTTTTCTGGACTGCATAATTTGCTGGATTTCACTTTTTTGCCTGCCAAGCAGAATCCTTAAATCACTTAATTTTTCTTGTCTTGCATAATAATCAGTCTCTCCTGTTTTTTCGTAAGCTAAGTCTGCGATTTCCTTGCAGCTTTTATCTTTTTCTTCACCAAGATCAGCTTTGCAGGTATCCCAATCCGGACCATAGTCATAAATGCCACACTCTGACAAACATTCTGAAAAAGCTTTATGGAGTTCATCCGCTGCCTGATAAAGCTCAGTCTGACTCACCAAAAGCTCTCCACATAACGCGCCCTCACAAGTAATCTCCGCCCTCACCACACCATTAAATAAAACGGCGCAAAGCGGAAGTACGAGCAGTAGCGTGAGAAGCTTTTGCAGTTTTGGCAAAATCTTTTTTTTAAATCTGATTATTCTAGCAAAAAATAGCTTAAAATGCAATCGTCTGAACTTGTAATTTTTATTCTGTGAACTTAATTGCTCGAAAATTTTCAAGTTCGTCCGCCGCGGCGGATTCAAATAAATCCTAATTCTCAAGCCAATTCATAAAATGCGAAAAAACAGATTTTTTAATCGAAAGATCCGTCAAGATCAAGTCGGGCAATTAAATCTGTTAAAATTTAAAAATTATTTGAAAATTGAAAACTAGTAAATTAAAAATTATCCCCAAGACAAATGCTAAAATCAGCTGAAAAGATCGTCCAAATTTTGCAAGCAAACGGTTTTGAAAGTTATTTCGCTGGTGGCGCCGTCCGTGATTTTTTGTTGGGGCGGAAAATTTCCGATGTCGACATCGCGACGAGCGCGACTCCGGCGGAAGTTGAAAAGCTTTTCCCTCACACGAAACCGCTCGGTCGAGAGTTTGGCGTCATTTTGGTAATTTTCGGAAAGCACGCTTTCGAGGTCGCGACCTTCCGCGGAGAGAGAAATTATGATGGTCGGCGACCAGGCGAAGTTTTTTTTACGACGGCCGAGGAAGACGCGCAAAGAAGGGATTTCACGGTAAACGGGATGTTTCGCAACCCGGTCGGGGGAAAAATTTTGGATTTTGTCGGAGGTCAAAAAGACTTAAAAAAACAAATTTTACGTTTCATCGGTATCGCAGAAGAACGTGTGAGTGAAGATTTTTTACGAATTTTGCGCGGCGTCCGCTTCAGGAATTTGTTGAATTTCGAATACGACGAACCGACCAGAATTGCGATTCAAAAAAATTCTCACCAACTGCGAGAAATTTCGGGAGAACGGATTCGTGACGAATTGACGAAAATTTTGGAGGATGAAAATCGAGGACGAGCAGTTCGCGACTTAGCGGAATTTGGAATTTTGGAGGTCGTCCTGCCGGAAATTTGGGAATTGAAAAATCTCCAGCAGCCGGAGCAATGGCATCGGGAAGGCGACTGTCTGACTCATTCCCTAGCAGCTGTCGCGAGTTTGCCGAAGTCAGCGAGCGCCACACTAGCCCTCGCGACCATCCTCCACGATGTTGGCAAGGCAGAAACTTTTCGAGAGGAGAACGGAGAAATTTCTTACCCTGGTCACGCCGAAGCAGGAGTGCAAATCGCGGAAAAGATTTTGCGACGGTTGAAATTCGACGGCGCAACGCGAGCAAAAATTGTCTGGCTCATCGCCCACCATATGAATTTTTTCGACATTCCGAAAATGCGACTAGCGCGCAAACATGAATTTTTCGTCCATCCCTGGTTCCCCGATTTAGTGCGATTGACTGCCGCCGACATCCGAGGAACTAGCCCAGCAGACTTTTCCCTGCAGCGGAAAGTCGTCAAAGAGTGGAAAATCCATCTCAACGAAAAACTTTTGCCCGCCCCGAAACCGCTCTTGAATGGCGACGAAATCAGCCGCGAACTTTGCGTCACGAAAGGTCCCGCGCTCGGCCGGCTGACTAGAATTTTGCGGGATGCAGAAATTGAGGGATTGGTGCGTTCGAGAAAAGAAGCCGTCGAATTTTTGGAAAAATGTTTGAAAAGGTAGAATCAGTTTGAAATTTCTAATTCTCAATTTTTAGTTTCTAAACAATTTTCAATGTAATAATTTCTAAATTTCTTAAACAACTTTTCAAAAAATATTGTTTGAAAAATTAAAAAATTGGATTATTAGAAATTGAAAATTACCTAGTCCCTAGAACCTATAACCCATCCCCTACCATGCGAATCCTCTCTGGCATCCAACCCTCCGGCTCTCTCCATCTCGGAAATTATTTCGGGGCACTTGAACAATTTTTGAATTTCCAGCAATCCGGTGCTGAACTTTTCATTTTCGTCGCCGACCTCCACGCCCTGACGACTTCGAAAAATGGAGAGGAGTTGCAGCGTAATTCTTTTGAAATTGCAGCCGCCTTCGTCGCGCTCGGACTGACCGGCGATCATACAATCTTGTACCGCCAGTCAGATGTGCCGGAAGTTTTGGAGCTGAATTGGATTCTGTCCTGCCTCGCGCCGATGGGTCTGCTCGAACGAGCGGTCAGCTTCAAAGATAAAGTCGCTCAAGGTCTCGAGGCGAATGTCGGTCTGTTTAATTATCCGATTTTGCAAGCCGCCGATATTTTGATCATGCAACCAGACAAAATCCCCGTCGGCAAAGATCAAAAACAACATTTGGAAATTACCCGAGATTTGGCAGAAAAATTTAATTCCAAATTTGGAGAAACTTTGAAACTTCCCGAGCCAGAGATTCCGAAAAAGGTCGCGGTCGTCCCCGGCACCGACGGCGAAAAAATGTCGAAAAGTTACGGCAACACGATCGAAATTTTCGCCGACGAGGCGGTTTTAAAGAAACAAGTGATGAAAATCAAAACCGATTCGACACCAAAAGGTCAGCCGCTTGATTACGCAAAATGCCTTGTTTTTCAGATTTTTAAATTACTCGCAACAGAAGCGGAGGAAAAAGATTTGGCGGAAAAATATCGCAACGGCGAGGTCGGTTATGGCGACGCGAAGCAAATTTTGCTGGACAAGATTTTGGCGAAGTTCGGTCCGGCACGCGCGAAGTTTGAGGAATTGCGGAAAAATCCAGCGCAAGTTGAAAAGATTTTGGCAGAGGGTGGTGCGAAAGCGCGAACCGAAACGGTGAAGAATTTGGCGGTGATTCGTGAGAAAATCGGGCTGCAATGAAATTCTACGATGCCGTCGACGACTTCCTCACCGCCGTCCGAATCGAAAAAAATCAGGCGGAAAAAACAGCGGAAAATTACGCCCATTATTTGAAACGGGCGGAAGATTTTTTTGGGGAAGACAAGGATGTCAGTGCGCTGAATTTCCGAGAGGTGCGGAATTTCCTCCTCCACCTCGCCGATTTGAAAATTCGCGGTCAGAAATTGAGTGTCAAAACGCGCGGCTACCATGCCATCGCGTTGCGCGCGCTTTTCAAATTCCTCGCGAAACGGGATGTCGACTGTCTCGCGGCGGAAAAAATCGAGGTGCCAAAGTCGGAAAAACGCGTCGTGGAATTTTTGACGGCGGAAGAATTGGAGCGACTTTTTGCGACGACGGAAGGCGAAAAAATTCGCGATTTGCGCGACGCCGCAATCCTGGAAACCCTTTATTCGACTGGCTTGCGCGTCTCGGAGCTGACGAATTTGAGCCGCAATCAAGTCGATCTGAAACGACGAGAATTCGCGGTAACCGGAAAGGGTCGCAAAACTCGCATCGTTTTTTTGACGGAAATCGCAGCGGAAAAAATCGGGAAATATTTAAACCGACGAACCGACAACCTTCCCGCCGTTTTCATCTCCCACGGTCCGAATGCGACGAAAGGTGACGAAATAGTCGGTGGTAAAAATGTCGGACGGCTAACTCCTTGGAGCGTGGCGAATCTCGTGCGGAAGTATTCCAGCGCGGCAGGAATTGTGAAAAAAGTAACGCCGCACACCCTCCGCCATTCCTTCGCGACGACACTGCTAAATAATGGAGCGGATTTGCGAAGCGTGCAGGAAATGCTCGGTCACGCCTCCATCACGACGACACAGATTTACACGCATGTGACGAATAAACGACTCAGAGAAATTCATGCGAAGTTTCATCGCTAACTATTTCTTAGTGTTCTCGTGCGTCGCTAAATTCTTGAGCGCAGCCTCATAGTTTCTGGATAAATATCAGGGTCTTCAATAGCTTGATCTAGTGTTTCTCGCAATAACTTGATTAAAGCTGGGTACGGTTTTTCTCCAATCTCATCTAGTGTCCCCTCAAGTACCAATCCTGAAAAAAGATTCGTCATGGATGTATCCGAATGGAGAGACATAGCTCCAACCGGATTAGTTTTAGCTATTTCTCTCGTCGCTTCATTTAATGTACCCATTTTTAAAAAATTAAAGAGAGTGCATTTTCCCCAAACGTTCTCTCTTTGTCAAAATAATATTCGTGAAATTCCGGGACTAGTAACATTAAGTGTTGGTAAAACTGAAGAATCGGGCTAATTTAAGCCCCTAACCCTTCAAAAAGTATGCCAGCACAAAAAACATGCCCTCACTGCGGCGTAATCGGTGGAATAATTCGTTGGGGTAAAACA
>JAIPGZ010000030.1 GCA_021735425.1 Candidatus Altimarinota bacterium | reverse complement strand
TGTTTTACCCCAACGAATTATTCCACCGATTACGCCGCAGTGAGGGCATGTTTTTTGTGCTGGCATACTTTTTGAAGGGTTAGGGGCTTAAATTAGCCCGATTCTTCAGTTTTACCAACACTTAATGTTACTAGTCCCGCGAACTGTTCGCTATGAACTACCGACTATCAGACTTCCTTCCGAACCCATTTGAGATAAAGCCCGATTAAAACTTCTTTTGTCGCTTCAACGATACTACCGAGTAAATCTCTCAAAGAACGAATCTTGGAAATCATCTCGGCAAGTTTGTTGGGCGAATATTTTTTGAGACCGAGATGTGCCAACAAAACCTTTTTTTCAGACTTACGAATTTCTTTACGAATCTCCGCTGCGACTTGCTTCTGCATTTTTTGGGTAGAAATCGTCGCCGCAATGTGCGCCTTCAAATCAACGGCAGCCTGGTCGTCGCGCGTCCCACTACCAGAAAAACTTTTTTTGCTGTCACCTTTTTGCTCAGAAAAACCTTCCCCTGCCTCATCTAAGCTCTCGCCAACTTCAGTAGCCTCGACCGCCGCTTTGGCAATCTCGCCGGCAACTTCCGAAATTGCGGCGGAACTTTCGAGTGCACCGACATCAATTTTTTCTAACTTTGAGGCGGACTTCTCGGCGGAATTTTCGGGATTTTTCTCGTGACTCACATACGTCATTCTAACACTTTTAACGGCTTATTTTAACATTTTTTCGGGGTAAATTCAATCATTTGCACTTTCCACAAAGCTAATTTAGAATCCCCCTACTTTTTACCCGTGAGGGAGCCCCGCTGAGCGGGGCGTTACCACCTCTTAACCCCCCCATCATGAATCCTAAAAAAGATGCCACCAAAGTGGAGGCAGAAGAAGCCGTTCCCGAGATTTCGGAAGCCGAGCTTTTGAAGCAAAAGAAAACGGAAGCCAAAGCTAAAAAAGAAACTGAAAAAGAAGAAAAAAAGGCAGCGAAAGTCGAAAAGAAAAAAGCACCTCAGAAAGCGGCGAAAGAGAAAAAGGCAATCAAGCGCAATCCACTCAAAATTCATTCGAAAAAATGGCGCGCGGCAGCAGAAAAAGTCGACCGCAAAAAACTTTATTCGCTCGAGGAAGCGGTGAAATTGGCGAAAGAAACTTCCACTGTGAAGTTCGATGCCAGCTTAGAGATTCACACCCGCCTCGGAATTAACCCGAAAAAGTCGGACCAAATCGTCCGAGCTTCAGTTTCCTTGCCGCACGGTAGCGGGAAATCTTTGAGAATTGTCGCCTTCGTCGCGGAAGAAAAAGCGGCCGCGGCAAAGAAAGCGGGAGCCGTGGAAGCGGGGGAAGAAAATTTGATCGCGAAAATCGGGAAGGGTTGGCTGGATTTCGATGTCGCAGTCGCGACGCCTGAAATGATGAAAAAATTGGGGAAAATCGCCAAAACTTTGGGGCAAAAAGGTTTGATGCCCAATCCGAAAGCCGGGACCGTGACAGAAGATTTCGAGACTGCGATTGCAGAGATTCAAAAAGGGAAAGTCGAATTCCGCGCCGACAGCTTCGGCATCCTCCACAACATGGTCGGCAAAGTCTCCTTCGATGATGCGAAGCTCGTGGAAAACATCAAGGCTTATCTAAAAGCCGTCGCCGATGCCAAACCGAAGACAGTGAAAAGCAATTATCTCAAAGGCATCGCCCTCGCGACCTCGATGGGCGTAGGAATCAAAGTAGATGTGAATGCTACAATCAAATCACTTTGATGAAAGTGAAAATCTTCCGTCTCGACAAAACTCTGCCGCTGCCAATTTATGAAACGCAGGGCAGTGTCGGTTTTGATTTTTTGGCGCGGGAGACGATCGAGATTGCCGCTGGAGAGATTAAACTCATTCCCGCCAATGTCGTCATCGAGACGCCACCCGGTTTCGCGCTGCTCGTAACTTCAAGAAGCTCGACACCGCGCAAAAAGGGCTTGATGCAACCGCACGGATTGGGGGTGATTGATCAAGATTATTGCGGCAGCGAAGATGAAATCAAAATTCAGGTGCATAATTTCACGGACAAAAATGTCGTCGTCGAACGCGGCGAAAAAATCGCCCAAGGTCTTTTCGTCCGTTGCGAACAGACGGAATTCGAGGAAATCGAAAAAGTGGAGAATAAAACCCGCGGTGGATTCGGCAGCACTGACGTGCTGCAATGATCAATGTACAGTGTGCAATGTGCAATTATTTTTTTAAATTGGATTTGGTGGTAGAGATAATTCTCCCGATTATTTTGGCGAGCTCTTCACAATCAACCAGTAAAGATTCTGCTTCTTTATCAGTGATAAATTTAGAATCACGAAGTAATCTCAACCAAAAACGAGTTTCGCGAGTTTCTTTGTAGGCAATAAATATTTTAGCAAGAAAGTCCTTTTTCGACTGAGCCCCTGTTGCTTCCTCCACATTTGCGCCAATTGATGTTCCGCTTTTCAAAACTTGTTTGCTCATCACATATTCCTTCTTTTCAATACACCAAAAATTTATAAAGTTTCACAATCCGCAAAGCAAAAGCATAACTTTTGTCGAGAATAATGTTTTCATTGCTCATTTATAAATTGAAAAATTAATTGTACACTGCACATTGCAAATTGAAAATTCGCTAGCCTCTGGCTAGCACTAATCCCCAAACCTCTTTCGCCCCATTTTTTTTGAGAACCTGAGCGGCCTCGAGCAAGGTGGTCGAGGTGGAAGCAACATCATCGACCAGAATCACAATTTTATTTTTCGCGGAGAAATCGGGGTGAAGCGCGAAAGCATCGCGCAGATTTTGCATTCTTTCCTGGCGAGAAAGTTTCGCTTGCTGGGAAGTGTTTTTTTGGCGCAGAAGTGATTCCGCAAGCGGCAGGTTTAGATTCTGAGAAACTGTTTGCGCGAGTAATTCCGCCTGATTGAAACCTCGCCACCGTAATCTTTTTTGATGCAGCGGAATGAAACTCACCACTCTCGCACCATCGTAATTTTTTTGCGTAATCGACTGGGAAAGAATCTCTCCTAAATTTTTGGCAAGGTTGTCAGAAAATTTATATTTCAAGGTTTGAATCGCCTTCGCTAATTCGGGATTTTTTTGATAACTCCCAGCGACGCGTAAACCATCGAGCGAAGAACCGCGACAATCCATACAAACCCGCCCGCCCAGATTTTCCTGCCAACAAATCGGACAAAACTGTTTTTGATTTAATTCAACTCTGGAAGCACAACTCCCACAAAACCACTCCCCTTCCTCACCACAGCCGACGCAGCGAATCGGGAAGAGAATTTCGAGCAGCGTGTTTTTGAGTTTGGAAATCACGCGAGAAGTTTACAAAAAAACAAACTTATTTGTTAAAAGAAAAAAGTTCGTGTAATTTTGTCCCACACTTGAATTCCCTGTTTTATGATTAAAAATTCAATGAACAGTTTCATAAAAGGCCTCCCCAAAGCGGAATTACATCTCCACATCGAAGGAACTTTCGAGCCAGAGCTGATGTTTAAAATTGCCAAGCGCAATAATAGAAAAATAAAGTATAAGTCGATAGCTGAATTGAAAAAGGCCTACGATTTCAATAATCTTCAAGATTTTTTAGATATTTATTATGAAGGTGCGAGTGTTTTAGTTGAGGAACAAGATTTTTATGATTTGACTTGGGCCTATTTGAAAAAAATTCATTCACAAAACGTAATTCACACGGAAATATTTTTCGATCCTCAAACTCACACCGAGAGAGGAATCTCTTTCGACACCACGATAAAAGGAATTCAGAGAGCGCTGGAAGACGGAAGAAAAAAATGGGTTAAAGCGGAAAATTTAAAAAAAGGAATGGTATTGAAAGACATCACGCAATTTAATAAAAAATGAAGTGTGCCAATTAGCTAAAAATTCCTTCAAAGCAAGTTTCCTAAACAAAGATCAGAAAAAACAAATGAACAACAAAGTAACTCGATACTGCCGAGAAAATGGTGGGTCCGGAGAGCCCCGCTGAGCGGGGTGACCTTCCCGATGGACATCGGGACGCTCCAACCAAAATTCCCAATTTTATTGGGGAATGGTGGGTCCGAGAGGAGTCGAAGCTGGCTTCACAATTTTTTTAAATTCAAAATCCGACACGAGCCGCCTCGGAACCCGCGAACAACATCAAAAGTTTTTCCTCCACGGAGAGAACTCAGCACCTCCAACTCACGAGGAAGAACCTCCCCTCGCTTCGCGAGGGAAGAACCTTCCTGGTGGGTCCGAGAGGAGTCGAACCTCTGACCTCATCCACGTCAAGGATGCGCTCTAACCAACTGAGCTACGAACCCATTTGGACTTTGGATCTTGGAATTTGGACTAATCCTTATTGTTGAAATTTTACAATCTTTTTCCACTTTCCAATATCTAATTTCCACTTTCCAATTTTGGTAGGGTCAAGGGGAATCGAACCCCTATTACCAGGATGAGAACCTGGCGTCCTAACCGTTAGACGATGACCCCATATTTTCAAAGATTTTATAACAGCTCGGGGCAACCCCTATTATCCCGCCGAGCGGGACGTCCTAACCGTTAGACCTGACTGCCGGTAGGCAGGCGATGACCCCATATTTTCAAAGATTTTATAACAGCTCGGGGCAACCCCTATTATCCCGCCGAGCGGGACGTCCTAACCGTTAGACCTGACTGCCGGTAGGCAGGCGATGACCCCGTGAAGTTTGTAGTCTGTAGTCAGTAGTTCGTATAAATCCTATTAACCACAATCTACCAACTTTTAAAGAGCCGCGAGATTTTAACGAAAAACATTTCTTTCTGCCAACTGCCAACTGAAAACTAATGACTGTTAAAAACATTCCCAGCAAACTCCCCCGTCTCTCCCAAATTTTCTTCAATCCGCAAAAGTTGATTGTATTTCGCGACGCGGTCGGAGCGACAGAGCGAGCCGGTCTTGATCTGTCCCGCCGCGACACCGACGGCGAAGTCGGCAATCGTCGTGTCTTCTGTTTCTCCTGAACGGTGGGAGATAACAGCGGTGTAGCCTGAATTTTGCGCCAGCCGCACTGCCTCGATGGTCTCGGAAACTGTCCCAATCTGATTGAGTTTGATGAGAATAGAGTTCGCGACACCCTTGGCAATCCCCTCGCGCAAGCGTTCTGGGTTCGTCACAAAAAGATCGTCTCCGACAATTTGGATTTTGGCATCCAGCCGCTTCGTCATCTCGCGCCAACCCGCCCAGTCGTCTTCGGCTAGTCCATCTTCAATCGAGACAAGCGGATATTTGGCGATTAAATCTGCGTAAAAATCAATCATCCCAGCGGAGTCTTTTTCCTCACTTTCAATCTTGTAAATTCCGTCTTGATAAAATTCCGAACTCGCTGGATCGAGCGCAATCTTGATGGCATCGGAATAACCCGCCGCCTCAATCGCCGCGACAATCGCATCCAGCGCCTCGACAGAAGTCGCGAAATTCGGAGCGAAACCTCCCTCGTCACCGACATTCGTCGAACTCCCCGCCTGCTTGAGAATCTTTTTAAGCGCATGAAAAACTTCCGCCCCCGCCCGCAGCGCCTCGGAAAATTTGGCAAATCCGACAGGCACAATCATAAATTCCTGGATGTCGATGCCATTGTCAGCGTGCTGTCCGCCGTTGACGATATTCATCATCGGAGTCGGCAGGAGAAATTTTTCAGAATTATTTTCCGCGAGAAAAGCAAAGTGCCGGAAAAGCGGAATTTTTTTGTGCGCCGCGGCAGCCTTCGCGACCGCGAGCGAAACGCCCAGAATCGCATTCGCACCGAGCTTTTTTTTATTCGGCGAACCGTCCAGTTCAAGCATTTTGTCGTCTAAACTTTTTTGATCGAGCGAATCGAAACCGACCAACTCTTTCGCGAGAATTGTATTCACGTTTGCGACCGCCTTTTGGACTCCCTTGCCACCGAAACGAGCATCTCCGTCGCGCAACTCCACCGCCTCGTGCACCCCCGTCGACGCACCGGATGGGACAGCCGCGACTTCATGCTCGCCGCTTTTTAACTCAACCTCGACTTCCACCGTCGGGTTACCGCGCGAATCGAGAATCTCGCGGGCGTGGATTTTTTGAATTTGGGACATGGGAAGAATTTAAAATTGTGTCGCCAATTTTAACACGCACGGTGGTAAAATCAGCCCATGCAGCGCATCGTAGTCAAAATCGGCACGAATCTCCTCACGAACGAGGACGGCAGCCTGAATCGTATTTTTGTGGAAAAGATTGCCAGCGAGATTAAAAAACTTTTCGTGAACAAAAAAGAAGTGGTCTTGGTTACTTCCGGCGCAGTCGCAGCGGGACGCGGAGAGCTGAAGCTCGAACGCCTGGACAACGAAACTCTCCACGAAAAACAAGCGCTCGCGGCCGTCGGACAGGGCAGTCTGATGCAGAAATATTACAAAGCTTTCACGCTTGAGAATAAAATTACGATTGCGCAGGTCCTACTCACACCGCAGGATTTCGAGAATCTCGACACTTTGCAAAACACCCACAACACACTCAAACTTTTGATTACGAAAAAAGTTTTGCCGATTGTGAATGAAAACGATGTCACCTCGACGGATGAATTGAAATACATGGCGAATGACCGACTCGCGGCGAAAGTCGCCAACCTGGTCGGGGCTGACAGTTTGATTTTGTTGACCGATGTCGACGGACTTTTTGAGGAAGATCCTCACGAAAATGCGAAAGCCAAATTAGTGAAAAGTGCCGACAAAAGGAATTTGAAAAAGCATTTCGCAGCAGCCGGTGAAGCCAACGGGAATGGCCACGGTGGGATGCGGACGAAGCTCGAAGCCGCGAAAATCGCGGAGTGCGAGGTCTTCATCGCGAATGGCAACGCGCGGAATGTTTTGAATGAGATTGTCTTGAAAAGCGAAAATCCCGGGACAGTGATTCGCTGAGAGCCTGTCCGGGAGCTTTTGAGATTCGAGCATTGTTTTGTAAATTGAAAATGCATTGTGAAAAATAGCTTGTGCTGAAATTTCACGCCAAAGATTTTGAATAAGTCTGGGAGACTACCGCTAGTTTTGGGTTACCAGCTCTGGCTGGCGGACAGGTGCTTTTTGCTCCGACACGGGAAACTGTGAATAGGTAATCCCCGGCTGGTTGAAAACTTCCAACTTGTGCGCCAAGACCGGATCAGCAGTGGGAGCCCGAAATAATTTGGTATTGCCGACGAAACTAAAAGTCGAAACCATGTCTCCTAATATTTTGTAAGTGAAAACATGCGTCACCCACGCAGCCTTTTTGACCGTGTCGGTTAGCATTTGGACAAAGAGCGCGTTGGGCGCCGAACCAGGATTGAAAACTACGCAACGTTCCGGCTCGCGATGCTTGGCGATGATGTAACAAATCGTCCCGCCCAGCGAGTGCCCGCAAATCCATTTCGTGTATTCCGGATACTGCGCCCGCACCAAGTCGTAGGCTCGCAATGATGCCTGCACTCTTTGATCCGATCCTGACACGCCTAAAATAATTTCCACATCACTCATCAAATCTTTGGTGTCAGTCTTGTCGGTACCACGGTAGCCGATGATGACATTTTTTTTGGCATGATCCACGTAAACACAAGCCCTTTCTTCGTCTGGGAGTAAGTGCTCCAAGCGATAGGCGCCAAGCTGTGATGGTCGCTGTCGGGGCGGACAGTAGGCGTAAAAAGCAATTTGATGACAAATAATGTCCTCTGGACGCAACACAATCACCGGGTCAGCCACCTGATCAAACAAAGAGGCAAAGTGTCTCGCCACCCACTCGTAACCACGAGACATGCTTTTCTTCTTTTTGAAATACGCGAAGGGATTCTTCAACTCCATAGTGCGATGAAATTATCTGACAAGAGCTGATTAATAATATTTTTTACTTTGAAAATTATTTCTTCCGGAGGCAGCGGTTTTTTGCGAAGGGTTTTTTGATTAATCTCCTGACGCAAATACAGCTTGCCAGCATACACAGCAGCCAAATTGATGCCTTCCTGGCTCAAAAGCGCTAAACCCTGGACGTGTTTTTCTGCCAAAGCATGAATATCCTGAATATCCCCGTAAGTCACGGTCTGCCCAGCAAGCGTAATCTTCTTCGAACGCAAGAGGCGAATCACCAAGCGTAAACCTGCATAAGCATAAATCACCACTACGATGGCAGTCGCCACCAAAGACAAGAAATTCAAAATCGGAAAGACCCGCGCCAATAAATAAAAAATGATCAAGGACACCCAAGGCAGAGACAAAAGAAACTTGCGGAGTAAATCCACGTTGGAATCTTGCGCGATTAAATCAATCCTAATCACACCCACAGTCGGCACATTTTTCAACGGCAGACTGTAAAGAATAAAGTTCTCGCCCTCCGCATTGTCTTTATTGAAGGCCTGCACCAAGGCACCAGTAATCGGAATCCGCCCGGCAATCGCGAAGGAAGTCTGGATAAAAATATCCGTATCAAACAAACCGATAAAACCAATGTGACGCAAATCTGCGGAATCGGAAAAATACTGATTGGAATTCGCCCAAGTGCAGTTTGGCAGCGCGGTAAGTAGCTGGCTGAGGTCTAGTTGCATAATTTTTGTATCATGCTATTTTAGCAGAAATAGACCGAAAAAGAAAGCGTTTCGAGGGAAATTTGGTTCGGGGTTCGAGGAAGGAAGCTCTTTGGTACTGAGGGAGGTTTTTAAGTTTGCTGTGGATTTTTAATTGGAAAAACAGAGAGATTAAATCACATAGTTTTTGTACTCGGGAAAATTCTGTTTGATTTGTTCTAATACCCATTGCGTCTCGGATTTATTTTTCGCGCAATGATCTTTACCGTAAACAAGTAATATTTCTATTCTGCAGGTATTATTACAAACTGCAAAAATCACCCTATTCCCTGAGGTTTTTGGTGAGGTATTGGTCCCAGCTACTCTGAAATCCAACTTGAATATTCCAATGTCTCCATCTTGTGAAAACTTAATTAGATCAATGAGTTTTGTTTGCTGAAAACCAAAAGCCTTTTCCAAAATATCGTTGATTGTTTGTTTTGTGCTGAACCAAGCTTTGGTTTTATATTTTTTCAAAAAATCTTTACAGAAGTGTTTTTCTGCGTACGAAGAAAACTCAACCCGAAAATTTACATCTCTAATAAACATCTTCGGGAGCTTCTGAATTAATAAGTGTGTAAGGGATAACTTCTCCATCACGGCAAACTTTCCAAGGAATTTGCTTGTGCGTGAAATCAACTATTTCCTTGGTGTTTGCGCTTTTCCATTTTCTACATACCGCTTTTACAATAGCTTTTTCGTTGGCATCTAAAACTGAGCTGCTTGGTTTTTCAATGAGTGAAATCATCATGGCATTACTTTTTGGTTCCACACAAATAGAGTCATCGTTGTCGATGATTTCGAAAAATTCTATAGATACGGGTCCTTGTGGAAGTCGACGATATTCGAATCCAGAAATAGGTTTTAGATGTTTGTAATAATGGGCGAAATCGCAGAGGTAAACAAGTTTTGCCAATTTGGTCTTGGTGATTTTCCCATCTTCATCGGCTCCGCACTTGATGCACTGAAGAACCAAATCGTGGAATTTTTTGAATGACTTCTCGCTAAAGTTTTGGCATTTTGCTTTTTCTTCAATTCCAAGTTCTTCGTCGAGAAAAATGTCGATGGGTATGTCAAAAATTCGTGCCATTTTCTTGAGTTCGGTGAGAGTAATGTCTCGTGTACCTTTTTCTACTTCAATGAAAGTTGGTCGAGACATGCCAAGTTTCTCAGCCATGTCTGCTTGAGAAAGTTTGGCTGTTTTCCGAAGTTTGATAATCAAATTTTGCATAACTGTATTGATTAGAGTGCGTCTGTATTTTACTCTCTTGGAAAATGAATGTCAAACTTATTGTTTTTCTATGTCGAAATATTTGACAATTTGTATTAGAAAAGATAAAATACAGCTGATTTAACTTTCAAAAACCACCTTCGTCACCTCTTCACTCAACCCAACCTTCATTTATCTGAACTGTGATTCATCAGATTACCCTGATTCACTATGATTAGTTCGTGCAGAAAAGAGACAGGAGGTGGAAATTTGAATGGAGCGAAATTTTTTTATTTCTGCATGATTGAGTTTTAAGGACCCTCTGAAAAACACCAACTCCTGACACACTGAATCTGAAAATAATAAATAGGCAACCTAAAAAAGCTATCTAAAAATAGCTAAAACATCTAAAATAGAAGGGCTTTAACCCCTTCACTCATGTCAAACCAA
>JAIPGZ010000029.1 GCA_021735425.1 Candidatus Altimarinota bacterium | reverse complement strand
CTGTGATGGTTACTTCGCTCACCTCAAACAAAAAGTAAAACTCCATCGTGGTCTGAGACCCCATCGAAGAAAGAAAATGACTGACTATTTTCTTGAAAATGGGATTAGTTAGACCCCATTTTTTTCATTATCCCAAAAATCTTTACGAAAAGTTAAAAATTATTACTCGTGGAACACTTTTCACCCGCGAACGGTGGCGGGCGATTCTAGAGTTGAATTTTTGAAGTTAATACGGCTAAGCCAGCCTTAGCCCTGAGGAAGAAGAGTGGTGGCCCCTGTAGGAATCGAACCTACATCTCTTCCTTAGGACGGAATTATTCTATCCATTGAACTAAGGGGCCAAGTCAATTATCAATTTACAATTTACAATTTTCAATTGCTTTTTAAAAGCTCCGCTTCGAGTGAAGCAGATTTCAGAAAAACAAAAACTGCCTCAATTATTTCCGTGGCCTCAAAATATGCAGCTCCATTCTGTCGGCTGGGAGGCTCGAAGCTTTCAGCTTCAAATCTACCTCTTCCTCGACCTCTCCTAGTCCTAGATTTTTCGCAAAAGCTGCTTCCTCCCCTGCCGCGAAATTCATCGGAATCAGAATTTTTGGCTCAAGAGCTTCAATGGTATTTTTAATTTGTTTTTCATCTAGCGCGGCATTCGCTCCGATGCTGACCAATAAAATATCCACATTCCCGATTTTTTCCTCTTCTTTTTCGGTGAGAGCTTCTCGTACTCCATCGAGATGCACGATGGAAATGTCATCGATAATTATTTTCGCTATTCTCGAAGGATTTTCATTCCCCACTGGAATCAGCGCGACGCCGACGCCCTTGGCTTCGTACTCGCCCGGCCAATCGAAAACGACTTGACCACTCGCTGTCTTGATTTTTTCATCCTCGGTCGAGGTGATTACGATTTCCGCCGAGTCAATTTTTTCTGGCGGTAACGCAAGCGCGACGGTTGTCCCACCACCCCTCAAAAGAAAGCCGAGCTGACCAAAATATTGAATTTGCATCGCGGGGATTCTAGCGGAAATGGTTTTGTTTTCAAGCAGGGGGATATTTTTAAGTTTTTTGTTTTGGAAAGTTCCCAAATTTTTAATTTCCAATTTTGTAATTTTATAAATAAATCCTAATTTTTAGGTAGATTTGTGCGCTCAGAAAATTTAGGATTTGGTGCTTATTTGGAAATTGGTGTTTGGAAACTGTAAATTAACACTTTTTTTAGAATCACAAAACCTGCTAAAATTAGTAGGTATTCAACCTTTTCTAGACAATGAAGAAATTATTCTGGGTTTCTATCCCGAAGTGGAATAAGGGTCTCGTCACGACTGCTATCGAGTCTGGGGCTGATGCTTTGGTTTTGCCAAAGGGGTTTTCCAAGAAAGCGAAAGAATTAGGGTTGATTCAAACTGTTGCGTCGGATGGAGATTTGAAGCTTGGAAAGGATGTTTGCGAATTCACGATTACTTCGAAGGAGGTCGAAGGTGAGGTTGTCGCTGCTGGCGAAAAGGTTTGGAAGATTATTCGCAACAAAGACTGGTCGATTATTCCGCTGGAAAATCTGATTTCCAAGACAAAAAATATTATCCAGACTGTCGCGGATTCCAAAAAAGCGTTGCTGGCGCTGACGACGATGGAGGTCGGGTCAGACGGGATTCTCCTCGAGACACCCAAAGCTGCCGAAATCGTCGCTACGGGCAAGGTCGTCCGTGAAGCCAACAATGAGAAGCTGCAGCTTGTCAGGGCGACTATCGAGTCGACTGAGGCTGTCGGGGTCGCCGACCGGGTTTGTGTCGACACAGCGGCCATTCTCGCGCCAGGACAGGGCATCCTAGCTGGCGATTCGAGCTCGGCGATGTTTCTCGTTTTCAACGAAAATGTTCAAAGCCCTTACTGCGATCCCCGCCCTTTCCGAGTCAATGTCGGAGCGGTTCACGCCTACGTTCGCCTGCCCGACAACAAAACCGGTTATCTCAACGAAGTTCGCTCCGGCTCACAAATTCTCATCGTCGACCAAAGGGGTAACACCTTCCCGCTCGCAGTCGGTCGCGCCAAGATTGAAAAACGTCCGATGCTACTCGTTCGCGGCAAGATTCCTTCGACAAGCTCAGGACAAGTGGCCAAAACGATTTCGCTCGTGATGCAAAATGCCGAAACGATTCGTCTCACCATCCCCAACGGCAAACCCATCTCGATTACCAAGCTGAAGAAGGGCGACGAAGTTTTGGCTTTCACCGAAGATGCCGGTCGGCATTTCGGCGTGAAGGTGAAGGAGACGATTACGGAGAGATAGGTTTTCTGATTGCAGAATTTCAAACCACCATCCGCGCATCTAGGTGCGGAAGCTCAAACCTCCCCTCTTTCACCGCGCTCACTTTTGGCAAATCCCATTCCGTCAAATCTACTCCCAAAAATTCCAAAATATGAATCGTAAGTAAGGGAATTTCTCCGATGGCGGTTTGCTGTTTCGTGACGAATCCGAGATTGCTCAGTAGGCGTGGATTCAATTCCAGCAAATAAATTTTGGCGTTTTCGTTATCCACGAGGAAATCAATTCCGGCGATGCCGCGGTAGCCGATTTTGTCCAAAGCTGCCCCAAGCATTTCCACTAATGCGCCGATGCGTTCCCGAGTCGCCTCCGACAATTCTGCTGCCGGACCGAAGTCGATTCCGCCTGTTCCGCCCTCGAGCGGATTCAATTTCGGGTCACCGGTAATTTGGAAAAAGGGCTGCGTTGTAAAGATTCCATTTCGCGTCACGCAAAAATCGAGCGAGAAAGTTGGCAACTTTTTCAGCGGCGTAATTTTGACCACGAAGTCCCCTATTTTGCGTTTCAGTGTTTCCAGCTCGCGCGGAGATTTCACAAAAAAAGTCGACTCACCAGCGTGACCGCGTCGCGTTTGAATCACGATTGGCTCGAGGAAGCGGACGAGATTCAACTCGCGAACAGTAGTCGGCAAAATCGGTAGCGCGAATTCGTGGCAAAAATCCACGAAGTGAATTTTGTCTTCAAGCAGATTCACGAAATATGATTCGGGCATCAGAATATCGATGCGATGCTTGGTCGCTAGTTTTTCAATTTTCGGTAAATTCTTGAAAATCAAAATCCGATTCCCCTTCCGAATCATTTTCCTAGACAGCATCTCGGCGAGCAGCTCGCTAGTCCGTTTCACTCTCGGAAGCTTCAAATTAACAATTTCTGCTCCCGCTTTCTCTGCCTTCCGAAGTCCTGGACTCATCTTCGAAACGAAAATTTTTAAATGCGGATAAGCACACTCCATTCCCTCAATCTTCTTCGGATCGGGGGAAATGAGGTGAATCGTTTTGTGAGGAAAGCTATTCATGGAGCATGGAACACGTAACATGAAACAGAATTTTTCTAAAAAACTACTTGTACCGAGCGGTTATTTTATCAACTTCTGCGAAATTGTCAGCTATTTCAAACTTCTCAAAATCAACTTTTTCACCCTCCCAATTTCTACCAGTCAAAACAATGAGCGACTCCCCTTTTGCTTTTGTTTTTTCTGCTGCTGCGAGGCTCGCGATTCCTTCCAGCGAGGTTTGGAGTTGGGGGTACTTATTTTTAGCTGCTAAAATTTCCTCATCAGAGATGTCTACTGGTGTCCACCTGCCTGCCGGCAGGCAGGCTCGTTGTCCAGTAGACAATTCTTTTTGTCCACTAGACAAATTTGCTTGTCTACTCAGCTCGCCTGCTAGCTTCCCCGTCGCGTTGACAGCAAAGATTCTTGGTAATTTCTCGATTGCGCCCAAATCTTTCAAAGCCTGGTAAGCCTCGGCAATTCCTCGGATGCTGGCAAAGCTCGTAGCGAAGCTAAAAATATTCTCAATTTCGGCTTTTTGCTCGAAAATTTCAAAACCCAGCGAACGGAACCCGATGACAGCATGCGAATCCTGAGACGGGCGTAAATCTTTCAACCCAAAGTGCTTGATCGCGTATTTCGCCATTCGCAACGGACGGTCGGAAAGAATTGGGATGAAGTTCTCTGAAAATTCGAGCGCGGCTAATTTTCCGACAGGAGTTTTCTTCGAAAGAAAAACAAAAAGCTTCAAATTCGCATTTTTAGGCAGAAGTTTCGAGGCTGAGATGGCTGCATTGCCACTACTCGAAAGGACGGCTTTTTCGGTTCCAGTGTCGAGTAGGCGACTCAATTGATACTGGAGGCTGCGGAATTTGTGACTACCAGTGATGCTTTGATCTTCTCTTTTTAGCCACAGCGCGGAGTCCCCCATTCCTTCAATCGGAGTGAAATCAGCTTGTTTACATTTGATTTGGCTGTCTAGCGTGACTGCGTCGAGCAGCTTGGCATACCTCCAAATATCTTTTCGCACCGTGTCGACGAGTCCGATAAAACTTTCATTTGACATTCAAATTTAAATTCTTAAAATCCCGGCTATGATAACCGTTATTTGTCCCGACTGCCAATTCAAAATTGAGCACGACCCTATCGAAACTGGCGAGGTCGTCGAGTGCGAAAACTGTGGTTGCGAGATTCTCATCACCTCGCTCGATCCGCTCAAATATGAGCCAGTAGATGAAGAGAAATAGGATTTTTGAAAGCATAGACCCTATTCCGTGATTAAAACACGGTAGATAGCGTCTAATATGCTCCCAAATTTCCAAATCCCAAAACCCAATTTCCAAATAAATTTCAAATTTCAAATCTGTTCGAACCGCTTAATTACTTGAATAACTACAGGAGTCCACGAAATAACTACAGGAATGCCATTTAGCAGGAATCTATTTTTTCCGGGACAAGTTTATTAAGTGAGTGTTCGCACGAATCGCTCAAATCCCCTGCCTCCGAGTGGGATTTTTCCTGCGAAATAACAAAACCAGGCTGCCGCCGGTGAGAGCAAGACAATCTCGCCCTTTTCCGTATTTTTACTAGAAATTTTCACGGCTTCCTGGAGTGTTTCCACAATTTTTAAATTGTTTTTCAGCGATTTTTTTAGAATACTTCCGAGAGGACTTTTGAGTGCCACGACGCGCACTTTTTTACTACGAATCGCTTTCACCAATTTCGCGTAATCCATTCCTTTCGTCTCTCCCCCGCAGATCAAACGCACGCTCCCCTGCTCGAAACTTTCCAGGGCTGCGATGGTGGATTCGGGAGTCGTCGAAGCCGAATCATTCACAAACCGCACTCCGTTTTTTTGGTAAATCAGCTCCAGGCGCTGAGGGATTCCACGAAATTTCTCGATTACCTTGCGAATAATCGCAATCTTCACTCCGGCTGCACGAGTGGCTGCCACCGCTGCCAAAATGTTCGAAAGATTGTGTTGTCCAAGTAAGCAAATTTTGTCGAGTAGACAAATTCGCTGATTTACAGCTTGTCCACTAGACAATTTGCAAATGTCCACAATCCAGCCGTCTTTCACGTAGACACCGATTGGTAGTGCTTGTTCGCTAGAGTAGGGGATGGGCGTACCTTTCGAGGCATCTATATGTTTTCGAGTATGTATATTGTCGTAATTGAGGACAGCTATATAGTCCTTTTTTTGATTGGCGATTAAACTAAATTTACCCTTTTTGTAAGCCGAAAAGTTGCCATTATATTCATCGAGATGATTTTTTGTTACATTCAAGACTACTCCGATGTCAGGTGCTCGACCGAGAGGGAACTTTAATTGTCTATTCGACACCTCGATTGTCAGCCAATCATTCTTTGTCCACTTGTCTAGACGGTCGAGAATCTGGATATTTCTGCGATCGTTTCCAGTGAAATAGTTTTTGCTTTTTGAATTGTCTACTCGACTGTCTACCTGCCTACCGGCAGGCAGGCTAGACAACATAATTTCAGAAATAAGTTTTGCAGTTGTCGATTTGCCGTTCGTGCCGGTGATGGCGATGATTTTCCCCGGGAAAAGCTGGAAATAGAGTTGGGTGATTGTCGCGAATTTGTCAGGACTCTTCTCAAAAATTTTATGCAGCTTGCGGTTGGGGAGGTAGGCTTCCCAGTTTTGAGAGACAAAGATTAGATCAGCCTTTTCGACTCCTTCGAGGTATTTTGTTTGAAGCTTTAAGTCTTTCAACCCCAAAACAGATTTAAGCATTTTTTCTCTTTTATTAGCCTGATAACCAAAATGGTTAGCTTTGAAACTTCGTTCAAACTTATTGCTCGCGGCGAAATCGTGCGCAGTGAAGCTTACCTTTAGCTTTTGTAGAAAAAGAGCCACGGCAGCACCCTCGGTGCCACTCACGCCGACCACATGGATGTTTTGCGAGCTTTTGATTCGATTTAGCACTTTTCTATTTTAACAATTCTGCGAGCCGTAAGGTAACGGTAACGTTTTTTTAATTCCACGAGTGTCTCAGTAGACAAACCTTTTTTGTCTAGACAAAAATGCCAAATTAAATCGTCGAAGTAGACACCGACATGGTGTCTACCAGTTTGTCTTGCCTGCCTGCCGGTAGGTAGGTGGACAAAGAAGAGTATGTCTAGTGGGCAAAGCTCTCGCGAGTAGACAAAACAGCCACACTTTTTTTGTTCGCGAGAATTGCGCGGAAGCAAGATGCCAAAGAGCTCGGAAAAGAGTTTTTGGATGAAGGCCGAGCAGTCCATGCCTTGTCTGGTCGTGCCACCCCAGAGGTAAGGGGTGCCTTTGAATCGTCCCAATATAGCTTTAATCTTCGCGGGGGCGGTAGGGGAGGGGAGTATTAGAGTTTTATGCCGGGGCATTATATGGACTTTTTCCCAATAGTTAGCGGTTTTTATTTTATCGACAAACTTCTTATATATCCAACCAAAAGTCCCGTCGGCTAACCCTATTAGTGTCCATTTCTCATCTTCAGCGAGTAGCTGGAAGGGGAGATCTTCGGTTGTGATTTGAGTTTGCCGGTTGCGGGTCTTGGCGGTGTCAGTCAGTCGCTCGAAATTGTCTAATGGACGGCGAAAAATGTCGACTACTGGTCGAGTGGGTTTGCCCCAGCCGAGGGGTTTGTTCGGTCGTTGTCTAGTCGACATTTTGATCATTTTGATGGGGGAGTAATGTCTACCTGCCTGCCGGTAGGCAGGCTCATTGTCTAGTGATGTCTACCGCTTGTCTAGTGGACACGTTGATTTTGTAAAAATTTTCAATTTTTAATTTTGCAATTTTCAAATAAATCCTAATTTTAAAGTGTTTTATTGCACGAGCCGTTGTCTACTGCCCGACCTCCCGACCCTCCGCTGCGGCGTCGGGTCACCCCCCTTGGCAGGGGGGCTTGTTTGTAATTTGAAATTTTAAAGCTATTTTTCTAGGGTATTTTTAATTTTTCAGTGAAGCCTTTTTTGTTTCATCCGTGCGTCTGGAGTAGATGCAGCCACAGTAATTTTGCCTTTTCAGTTTCGCTTCCGCGGAAAGTGCGAGTGATTTTTTGAAGCCGTCGCATTTTTTCCAGTCAGATTCGAGGTACTGCACGCCGTATTTTTGCTCCAGATCTTTGCCAATCTCATTCAACCAATTGGCATTCTTGTGAGGGGAGATCGAGAGCGTCGTGGCGAAGGCCTGGAAGCCTAATTCTGCCGCAGTTTCGGCGGTTTTGGCAAGTCTGATTGCATAACAAATCTTACATCTTTTGCCGCGCTCCGGCTCGTCTTCCAAACCCTTAATTTTCTCAAACCAATTCTTTGAATCGTAGTCGCCTTCTAGAATTTCACAGCCTTTCCAACCCCGCAGGGCGGGGTCTCGGTCGGGACTCCCTCGACAGTACCTTTTCGCTTCAGCAAGGCGAACTTCGTACTCTGCGCGGGGATGAATGTTTGGATTATAAAAAAATAAAACGACTTCAAAATCTTTCGCCAACTCGTTCAAAGGGTGGGTGAGGCAGGGGGCGCAACAGCTGTGGAGGAGGAGTTTTTTGCGCGGTAAATTTGTGGGATTTTGGCTCATAGGTGTCGATGAAAAGAGGTGAAAAATTTCCAATTTCCAATTCATCAATTTCCAAATAATTTTTAAATCCTAACTAGATTCAATAATCTGTTCGACAAGCGCTAATTTTTTTAGGTAGAGATAAGCCTGCTCGATTGTTCATTTCACAGATTACCCTTGAAAATTAGGGTTTATTTGTAAATTGTAAATTGTAAAATTGAGAATTTGGGTGCTTAATTTTATTCGAGCTTTGCTGTAAAATCCAACATCCATTGTCCAAAATCTAAAATCCAAACATTGTTTGAGTTCAAAATTTCGCGAAAAGATCCCAAAAGTTCGGCGCGAACAGGCGTATTTTACACGCCGCACGGCAGCATCAAAACCCCTGTTTTCATGCCGGTGGGGACTTACGGTGCGGTCAAAACTCTGACGCCTGCCGATGTCAAAAAATGCGGTGCGGAGATTATTCTCGGCAATACTTTTCACCTTGAAGAAAGACCCGGAAGTGCCTTGGTCAAGCGCTTTGGTGGGCTGCACAAATTCATGCATTGGGACGGTCCGATTCTCACCGATTCGGGTGGATTTCAGGTTTTTTCGCTCGCGAAGATGCGGAAAATTTCTGACTCTGGGGTGGAATTTCGCTCGCCGCTGGATGGCAAATTGGTCCGCCTGACTCCGCGGAAAGTGCTGCAAATCCAGCAAAATCTCGGAAGCGACATCATGATGCAGCTCGACGAGTGTGCGCCAGCGGACGCTTCGCGCGGCGTCGCTGAGAGGGCGCTCACTCGCACGCAAAAGTGGATGGAGGCAAGTTTGAAATTCCACAAAAACGCTTCGAAACAGGCCCTTTTCCCAATTGTCCAGGGCGTCAATTTCCCAGATTTGCGAAAAAAATCTGCTGAATTTTGCGCCGGTTTACCGGTCCCAGGAGTCGCGATTGGGGGGCTGGCGGTGGGGGAAGCGAAGTCAGATTTCCTCAAAACGCTCGATTTGGTCTGCCCGATTCTGCCCACAAGTAAGCCGAAATATCTGATGGGGGTGGGGGAATTCTCTGACATTCTCGAAGCCGTTGAAAGGGGAATCGACATGTTCGACTGCGTGATTCCGACGCGGCTGGCGCGGCACGGATCGTTTTTTGGGCGCTTCGGCAAACGGCAAAACATTCGTAATTCCAAATTTAAAACTGACAAAAAGCCTTTAATCGCTGGCTGTCGCTGTGAGGGGTGTCAGACTTTCAGCCGCGGCTACCTCCGACATCTTTTCATTACCAACGAAATTTTGGGCTTACGAATGCTGACAATCCACAATCTCACTCAAGTTTTCGACTTCATGAATTCGATTCGGGGGGCGATTCGAGAGGGGAGATTCGCGGAGTTTAAACGGGGTTTTTTAAGGCAAAAAGTGAAATAAAAGCTCCCCCAATTTCTTTTATAAAATCTCCCCCAGCTAGTTATAAAATCTCCCCAACCCTGCCTACCGGCAGGCAGGCCCTCTTTACCCAGCCTTCGTTTCCGAGTTTCCAACCTTCACCTTCCAGGCTACGGCAAACTTCAACGGCGGACTATCGCGAGAGAGAGGCTTTCTTTTCGGCTCGCTCCGCTCGCTCGAAAAGGAGAATTAAAACAACCTTATTCTCTCCAAAACCTGATCGGTATTTTCAAGAATATCTTGATTACTGAAGCGTAAAACCTGCAAGCCAAGCTCCTGCAATTCGCTGTCTCGAATCTCATCATATTCTCTGCCGTCCCGCGTGAAGTGTTGTCCGCCGTCGGCTTCGACGACCAGCTTGCGTTTGGGGCAATAGAAATCAGCGATGCAATTGGCGAGTGGTTTTTGACGGTACCAGCGAAAACCGTCGAGTTGTTTTCGGCGTAAAAAATTCCAAAGCAAAGTCTCCGCCTCGGTCGTCTTTTGTCTCAACTCTTGGGAGCGCTGTTTCAGCTCGGCATCGTAGGGAGTGAGTTCTTTCATGGTGATATTTTACGCTTTCATAAAATCTACCTGCTCGTTTCCCCCCCGGATTGCCGGTGGGACTCTCGTAATCGCTTATAAAAGCCGCGTAGCGACACTAATTCCCTCCTTTCGCAAAGGAGGGTTAGGGAGGATTTTACAACTAGTTAGAAGAGTTTTACTAACAACTTGTCCCCAGCTAGTCATAAAATTTCCCCCAGCCCCCCGGCAAGCCGGGGGGAGCAAGCGGATGCTTCGCTTTTATAAAATCTCCCTGCTCACTCCGTTCGCTTCCCTCTTTACGAAAGAGGGATTAAGAGGATGCTTCGCAGCTTTCTTAATTCTGGCTTAATGAAAAAAATGGGGTCTACAGATTCCATGTATTAGTCTAGTGTAAGGTCAATACTTAATTTTTTTCACTATGTTTCAAAAAAATGTTCTAAATGTGGCTCATGGCAATATAAAAAGGTAGGCAAAAGAA
>JAIPGZ010000006.1 GCA_021735425.1 Candidatus Altimarinota bacterium | reverse complement strand
TGTTTTACCCCAACGAATTATTCCACCGATTACGCCGCAGTGAGGGCATGTTTTTTGTGCTGGCATACTTTTTGAAGGGTTAGGGGCTTAAATTAGCCCGATTCTTCAGTTTTACCAACACTTAATGTTACTAGTCCCACCATTTAGGTTGTTAATCCTTTTAAAACAAGCGTAAAATCGCCTCAAAGATGAAAAATAATCCTATTTTTAGCGACGAAAATTCGCAAAATCAAATCCTAAAGGAATTGAGGTTGGCAGGACAAGTCCTTAGGGCAGCCAATAACAAAAACGAAGTATTTGATTTCACAATCCGTGTTTTTAGCAAACTGGGATTTGAAAGAATCAGAATTTGGTTGATGGATGAAGATAAAAACGAATTTTTCGGTGCCAAGTGCAGCTATGTGCCAGATGCCAAATTTCAAAAAATTAGAGGTGACTTGAGTATAAAAAAATCCTCCCCTTATCAAACTCACGCACTTTCTAAAAAAAGACCCTTCATCAATCGAAGCAATTTTCTCTTGAAAGGGTTTTTGGGTGATCAAACCACAAAAGAAACCGTTGAGTTCCCGATCATAGCAGGACAACGCACTCTAGGATCTATTGGTGTAGACAATGAAATATCTGGCAGGACTATCAATCTCAAAGAAATAGAGTCCAAAATAATGCCATTCGTCAATCACATTGCCCTCGTACTTTACCGCGTCATCGCCGAAGAAAAAATCCTTAAAGCTAATCAAAATCTCAAAAAAGAAGTTGATCGTGCCACGTTGGAACTGAAAAAAAGAAATGTTGAGCTTAGCTATCTCGCCCACCATGATGATCTCAGCGGTCTCCCCAACCGCCGCCATTTCGAAAAAATGCTCAAGCAGAAATTTGAAAAAGTCAGTGCAAAAAATCCATTTACGCTTTGCATGCTTGATATCGACTTTCTCAAACACGTCAACGACACAAATGGTCATAGATCTGGTGACAACTTAATCAAAAAAATTGGTGTGATTTTGGGCACAAATCCAGATATTAGCCTTGCCGCTCGCTTTGCAGGAGACGAATTCATTTTTTTGACTGAGCGTAAAACTCATGAAAATAATAAAAAAATCCTTGGAGGGATTATCACCAAAATCAAACGAACAACTAAGCAAACCGTGAGTATTGGCTGCATCAGCTGCCCCGACCACAGAGTAAAAAAACCGATTGATCTTATTCGTATTGCAGATGATGCGCTCTATCATGCGAAACACACTGGTCGCAACAGATTCGTTTATACCGGCGAAAAAAACAATGAAGCAATCCTCTCATTGGTCCAAAGAAGACATGATTTACAAAAAATTGAAGGACAAGGGACTTTCGCAATTGATTATATTCGACAACTAAGAGCCATCAATAAAATCTCCGAGCAGCTCCGCAAAAATACTTCCGAAAAAATCATCACCCAAAAAGTGATAAAAGTCTTTCGCGAGGATCTCGAATTCAAAAGGGTGGGAATTTATCTCGTTGACCCAGACGGCAAAGAAACCATTCTGGTAGCTCACTCCAATGCAAGCAACCTACTCGTGAGTAAAATCACACCAGCTAGCAAAATACCAAAACTTGATTTTTGGATCAAAAAAGTCATAAGCAGTAAACGAATCGCCAACCTTGATGAAAAAGAAATCCCTCCTGCGTTCACAAAAATTTTTGGAGTTCGACGGTTGCTAATAATTCCTATGCTTGGTCAAACAGTTGCACTAGGAGTGATTGTCGCAGAATATAGTCCCACAAAGATTATTCGCAAAAACGATCTTGATTTTTACTTCACTGTCGGAGATCGAATCGAAAGTGGAATCACTAAATTACGCGCGCTACAAAAAACTCAAAACTTCAACCAAAAACTCAAAAGTGAAGTTCGTTTAGCTGTGAAAAAGTCGCGTAATTACGCCGCCTCCCTCGAAGAAAAAATCAAGGATAATCGCGAGCTACGCAAAAAAGAACAGCTCATCCATTTCGAATTAATCTCTGCGCTCGTCACTAGTCTCGAAGAAAAGGACATTTACACACGCGGACACTCATTACGAGTTTCTAGCTACGCAGTGAAACTTGGCAGGAAACTCGGCATGGACGAACAAAAAATTACCAATTTACGCTACGCCGGACTACTACACGATGTCGGCAAAGTAGTCATCGATCAAGGCATTCTCCAAAAACGCACTGTCCTTACAGAAAACGAAACAAGGGAGCTAGAGAAACACCCAGTCATCGGTCAAAAAATCGTTTCTGGAGTGAGATTTTTAAAGTCCACTGCTCATATTATCCAACATCATCATGAAAGATGGGATGGTAGCGGCTATCCAAGCCGCCTGAAAGGAAAAGTTATCCCACTCGAATCTCGTATCCTCACAATCGCGGATTCCTACGACGCGATGGTGACACGGAGGAGCTACGGTCACAAAATGAGCAGAGTCGAAGCAATTCGAGAATTAGAGTCTGGCAGCCGAAAACAGTTCGATCCAAAACTCACAAAAATTTTTGTAGAGCTTCTAAAAAAAGGAAATATTCGAACTCCTAGCTCTAAATTTATTCAAAAAAACTGATGACTGCCACCCTCTTTTTTGGCGAAAATTCCTACTTGCTTCGTCAAGAATTAAATCAGCTCGTCGATAATTTTAAAAAAAATGAGGGAGATTTGAATCTCGCCATTTTCGATGCCAAAGAGACAAGCGAATCGGAAATAATTTCAGCTTGTGAGACTCCCCCTTTTTTAGGCAACAGTCGCCTAACAATCGTAAAAGATTTCGATTTCAAAAAAAGCGCCGACCAACTCGCAAATTTTTTAGAACAGCCCCCAGAAACTTGTGAGCTAATTTTGACTGCCAAAAGTGTGGATGCACGAAAGAAACTTTTCAAAAATTTTAAAAAAAATGGTACGGTGAAAAAATTTCCACTGCCGAAACCAGCCGAATTCAAAAAATGGCTATATAGCCAAGTTGCCCAACAGAAACTACAATTTGACCCAGCTGCAGTAGAACTATTATCTACTTTTACACTCGGAGATTGTGAAGCTGCTGAGAATGAGATTCTCAAATTAAAAACTTTTGCGGATGGAGAAAAAATTACTGTTAACGACATAAAGCTGCTTACTCATCCCAACCTGCACACTTCCGTCTTTAATCTCACTGATGCAATTGGCGAACGGAAGATTGGGAATGCACTCGCAGATCTCCATGACATCGTCAGTCGCGGTGAGAATTTGATTCAAATTTTTTTTATGGTTGTTCGACAATTTAGAATTTTGTTGAGCCTCCAAGCACTTGCTAGTCGCAAACTATCTCCATTTGAAATCGCGCACGATTTGAAACTGCATCCCTTTGTGGTACAAACCTCGATGAGACAATTGCGAAATTTTTCAGAAGCTGAACTTTTGGCGGCACACTCAAAGTTATTGGAAATCGATGTCGGAATCAAAACTGGGAAACTGAATTACTCCTCAGCTAACCCAGGAGAATTCGCATTGGCTCTCGAAAAATTTATCATCAGCTTCGCTTGAAAAATAAATTTTTTGTTTTAAAATACTTTTATGAAATTAGGAATTTTTTACTCGCACCCGCGAATGGAGGAAAAGGCGCTTTTTGCTGAGGCAGAAAAAGATCCTTCGATTGAGCTGGTGAAAATTCGAGACAACGAAATCGAACTTGATTTGCACGAAAATTCGACTGTTTTGGGTTGCGATTTAGTTTTATTGCGAAGCGTCAGCCACACCAAAAACTTTTACCTCGCTAAATTTTTGGAAGGTCGAGGGAAAAAAGTTTTGAATAATTTTGAGACAATTCAAATTTGTGGTGACAAGTTTTTGACCTCGATAGAACTGGCAAAAAATAAAATTTCGACACCACGAACCAAGGTTTGTTTCGACGAAGATTCCGCACTAGCGACAATTGAAAAGTGGGGCTATCCTATCGTTATGAAACCAGTCGTCGGGAGCTGGGGAAGATTGTTGAGTAAAATCAATGATCGCGACGCGGCGGAAACAATTTTAGAGCACAAAAAAATTCTCGGTGGGATTAACCATTCCCAGATTTTTTATATTCAGGAATTCATTGAGAAAAAAGACAGCAGCGATTTGCGAGCAATTGTCATCGGTGATGAAGTCATCGCAGCGATGCGGCGAAAATCGCGTCACTGGATTACCAATACCGCACGAGGTGCGAATGTCGAGAATTTCAAAATCACCAAACCTTTCGCAAAACTGGTGCAACAAGCTGCACGAGCAGTCAGCGCAGAACCTGCACTACTCGGAGTCGATTTGGTCGAAACGAGAGAAGGGTTAAAAGTTGTGGAGATAAATTCAGGAGTTGAATTTCACGGTCTGCTTGAAGCAAGTGCGGTCGATATTCCGAAAAAAGTGATCGAATTCTGCAAAAAAGTCGCAGCTTGAGCTAAAATCTCGCGGTGAAGCTGGAAGCAATTATCGGTCTCGAAATTCACGCACAAATCGCCACTAAGACGAAAATGTTTTGTAGTTGCGACAACAACGCTTTTGGCGCACCACCGAATTCTCGGATTTGCCCAGTCTGCACTGGTCAACCAGGAGTCCTGCCAGTACCAAATAAAAAGGCGCTCGAACTAGGAGTGAAAGCTGCGTTGGCGCTAAATTGTGAAATTCCACGAAACTCGAAGTTCGATCGAAAGAATTATTTTTATCCTGATTTACCATATGGCTACCAAATTTCTCAGTTTGATGAGCCAATTTCGGTGAACGGGAAAGTTGAGATTAGTTTGAATGGTGAAAAAAAAGAAATTGGAATCACTCGCCTCCACCTCGAAAACGACGCCGGAAAGCTCAGCCACGTCGGAAATTTTTCACTTTGCGATTACAACCGCGCCGGCACACCACTAATGGAGATTGTGAGCGAACCAGATTTACGGAGTGCGGCCGAGGCGAAAATTTATGCCGAAGAGATTCAAAAAATTCTACAATTTGTGGGAAGTTCGAATGCCGATCTTTTCAAAGGCGAAATGCGTTTCGACGCATCAGTGAGTTTGCGTGAAGTCGGTACGGATAAATTGAATCCACGAGCAGAAATCAAAAACTTAAATTCTTTTCGCGCCCTCGAGTCAGCAATTGATTTTGAAATTGGACGACAAAAAAAATTGTGGTCAGCCAATAAAATTCCGGATAGTGATTCTACTGTCGGCTGGGATGAAGAAAAGGGTGAGACTTTTTTGATGCGAGCGAAAGAGTCTGCAGCGGATTACCACTATTTCCCTGAACCTGATATTCCAGCACTCGTTTTAGAAAAAGAATTCGTCGAGAGCTTGCGAAGCGAACTGCCCGAACTTCCACTCGCCCGCCGAGAACGATTCGTAGCAGAATTGGGAATCACCGATGACGACGCGCGAAATCTCACCGAGTCAAAAAATCTGGCAAATTATTTTGAGGAAGTAGCGAAAATTTCGGGAAACGCTAAAAAATCTGCGGCGTGGATTTTGAGTGAACTTTTGGCACGACTACATGAAGCGGAGATTACGATCGAAGAACAAAAAATCACGGCAGAGAATTTAGGACAGCTCGTAAAAAAAATCTCGACTGGAGAAATTTCAGGGAAAATCGGAAAAGAGATTTTTCCGGAAATGTGGGCGACCGGTCAAGCAGTCGAGAAAATTATCGAGTCAAAAGGTTTGAAGCAAATTTCTGACGGCGGTGAGATTGAAAAGCTTTTGGACGAGGCGATTACCAAGAACCCAGATGCAATTGCGGATTTTCAGAATGGGAAAGAACGAGCGCTGGGCGCCATCGTCGGCGAAGTAATGAAGTTATCGAAAGGACAAGCCAATCCCGCAAAAGTAAATGAGCTGTTGAAAAAAAAGTTGGCGGAATAAATTTGCGCTTGTAAAATCTTTGAGCTAAATTTGTGTACGATGTTTGAAACTTCTAAAGACATTTTGAATTTTTCCCTCGCGGTCGGATTTGGGATGATTGCAATTTTCCTATCAATTGCTCTTTTTTACGCGATTTTCGTTTTGCGTGACATCGGCGAGACGACCAAAGCTATGAAGCGAGTAGCTAAACAAGCCAACAATATCTTGATTCAGCCGACTAAAATGCTCGCCTTTCTTTTTTCAAAAGCCAAAACCATCTCTGAAATCGTCGAGAAAAACATTGCTAAAAAAAATCGCAAAAAATAATTATCCGGAAACAACTTCTCGAGAAGCAGCGAGAACTTTTTGCCAATCAGCAATTTGTAAATCTTCTGGTCGGAGATTGAGATCGATTTTTGCAAGCTCGAGAATTTTTTGAGCAACTTCTTTTTTGCCAGCGAAACCCGCCGCAAAACTCCCCCAAATTTTTTTGCGAGGCGCACGAAATCCGGCGTGAACAATCTTAAAAAAATCTACGATATCGGCATGCGGAACTAGCGGATTTTTTTTGAGAGAAATTTTGAGAATCGCCGACTCGACTTTCGGAGGCGGCAAAAAACTCGACGGCGGAACAATCGCAACAATCTTCGGCTCGCCGAAAATCCGAACTTCGAGTGCGAGCACCGACAATTTTTTGGTGGCGCAAATTTTCTCGGCGACTTCTTTTTGGACGAGGAGAACAGTCAGCTCAGGTGGATAATTCTCAATAAAAAATTTTCGAAGAATCGGCGAAGTCAGATAATAAGGAATATTCGCAACGAGTTTGAAATTCTTTTTCGATTGATAGAAATGACGAATATCGAGATTGTGCAGCTCGACATTTTTACAATCAGCTAGGTTTTTTTGAAGTGTCGGAAAAATTTTCCGATCGATTTCAAGCGCAGTAACTTTGCGAACCTTTGCGGATAATTGTTTAGTCAAAACACCAAGTCCTGCCCCGACTTCGACCAGTTCGTCCGATTTTTTCAACTCTCCTGCCTCGAGAATTTTGGTGAGAATTTTCTCATCCACGAGAAAATTTTGACCGAGAGCATAATCCGGTCGTAAGGAATTTTGGCGAAGGAATTCTGCGAGCTCGAACGAGTCGGTCAAACTCATTTTTCGAGACGAATCAATTTGAGCGGATCACTAGCGCCAGAAAGAATTTCGATATTCTCTTTTGGAATTTCAAACTCCTCAGCCAAAAATTTTTTCAACTCCAAATTGGCTTTTCCTTTTTCAGGAGTCGCAGCGACGCGAATTTTGAGAGTCTCTTCGTCAAGAAATCCCACGATCGCATTGGTTGCTGATTTTGGAATAACTTTTACACGAAATGTGATGCGTCCGACTTTGACGAATTCTTCGAAAAGCTGGTTGAGTGTTTTCATTTTGAAATTCGAGAGCAGTATTCTACCCACTTTTTACAAGATTTCAACCTGAAAAACTATTCTGTTTTGCGTATTCTCCAAGTGCGAATTTGGGCATGATTCCCGCCAAGTAAAACTTTAGGAATCTTCAAACCACGAAAATTTTCCGGTCGAGTATAGTGGGGATATTCCTTTTTGCGATTTAGCTTTTCGGAAAAACTTTCCTCCTCGACAGAAGCTATTTTGCCGACCACACCAGGAATCAACCGAGCCACTGCATCGACGAAAACTAAAGCGGGTAATTCACCGCCAGTGAGAACAAAATCACCGAGCGAGATTTCGAAATCGACGAGTGAATCAATGAAGCGCTGATCAACACCCTCGTAATGACCGCAAACCAAAATTATTCTTTCAAACTTTTCAGCGAATTTTTCAGCAATTGGCTGGTCAAATTTCTTGCCGCGTGGAGTGAAATAAATTACCGGAATTTTTTTACTGGAACGCCCACGAATTTTTTTGACAGCATCGAAAAGCGGCTGACAAGTCAGCACCATTCCGGCCCCACCACCGAAGGGTCGGTCGTCAACTTTCCGCCATTTATTTTTAGCGAAATCACGTAACTGGTGCAACTTGATTTGAATTTTTTTGAGCCGAATCGCCCGAGCGAGAATACTCGATTTCAAAGTTGATTCGAAACTCTCGGGGAAAATCGTGATGATATCAATCCTTAGCATTGCGGAGATTCTAACAAAAACAAAAGCGGAGCTCTCGCCCCGCCTTCGCTAATTGACTAATGACCATCTAAACCATTACTATTTCTTCATTTTTTTGCGAATGAAGGCTGGCACTTCGAGATCTTCTTCTTGCGAAGCTGCCTGCATCGGCGCGCCAAAAGAGCGTGATGCCACATTACGTTTCGCCGCGACTGAAGCTGCCGATTTTTCGCTGAAGCCAGTCGCAATAACGGTGATTTTGATTTCACCAGTGTAGCTGTCGTCGATGACCGCACCGAAAATGATGTTGGCTCCCGGATCAGCCGCAGCGGTAATAACTTTCGCTGCCTCATCAACTTCAAACATCGAGAGATCGTTGCCACCGGTAACATTGAATAGCAAGCCCTTTGCTCCATCAATTTGTTGTTCAAGCAGCGGTGAATCAATCGCTGCCCGCGCCGCCTCAACCGCACGATTTTCGCCAGTGCCGTAACCGATACCCATCAACGCTGAACCAGCATTTTGCATAATATTTTTAACATCCGCGAAATCGACATTGATCATACCGTGAATGGTAATCAAATCCGAGATACCCTGGACACCTTGTCGGAGAACATCGTCAACAACCGTGAAAGCGTCATGAATTGGAGTTTTTTTATCGATGATGGAAAGAATTTTGTCGTTAGGAATCGTAATCAAAGTGTCTACTTTTTCTTTTAACTCAGTAATACCAGTGACTGCTCTTTCACCCCGTCTCTCTCCCTCGAAAGCAAAGGGCTTCGTCACGACAGCGACCGTCAGCGCACCTGCCTCTTTCGCCATTTCAGCGATGACAGGAGCCGCCCCAGTACCCGTACCGCCTCCCATTCCGCAGGTAATGAAAACCATGTCGGTATTTTCGAAGTGGGAGCGAATTTCTTCGGAAGATTCTTCTGCCGCCTTTTTACCAACATTTTGATCAGAACCAGCACCAAGTCCGCGTGTCGTCCCTTTACCGATGTTAATCTTGGTCGGTGCGTTGTTGTGATAAAGCGCCTGAGCGTCTGTATTAACGGCCACGAAATCAACACCGGAAACTTGTGCCTTAATCATTCGGTTAAGCGCATTGCAACCAGAACCACCGATGCCAATCACTTTAATTTTGGCGACCGGAGAAATACCGGGGCTCACCTCGGTCGCAGAATCGTCACTGCGAGGCTTCGCACCGAAAAGATTTTTGAGACTGTCAGACATTTTGAGGGGGTTAGGTTGAGAATTATAAATTAAATTTTTTATAGACGGAAGTTTTTCGTGAACAAATTTTGGCTACGGCAGAAGTTTCTTGAAGAAATTTTTTATTCCCTCAAAAATCCTCCCGAAGTCAACATTCGCAACAGAATAACTCCGCGATGGACCACCTTTGGCAGCAAAAAGAATTAAGCCAATCGCAGTCGCGTAGCTCGGGTCGTCAATCTTGTCGACGACTCCGTCCACTTCGGCCGGGAAGCCAATTTGAACTGGCAGAGAAAGAGTCTCGCGCGCAAGCTCAATTAGCTCGGGAATTTTAGCACCGCCGCCGGTAATCACCGCCCCAGCTGGCAATTGCCCATCTCGATCCAGCTCGGCTAATTTTTCATTTACCATGGAAAGAATCTCGTGGTAACGGGCGTAAATAATCTCAGCAAGTTGCCTTCGGTCAATAATTTGCGAATCGGCTTTAGAAATAGCGGCAAGATCGACCGTCTCTCTTTCGGAAACGTCCGCTGGCTTGCAAGTGCCGTATTCAATTTTTAATTTTTCCGCCGCATCAATGCTGGTGCGCAACCCAATCGCGACATCGTTGGTGACGGAGTCGCCGCCGACTGGCAAAACGAAAGTCCCAATCACGACGCCTTCTTCGTAAATTGAAACACCGGTCGAGCTCGCTCCGATGTCAACCGCAACAACGCCGAGTTCTTTTTGGCGTTTAGAAAGAACCGCCTCAGCGGCGGCAAGCGATGCCGGAATGAAGTCGTCAACGTCAACGCCTGATTGATGAACTGCATTTTCCAAATTCTTCAAGGCTGGAGTCAACCCAGTAATAATGTGCGCCTCAACCTCGAGCCGGACACCTTTCATCCCAAGCGGGTTGCGAATCCCAGTCTGATCGTCGACGGTGTAATTTTGTGGAATGACTCGGAGAATCTGTCGGTTGGCTTGGATATTGACCGCTTGTGCCGCCTCAAGAACTCGCTCAACATCGGCCTGAGAAATCTCACCGCCATGCGGAACCGCGATTACGCCGCGAGAATTTAATGACGCAAGATGCGCACCACTGACCGCGACAACGGCGTGGTGAATCGGATCACCGCTCATTCTTTCCGCATCCTCGAGGGAAGCAGTAATTGCTGAAATAGTTTCGTTGACGTCGACAATCGCGCCTTTGCGTAATCCCGCCGACGGCGAAACTCCCGCCCCAACCACATTCGGTAAAACATCACGCTCGTCAACATTCGCAATTACAGTGCGAATCTTGTTACTCCCGATATCGAGACCGACGACCACGCTATCTCTTGGCAAGGGGTGTGTTTTTAAGTTGGTGCAAGTTTAGATTTTGAGAAATCTAAGCGCAAATTCTAGTGAGGAATTTTTGTGTTCAGCTGCGAGGTCTTGGAGAATTTTTGTGTTCACAAAAAAATCAACCGAGCGATGACCTCCTTGATATCAAAATTTTTCGCTAGCAACAATCAAACGACCGATTTACCATTTCGACATAAGCAAAAAAGGAATTTCATCATTTTAACATCAACACCTGGATTAGGTCAGCAGGTTTACGCTAACGAATTTACTCAAGATAACCCCTATTAATCGAATTGTTTTCACAGCAAATTAAATTGGAATTTTGGTTTAAATCTGTGGAATTGAGTTGATTTTTTTTAATTTTAGTATTCTAATCTTTATAAGATTCGCGGTGTGAGACTTTCTAAAATTCAAGATTCCCATGAGAATTATTTACTATATTTAAGCCTTAATGTTGTATTTTACCAATTTTGTCTTGACTTTTAATAGTATTTAATTTTGATAACAACCATGGACTAATATCAAAAATAAAAATTTTGCTTTCATCTTCCTTTTGGTTAAAATTCTTTGCGAATTAACTTTAACCCCTCCCAAAATGTCCACCAAAATTAAAGCTCTCGTTCTCGGTCTAATCACCCTCTGTGGTGTTTCTTCAATGGCTCTGACGACTGCTCAGCCTGTTTACGCTGATGAAATCACTGCTACCTGTACTCAGTGGCAAATTGATCAAGGTCTCTGCGAATCTGGTCTGAGAGCTTTGATTCTCAAAATGATTAATTGGGTGCTTCTTTTCCTCGGACTCATCGCTACTGGCTTTTTGATTTATGGTGGCTTCCTTTACATCACTTCAGCTGGCAACGATGAAAACATCAACAAAGCCAAGAAACTCATTATGTATGCGGCAATCGGCATCGTTATAATTTTGGTTGCCTCTATCTTAGTAAATGCTCTCGTAGATATGGTCGCGTCAACTGGCGAGGCCAATCTAACCACTTGACGGAATGATGATAATTTTTACGTTTTCTAAAACTAAAAGCCTCGTTTCTCACGAGGCTTTTTTTTGTTAAAATGTCTTTACTATGAAGTCTGACCTCAAATTTCTCAAAATCTTTTCCACCACCTCTTCGCGAAATTTAAGGAAAAAGATTTGTCAAAAAGCTGGAGTCCCAGAAGGTAAGCTCTTCACGAAAAAATTCGCTTGTGGTGAGAAATATGTACAAATCGGAGAAAGCGTCCGGGGTTGCAATTGTTTTGTGATTTCGAGCGCAACCCAAAATGTAGATGAGGACTTAATGGAGTTATTTTTAATCATCGATGCGCTGAAACGCAGTCTCGCTAAATACATTCATGTCGTCATCCCGCATTTCGGCTACGCTCGTCAGGACAAAATTACCGATTCACGAGAACCGATTTCGGCGAAACTCGTCGCGAACCTGATCGAGTGTGCCGGCGCCAAACACATCATCACCCTCGATCTCCACTCCGACCAGACACAAGCTTTCTTCGAGAAGCCAGTCGACAACCTCACCGCCAAAAAACTTTTCCTCGATTATTTCGAGAAAAAACACCTCAAAGATTTGGTAGTAGTCGCACCCGACTCAGGAGGTGCGAAGAATGCCGACAAACTGGCGAAACTTTTGGGAGCTTCCTTGGCGATCCTGCACAAGTCACGACCCGCTCACAACAAAGCCGAGATTCAAAAAGTCGTCGGTGATGTGAATGGCAAAACAGCGATTATTTTCGACGATCTCGTCGACACCGCTGGTTCGGTCGCAGCGGCTGCAGAAGCTTTACGTAAAAATGGGGCTAAAAAAGTTTTCCTCGCTGCCACTCACGCGGTTTTGTCGAGTGATGCGCTCACAAAATTGGCGATGGCTAAATTCGAGGAAATTATTTTCACCGATTCGATTCCACAGAACTTCGGCAAATTAAAAAATATAAAAATCCTCTCGATTGCTGATCTCCTCGCGAAAACAATTCGCGGCGTTCATGAGAGTCGGTCAGTCTCAAAATTTTGGGAGGCTCACAAATAACCTTTCTCCTCACATTCCTTCAAATCTTTTTCAAAGGTTTTGATGAGCGGAATTTTTTTATCAGCGTGAATTTTTTCAAGACGGAAAATTTCAGAGGCGAAAATCTTTTCAAATTCTTCGAAACTTTTATGCTCCACAATCGCCGCCAAAGCTAACCAATAAAAAACTTGCGATGATTCGAGCAAAAGATCTTTTTCGAAATCATCGGAGTGACGATGACTGCCATCGACTACACCGGCCAACTCGGTAAATTCCTCTTCCGCTCTTTTTTGAAAAAATTCAGAATCTTTTTCTTTCAAAATTTTGGTCGTTCCAGAATTTGGAAAATCACCGTCCCGCAATTTTCCAAAAACACCGAAAAGTTTTTCCGCCAAAATTCGTTCCGTCTCATTCATTTTATTTTTTTGAAAAAACAACTTCGCTCGCCAGTGTGGCAAGCCTTCAGATTTTCATCGTGCTGAACTTTAATCAAAACTGAATCATCATCACAATCGGCCAGTACCTCAACGACTTTCAAAACATTTCCACTCGTTGCCCCTTTTCTCCATAATTCATTCCGACTGCGAGAGAAAAAATAAACTTCATTACTTGCCAAAGTTTTTTCGTAAGCTTCTTGATCTTGAAAGGCCAGCATAAGAATCTCACCGGTTTCCGAATCCTGAACAACCGCCGGAATCAACCCACCCATTTTTTCGAAATCGATTTCGATTTTATTCATAGCTTAATTCTAACTGGAATTTTATTTTCCGCGAGAAATTTTTTGATTGCCAAAATTGAGGTCTCCTTAAAGTGAAAAATCGAAGCCGCCAAAGCCGCCTCTGCCGAAGTTTTTTGAAAGACTTCGAGGAAGTCCTCAGCTGAACCCGCCCCTCCACTAGCGATGATCGGAATTTTTACGGCTTCCGAAACAGCACGGGTAAGCGGAATATCAAAACCTTTTTTCGTCCCATCGGCATCCATCGAGGTAAGTAGAATTTCACCTGCGCCTAATTTCGCACCCTGCTTCGCCCACTCGACAACATCCAATCCTGAATCTTTTCTCCCACCGTGAGTAACCACCTCCCACACAACTGCATTCTGCATTCTGCATTCTGTATTCTTCTTTTTACGTGCATCAATCGCTAAAACTAGATTTTGACTCCCGATTGCCTCAGCAATCTCTCGAATCAATTTTGGATTTTCGACAGCCGCCGAATTGATGGAAATTTTATCCGCTCCTGCCGCGAGAATTTTCTGCGCATCGACTGCCGAACGAATTCCACCGCCGACCGCAAATGGAATAAAAACTTGATTCGCCACTGCTGCAACCATTTCAATAACTGTCTCGCGTGAATCGGAAGAAGCGGTGATATCGAGGAAGCAGAGTTCGTCCGCCCCTTCGTAATCGTAAAACTTAGCAAGCTCAGTCGGCTCGCCCGCATCGCGCAGATTGATAAAATTTTTGCCCTTCACGACTCGCCCTTGATCGACATCGAGACACGGGATGATACGTTTCGTAAGCATCGGAAAATAATTTTAACATCCAAAATGTTAAAATGGCGGCATGGGTTTGAAAGAAGTTCGCGAAAAGATTAATTCGCTCGATTCGAATATTTTGAAGTTGCTCGCCAGTCGGAGCGAACTCGCGACCGAAGTCGCCGCGATGAAGATTCGCGTAGGAAAACCCATCCGAGATGCGAAACGCGAAAAGGAGTTAATCGCGAAATTACAAAAAGAAGGCGAGAAATTGGGGATTGAGAAGAAAGATGTGGATAAAATTTGGAAAGTCTTGATGGGAATTTCGCGCGGGAATCAAAAGAGTTTTTTTTTGCTCGCGGAAAAACTCTCGCCCAAAAAACTAAAGTACCGCGAAAAGAAAATTAAAACAGGTCTCGACTTGTTGGGTATTTTTGCGCGGTTGAAACAAAACTTTGACACCACTTTTTTGTTGGAATCCTTGGGCGAGTACGACGATTTTTCGCGCAAAAGCTATCTCGGTTTTTCACCTCACGCAATTATTCAGTCCGAGGAAGGACGGTTAATTGTGGATGGTAAAGCATTCCCTACTCCGAATCCTTACGAAGCCTTGAAACTTTTTCTGCCAAAACTGCCAAAAGGTCCCGGATTCCGTGGTGGGCTTTTCGGTTACCTGACTTACGAAGCAACCCGTTATTTCGAACCAGCAGTTGATTTTGGAAAGCACCCCGATTTCCCCGATTTTGAATTCGGACTTTATTTTGACGGTCTGATTTTTGATAAACGCAAAAAAGAGTTGAAATATTTTTATTTATCGAAAGACCGCAGCAAGTTGCTCGAGAAAATTTTACGGAAGCCGTTGCGAGCCGAGCGAAAATTCAAAGCAACGGCAAAAGGAGAAAACCGCAGCCAAAAAGATTTTGAAGCAGCAGTGACAACTGGCAAAAAGGAAATCTTCGCTGGTAACACTTTCCAATTCGTAATCGGACGAAAATACTTTTTTGATTTGGCAGGCGACCGACTGCAGTTTTACGAGAAACTCCGCGAAGTGAATCCCTCCCCCCACATGTTTTATCTACAGTTCGGGAAACGCGAACTGATTGGCAGCTCGCCAGAACTGATTGTCAGGGTGGAAAACGGAAGAGTGGAAAATTATCCACTCGCCGGCACGAGAAAAGTGACCGGCGATGCGAAAATCGACGCGGCTCTCGCAAAAGAATTATTGAATGACAAAAAAGAAAAAGCTGAGCATATGATGCTCGTCGATCTCGCCCGCAATGATGTCGGCAAAGTTTGTGAATTCGGCAGCGTGAAGGTGAGCAAAATGATGGTGATTAAAAAGTTTTCGCACGTCCAGCACATCGCGAGCGAAGTTGTCGGAAAGTTGAGGAAAGACCAAACCGCCTTCGATGCCCTCGCCGCCCAGATGCCGATGGGCACGGTCTCCGGCGCACCGAAGATTGAAACGATGAAGATTATTCGCCGGCTGGAGCCTGATCCCCGCGGACCCTACGCTGGCGCCGTCGGATTTTTCTCGTTAACTGGTGATTGTGTTTTGGCAGTGAATCTACGCAGCCTCTTCGCAGCGAACGGAAAAGCAACTGTGCAAGCGGGAGCCGGAGTCGTCGCCGACAGCGTGCCACGGAATGAATTTAAAGAAGTGGCGAAGAAAGTACGAGGTGTAATCACGGCGTTGGAGGAAGCCTCGTCCTAAGACTAAAAACCCTTATTACCTAGACTGAACCTGAAAAACTTGTTTGACTTAACTTTTAAAAAAGGTTAATTTTACTAACCGGACTTTCAGAGATTTGCTAGGCAAATACTCTGACCACAAGTTGGTGATAGTTCGGAATTCCGCGCCGGATTTGCTTTTGCGAATACCGCGGCGGAAAACGCTCCTTGACATCCACGCATTTAAATAAAGTTCGTGTAATTAAAAAAGTATAAAAAATGTTTCATGTTCCATGCTTTATGTTTCATGAAATATCGCAGTCTCTGCCAATCTGTATTCAAAAAAATCATTGTACATTGCACACTGTAAATTGAAAATTGAATCTAGGTTGGCGGAGATTTGCGAAGGAAAAATAACTAAAAACGAAAGGAGGTTAAAAAAATAATCAAACCGCAAATCGATGCTAAAAAAGTTTTTTCCGGAAAGAATTTTTAAATCAAAAGCCCACGACGGTGGGCAAAACATTTTATGGAGGATAAAAATCATGTTTGAAAAACATCTAGATGTGACGAGAGGATCACCACCCGCCTCACTCGCACCAATAAAACAATTGGCAGAAGCAGCCGGCCCAGCCATCATGGCAGACGCGGGAAAGTTGGCCGGATATTACGGTGGAGCCCTTGGCCATCCCGGCCTGCGCGAAGTCTTCGCAAAACGCGAAGGCGTCTCCGTAGACAATGTATTCATCTCACCCGGCGGTATGCTCGCATTCCGTTGGACCTTGGAAGCAGCTCTGCGGCGCAAAAACTACGACACTTATCAAACCAGTGGGGTTTTTGACCCGTTAGCCAAAGTGGTTATCGGGGTACCGGTCGTAACCTACGATCGAGCAATAAAAACCATTGCTCAAATAAACCGCTTTTACGAGCGGTTAAATGTACCAAACAAAATTGATGTCGTTTGCATTCCCGAAGGACCAGACGGACCGGATCATCGGGTACTCCAGGGAGTTGCCCACCGGTTAGATTATTATTATGTAATTCCAACTTTCAGCAACCCTCTCGGAGCTGTCTGGTCATCGGAGGCTCGTCATAAAGTCCTCACTTTGGCGAAACAATTTAGCTTCGTCATTATTGAGGATAGCCCCTACGAACAGCTGTGGTATGGCAATGAGCCACCGCCACGACTGTTTAATCTCGCGGACAAGAATCCCGAGGTTGTCATTTCAATGAACAGCCTCACAAAAATCATCAACTTGGCCGGCGTTCGGAGTTGCTACTCCATCGCTCCAGCATGGGTGATGGAGTTCCTGTTGAATAGCAAAAACTCCCCGGCGCAGTTGTTTATCTCACAACCAGTCCTAGCTTCAACGATTCTCGAACCTCTTGTCCAGGACGGACTCATCGAGTCCCATTCTGAATTTCTAAGGAAAAGGGTTGGACCAATCGTGCGAGAAATCGCACAGCTGTTCCCAAAATATCTTGGGGATTTTATCCAACTACATGCCGAACCACAGGGCGGCTACTTTTTCTGGGGGCAGGTTGTCGCCCCCGAATGGTCATCCGACAAAATGATTGAACTGGCAGCCAAAAACGCCAACTTAAAGCTCCAGGCAGGACGAGGCTTCTATGCCGACTCCGAGGCGGAGGGACGGCATCGGACGTTCCGAATCGCCGCTCCACCACTCGAAAACGAAGAAGATGTCCGCAGTTTCGTTCAAAGACTGAGATACGTCTTTACCAATGAAGTCATCGAAATCGTTTAATTTTTAGGACACGCGGACTTTAACCCCTCTTTTTTTCTTTTGGGAGGGAACCGTGTGGATGCTTTCAGTACAAGAGCATCAACAGGCGGTTTGACTTAATCATCAGCCGCCTGTTTCCTTTACAAAAATTTAAACAAAGCAAAAGACCAACTGACTAATTCACCAATGACCAACTGAACTAACGAACTAATCGAATGTGTTTTAGCCCGTAAATGAAAAGTGCCAGCGCAATCACCATCAGCACTATTTGCCCCACGCGAATTAAGAGTAAATTTTCCACGATGTCGTCGAGCGTAATCCAAGTCCCCTTTTCTTGAAGAATGACCGCCAACGCGAGCGAGCTCGCCCCGATGATGTAAAGCAGCCCCCGCACAATCTCTGCGAAACGCAGCGCCGGGGAAGCTTTGTCCTGTAATTGTGAGGAGCTACCCCGTTTCGCTTTCGCGAGTTTGATTTTTGCTTTCAAACGTTTCTTAGCGATTTTGTCTGAACTCATGTCAGAATTTTAGCTTTAATCTAAAAAGCATGACAATTCCCTCCCTTCATCCTAAAATCACCTCACTATGAATAAAGATTCCAAAATCGACAACGAAACCCTCCGCCACTCTGCCAGCCACATCCTGGCGACTGCGGTACTGGAAATGTTCCCTGATGCGAAATTGGGGATCGGTCCCGCAATCGAAGATGGTTTTTATTACGACTTCCTGCTGCCGAGGACGCTGATACCAGAAGACCTCCCGCTGATTGAAAAAAAGATGCAGCACCTCATCAAACAGAATCTCAAGTTTGAAAAATACGAGGAACCAATCGAGGAGGCGGAAAAGTTTTTGCACAAAACAAAGCAAGACTTGAAAGTCGAATTAGTAGCGGGCTTGAAGGAAGACGGCGAGACAAAAGTCAGTTTTTACAAAACAGGCAATTTCGTGGATTTGTGTAAAGGTCCCCATATCGATAGCACAAACAAGCTCAAAGCCGTGAAGCTCACCCATATCTCTGGTAGTTACTGGCGAGGAGACAATGAACGACCTCAGCTGCAGAGAATCTACGGCGTCGCGTTCAATTCCAAAGAAGAGCTCAAAGAGTGGGAGGAGCGCATGCGAGAATCCGCCAAACGCGACCACCGCGAGCTGGGCAAAAAGTTAGATTTGTTTTCTTTCCATCACGAAGCTCCCGGCGCAGCCTTTTGGCACCCGCGTGGCAAGTTTGTTTACGATCAAATGGTTAATTTCATGAAAGCGGAAAATGAAAAACGCGGCTACGAGGAAATTGCTACTCCAATTGTTTTGAGCAGTGAGCTTTGGAAGCAGTCGGGACATTACGAGAATTTCAAGGAAAATATGTACTTCACCGATTTTGAGGAACGCGAATTTGCGGTGAAGCCGATGAATTGCCCTGGTGGCTGCCAACTTTTCGCTGAGAAGCTCCCCAGCTACCGCGAGCTGCCGATTCGCCACGCCGAGTTTGGGATCGTCCACCGACTGGAGTTAAGCGGCGTACTGCACGGCTTGTTGCGCGTCCGACAATTCACCCAAGACGACGCTCACATTTACTGCACGCCAGAGCAGCTCGAAGACGAGATTGTGAAAATAATCGAATACACGACCGATGTTTATAAATCTTTTGGTTTTGAAAATTTTGAGCTTTTCATCGCGACGAAGCCAGAGAAAAAAGCCATCGGTGATGATACGACTTGGCAGAAAGCGACCAACGCCCTCGAAAACGCGATGCGAAAATTGAAACTCGACTGGGGAGTGAAAGAAGGTGAAGGTGCTTTTTACGGACCGAAGATTGAGTTCAATGTAAAAGATGCCATTGGCAGAAACTGGCAGCTCGGCACCTGTCAGATTGATTTCAATTTGCCGGAAAGATTCGACCTAAATTACATCGGGGAGGACGGTGAGAAACACCGACCCGTGATGATTCATCGCGCAATCATCGGCTCGTTCGAAAGATTTCTCGCGGTTTTACTCGAACACACCGCAGGAGACTTGCCCCTATTTTTACAGTCGGAAGTGGCGCGAATAATTCCAGTTGCGAGCGAATTTGCGAAAGAGGGTGAAAAAATTATGAAGGAATTGAAATCAAAAGGAGTGCGGACTGGCATTGACTTGTCGAATGATTCGCTTTCGAAAAAAGTGCGTAACGGGGAATTGATGAAAATCCCCTACCTCCTTGTCGTGGGCGAGAAAGAAGCGAAGTCGGGGAAACTGACCGTGCGGGAACGAGGGAAAGAAAAACAAGAAACTATTTCAATTGCAGACTTTATTAAAAATTTTTAGTTTTTAAATTTTTACAACTTTTAAATAAAAACCCAAATCTTAATTTTTAAAAATTAGAATTTAAAATTACAAAATTTAAAAATTACTGTCCTTGCCTTTCCATAAACTTCGCGGAAAAAAAGCCGCGCCGCGAATTGTGCTCGTTGGTAACTTTGGGGCAGAAAATATGGGTGATGAGCTAATCCTCGCAGGTTTTTTGAAAAAGCTAGGCCAAGAATTACCCAAAGCGAAAGTAGTGGTTTTGGGTGGCAATCCTAATTTGGTACGACGCTTTCATGGCGTGGACGCGCTTCTTCACTTGCCAACCGGTTGGCGAAGCTTTTGGCATAGAGGGTGGTGGCGCAGCCTGCAAGCAGTGAAAAAATGTGACGTAGTAGTTTTTCCGGGAGGGGGTTTATTCAGCGACGAGGAGGGTTTCCGAGCAATTTGGATTTGGGGCATCCACATTCTGCTGGCCCGTTATTTTTGGAAACCAGTTTTTTTAATTGGACAAAGCGTGGGTAAAATCGAAGGTGAATACGCCAAAGATTTTGCCCGCAAAGTTTTGTGCAAAGCGGAGTGGATTGGGGTACGCGATACAGCCAGCGCAGCAGAACTAAAGAGATTGGGCATCGCTGACAATAAAATCAAACAAGACAAGGATTCTAGTTTTTGGTTGATAAATCGATTCCCAAAATCGAAAGCGTGGAAGAAAAATGGAGTAATAAAAATATTGGTCTCGTTAAGAAGTTTCCCTAAAATCGAGGAAGAATTTTTTGAAGAAATCGCCAAAGCCTTGAACGAAATTTCGGAAAAAACTCACGCCAGAATCTCCTTTGCGAGTTTTGGAAAAGGTGACTTCGAAGTCTGGAGAAAAATTTGTCGGAATTCGAGAAATGCAAAACTGTGGAAAGTTTTAGAATTGCCTGAATCGGCGGAGGGCGTAATCCGAGCAGTGAAAAAATTCGACGTCATCGTGGGAATGCGTCTGCATTCTCTTATCTCAGCGAAACTAGCCGGCGTGCCCGCAGTCGGTTTCGCTTACTCGCGCAAAGTGAAAGAGTTCGCAGAAAACAGTTTAGATGTGGAAAACTTCAAAGCCGAAAAGCTGGTGAAATATTTCAGCTAATCTTTTCTCCACCAAAAAAATCTCCACCAACTTTTAAGTCTGTTTTTGCGGTAAAAATTTTTGGCGGGAGGCAGCGCCCACAGTAAAAATCCACCCGCCTTTCTCTTCCTTGTAAAAACTCGTAACTTGCGCAAAATTTTCCCTCCCAACCCTTTCCCCCGAAAATTTTTGTCTACCACTAATTTGCGAATATAAAGTAGCGAAAACAAACCCAAACCAATCTTAATGAAAGAAAATGCTCCCAAAGTTTTTTGCTTGTCACGCAAAACTACCACTTTTTTTTCACCAATCAGATGAATCAAATCACGCCAATCAAATTTGGAATCAATCTCGCGAAAAAGTTTTGCAACCTCTTTCGCGTCACGCTTTCGCGCAAAACGCAAACGAAACTTTTTAAACATTTTGGGGTTTTATTTTTTCGCAATAGCCTCCAAAGCCCGCAATGCCTCAACTGGTAACATCCAAACCGTCGTGTTTGATTGGTCGGAAGAAAGATCGTTGACCGATTGCAAAGTCCGCAAATGCAGCGCGCCTGGCGCGCCAGAAAGAGTCTTTGCAGCTTTCGCCATGTTCTCTGCTGCTGCGACTTCTCCTTCAGCTTTGATAATCACTGCCCGTTTTTCTCGCTCCGCTTCTGCTTCCTTGCCCATCACGCGTTTCATCTCGTCATTGAGACCAATATCTTTGAGCTCAACATTGATGACATCAATCCCCCATGGATCAGTCGCAACATCAACAATCGTCCGAATTTTTTTGGAAATCTCGTCGCGTTTCCCGAGCACATCGTCGAGCGGCACCTCACCGACTACATTGCGCATCGTCGTCTGTGCGAGCTGTGCGGTCGCGTTGCGAAAATTTTCAACTTCGATAATCACTTTCGCCGCGTCCTTCACTTTGTAATAAATCACCGCATTAATCCGAACCGAAACATTGTCTTTTGTCATCGCCTCTTGGTCCGGCACATCGACCGCCTTCACGCGAATATCAACCTTGGTTAAAGATTGAAAAACCGGAATCACTATCCGCCACCCCGGATCAACCGTTTTGGAATATTTACCGAATGTGAAAAGAATCCCGCGCTCAAACTGATTGACCTGCCGGATAAAAATCACGAGCAAAACAATCACAATCGGAATCAGTCCGAGACCGGAGAAAAGTGGGGAGATTCCTTGCATATTAGAGGGGTTAATAAAGTCTTTGAAAAGTGGAAGAATGTTTCCGAGAACGATAAGAATAATCACCCACCGCACGAAACCTTTGGCCTTTTTGCCCAAATCAGGATTCTCCTCCTTCAGCTTACGAAAGATTTCTTCTGGGTCGATTTCAGGAGGTTGATTGCTCGGCAAATTTTTAGACTAAAGCTTTTTCGATTTCCGCGATTAAATTTTCTTTCGACATACCACCGACGATCGTCGCCACTTCCGCGCCATTTTTAAAAATTTTGAAAGTTGGAATCGACATTACACCAAATTTTTGTGCCAACTCACCCTCTTCGTCGATATTAATTTTGCCGACTTTGACGCGACCTTCCAGCTCATCCGCGAGCTCCGCGACGACTGGCAACATCGCCTGACAAGGTCCACACCACGGTGCCCAAAAATCGACAAGGAAAACACCGTCCGAGATTTCGGAATCGAAATTCGTAGCAGTAAGAGTAATTTCAGCCATCGTAAGAAAGTTAATAGATTCTGATTTTACCGCGTTGGGAACATCGGTTCAACTATTTGGGTTTATAAAAAATCTTTCCCGGAATTCGCAAATCGATGTACTCATACTTTTTTGTGTCAATTTTCAATTCATCCGCCGCAACGACAAGTTTATTAAGCTGTTCGCGAAAATCGTAATTCAAATCCAACCAAATATTGAAATTCTTCTCGGTTTTGAGATGCGCTTCACGCGAGATTGGAAAATATTTAGTGTTGAGAATTTTAAGATCAGTCAGAGACTCAAAATAAAAAACCGCCTCGCGAATAAAATTGAGATAGTCTTCGGAAATAATTTGCTTGGAACTTTGAAAATCTTTCTCTTGTTCGCTTAATGGGACTTCCTCACCTAAAACCAACTGCAAAGTATCTCGATCGGGAAAATCCCCCTTCACTTCGAAGCCCTTTTCGTTAAGATAAATTTTTTCGTTACCGACACCGACCTCCGCCACGATAGGAAACTTGAAAACTTCAACTTGAATTTCCCGCGGCAGCTTTTTGACAATCTTGACGCGCGAAATATCACCGCGCATTGCGAGAACCGCTTTTTGGAGCAAAGCTTTATCAACACTGAAAATATTTTTACCCAAAGCTAAATCACGAATCGAAAGTTCAATCTCCGAGAGTGGGAGATCGAGCGAGCTACGGGCAACTGAGACTTTTGCAACATTGAAAAATCCAGAAAAATTCGTAAAACCAATCAGACTACCAGTCGCGAAAACTCCAACAACAAGAATTATTTTTTGGCGAATAGTAAACAAATTTCGAAATCTACGCTTGGCTTGAAAAACTCGTGATTCGAGATGCTGATTCCGCCGCCGACGAAAAATGCGACAAAAGATGCGATTTACTTTGCGCTGCCGAAAAGAAATCCGAGGACTCACCCCGAAATTTTAACACCCTCAAATTTTTGCGGAATCGCTTTCAGAAAATTCCCACCGTAAGGTTTACCAAGCAGACGAGGGTCTAGAACGACAAATTTTTCAGCCAGCGGAGATTTCGCAAAATTCGCCCACATTTTTTTGAAACGCAGCACTGTCGCCGGCAAAGTCTCCGATTCCCAATCCGCACCATCGCGAACAATAAAAGGCAGCTTCACGCTGATGAAATTTTTTAAATTCGACGGAAAAAATCGACTGCCAGTCGTGAGAATCACCATCGCCTTTTCGAAAACAGCTAATTTTTGCGATGAGGGGATTTTGCGAAAGAAAATTGGGAAATCTAACTCCGCCGTCGCCCGGTCGGTGAAATTGCCCGCCTCCATTCGATTGGGAAAAACGACCGCCGTCACTCCTGAAAATTGGGGAAGACTTTTGAGGAGAAATTTTTCCACCACGGGAAAAAATTGCGGGGTCGCCGGATCGGGAGCATCGTCAGCGACTAGCAAACGAGGTAATTCATCTTTGGTAGTAATCGATGTAGTCGCGACAATTTCAGGCAATTGGAGCAGCCTTTTGGCAAAATGGAAATCGTCCCCAGCATCCGCTGCCGCATCGAGCAAAATTGAGTCGGACAAGTCGGGTAGCGCGAAATTGAGTGGCTCAATCGCGAGTATGATTTCGTTCGCGAAATTCGAACGAATACTTCGCAAAAAATCAGGCGAGTCAGAGAGCAAATTTTGGAGACCAACGAAAACTTTTGACGGAAGCAACTCGGAAATTTCGGCGAGCAAATTCCGACCCGCCTCGATAACTTTCGAAAAACTCGGCAACCCACCCGCCTCCGCCAAATTCAGCCGTCCAAACTTCGGAGCAGCTTCGCGAAAAAGTAGTCCCAGTAGCCCCCACCAAATCTGAATTTTATCAGAATATTGCGGCAGCAATTCTTCCAGCGTCGGAAAATCCAAAGTGAGAGAATTCTGGCAAGACAAGTTTGCTGGTAGAGCAACAGCGTCAACAATAATTTTGAGGCGATTTGAATCTTGGAACTCTGGTAGCGCGACGTGCGTCGAGACAATTACTTTAAAATCTAGATTCTGTGGAATTTTTTCCGCAGTGACAAAGTCTGAAAGAAAATCTTCTGCCCGCGTGAGATTCAGCTCTGGCAGAGTTTTATCAGAGTGGAGGATTAATTTTGCCGCGAGCGAGATTTCCGAATTCGACAAATTTTTAGTCAAAAAATTTTCCAACTTAGCAGAATCGACGAAATTTTTAGCTGGAATAATTTTCGGCACACCAAGCTGCCGAACTTCAAATTCACTGCCGAAAAAAAGTGCCGTCGGCTGGTTCAATCTTTCTGCTGCCGCGAAAACCTCAGCCGGACTAGCAGCAATTTCGATAATTTTTGGAGCACCGGAAAATTCGACGGAAAGCTTTTCGACAACATCATTCTTCACTTCTAGATTTTCTGAAATTTCAGCCTCGTATTTTTTGACCTGAATATCACTGTCCAAAACTAATTTAGCGAAATCTTGCACCCAACTTTTTTTGGAATTCAAATTCGCGATTCGCTCCCATTTTTCGGGGGAAAAACTTTTGGCGAGTGCAATCAAAACTCGCAATAAATCTCGCGTCGCCTCGGCATCAGCCAAAGCACGATGCGCTTCTGCGTGGTGAATTTGAAATTTTTGCGAAAGATTTTCGAGCGAAAGTGACTCGCCCCGCGGGAGCACCAAGCCGGCAATTTTGAAAGTATCGAGCCCAGAATTTTGGTGTAAATCTAAACCAGCGGCAGAGATAAAATCGAGATCAAAAGGAAGATTGTGCCCGAGCAAAACTTTACCCTCGCAGAATTTTCGAACTTCTTCGCACTTCTCAGCGAATTGCGGCGCACTCTCCAAATCAGAGTTTTGGATACCAGTCAGGCGCTCGACAAATTGCGGAATTCTCGTCGGAGAATGGAAAAGTGAATCAAAACTCGTCAGATTTTCTGAGAGTGAAAAATTGACAGCCCCTAGCTCGATGATGTTATCTCTCTCGCAATCAAGACCGGTTGTTTCGCAATCTAAAGCCACAAACTCAATTTCTTGCATAAAAATTTTGTTAACTGATTAAAAATTTTTTTAGAAAATTTGGCGAGAGGTTTTTGGTTATTCTGCGACTTCAAGAGGAGGGGGTCAATCGCAATCTGAATAAAAATTTTGTAGAGTGAGTTTCCTCCATCGGGATGTTCCAAATGTTCCATCGATCCATTTGAACACTCCCAACAACTCGAACATTTTTAACAACCTCTCGTGGACTACAAAAATTTCTGGCTTTCGATTCTCCGCCGCCTTGAACCGACGATTTCAAAATCTCAATTTCTAACCTGGTTCCAAAACACCGCCGCCCTCACTATTGAAAACGAAACTCTAGTGGTCGGTGTCCCCACCAATTTTGCGCGTGATTGGATTGTCCAAAAATACGCCCTCAAGATTCTCCAAGCCGCGGAAGAAGAAAATTCTAAAATTAAAGAAGTCGAGATTGAGGTCGACGCAGCACTGGGCGACGGAATCGATCCTCGAACAATTGACCTTCGTGCCGTCTTCGCTAAACCAGGAGACAAAAAGGTTTACAAAGCACGCGGTCACGAGGAAGTCATTTTGACTAGGTCGGGCATCCTCTCCGCCAAGCTTAATCCGCGTTACACTCTCGCGAATTTTGTGCCAGGCGATGAAAATCGTCTTGCCCACGCCGCCGCACTTTCCGTCGCGCGCCTACCTGGACAGACATACAACCCTCTCGTGATTTACGGCGGAGTCGGACTCGGCAAAACTCACCTCCTCTCTGCGATTGGTCATGAAGTTCTCACCAACGACCCCAACAAAATCGTTGCTTTCACAACATCCGAAATATTCACCCGCGAATTTGTCGCCGCCTCCAAAAAATTTCAGGCTGATGAATTCAAAAAGAAATTTCGCGATATCGATGTCCTGCTTTTTGACGATGTCCAATTCCTCGAAAATCGCGACAAAACCCAAATCGAACTTTTTAATATATTTAACGACCTTCACGAAAAAGGTAAGCAGCTTGTCTTCACTTCCGATCGTCCGCCGAGCGAACTAACCGAAGTAATGGATCGCCTCCGCAGCCGACTGACTTGGGGCCTAGTCTGCGAAATCGAACAGCCCAGTTTCCAATCACGGCTCGAGATTCTCAAATCCAAGACTCAAGAACGACGTGCAATTCTCGATCCCGACATCCTCGAATTTATCGCGATGAATGTTTCCGACTCGGTCCGCTCGCTTGAATCAGCGCTCGCTTGGTCAATCGCTCAAACTGAGCTTCTTAAGATTCAACCAACTGTCCGCGAGCTCGGCAAGATGCTTGAAAAGGTCAATAAAAAAGAGCGCGTCTTAGGCCTCCCTGAAAATTCTCCTGAAATCTCCGTCCAAACTCCCGCCGAATTAATCGAGCTAGTCTCGAAACATTTCGATCTTCCCATCGCAGAAATTTGCGGCACTTCCCGCAAAAAAGAATTTCAGGTCGCGCGCCAAATCACGATGTATCTCGCCCGCGAGATCCTCGGCTGTAGCCTCACCGAGATTGCCCAAAATTTCCAAAAAGATCATTCGACCGTCCTCCATTCCGTCCGCAAAATCACCGCCGACCTCCAAAAAGACGCCACTCTCGTCCGCAAAATCAATTCCGTCAAAAAAGAGATGGGACTGTAAAATTGCAATGAAAAAATGCGAAATTTATTTACGTCAACCGCGACCGCATAAATCGTTTTCCAAAAAAATAGGTCGAGTTTTCGAAAAAATAACCCACCCTTTCGAAATATTTTTCGATTTAGAAAAAGCAGTCTATTTCTTACGAGAAAAATTTCGCCACAAAATCAAAGTCGATTTCGGTCGAAATTAATTGCTTTCCTGCTAACTTTCTCTTAAAATCTCTCGGCTAATTTTTTTCAATGACTGACGCAGCTACTCTTCCCGCCTCGATCCGCGATCTGAAATCTAAAGCTCGCGATTTACGTACCGCGCGCAAAATCCCAGCGGAATATTACGGTAAGTCTAAAGAAAATCTCCACCTCGCTTTTGATTACCAAACTTTTCGTAAACTTTTCAAAGAAGCTGGAACGAGCTCAATTGTCAATCTAGTGGTCGAAGGAGAGACTGAACCGCGCGAGGTTTTAATCCATAAAATCGATTATGATCCTTTGACAGATGCATTTTCACATATCGATTTGAAACAAATTGAACGAGGCAAAAAAATTACCACAAAGGTCCCAGTCATTTTGGTCGGTGAATCACCAGCGGTGAAAAACCTAGGCGGAGTTCTGACCCATGGGAAAAACGAAATTGAAATTAAATGTTTACCGGCTGACTTAATCAAAGAAATTAAAATCGACATCTCTTCGCTTGTGGAAATCGGTGCCAACATAAGAGTCAAAGATTTACATATCGATGAAATAAAACATGAAATTTTGGAAGAAGCCGAAACCATGGTCGTCGCAATCATTGCCCCAAAAACTACTGAAGAGGTCGAAGCTGAAGATGCTGAAGATTCGGATAAAGCTGTCAGCGACGATGTCGCCAAAGAGGCTGAGGAAGAAAAAGCCGCCGCCCAGGCCAGCAAAGAAAGCGACACCGAAAAGAAGGGTGGCGAAAAATAATCTTTCAAGATGGTGGATTTTGCTTTTTTACGGGAGAAAAAAAATATTCTGCTTCCAATCGCAGGCGTGTTAATTTTCTTGCTGCTGTTAGTGGGGGGCAGATTATTTTTTGAAAAGTTAGCGGAAAAACAAAATATTCCTAATAAAAATCCAGACTTAGTAGTAGATTTTTTGGAAAATCTGGATAGTCCGAAGACTGGAGAGAATGCTATTTTACCCACTCCCGATAAAGTTTCACCGCTGACTGGTTTGAAGGTCGCGGCGGATATAATGCTAAAGCCGGTAGCTGTCATGATTGAAAATCATCCCGCCAGCCGCTCCCAGATGCGCGGGCTGAATGAAGCAGGAATCGTCATCGAGGCCCTCACAGAGGGCGGTATCACCCGTTTTCTGGTAATCTTCGATTCGAGCGAAAGAAAGAAAGTTGGTCCCGTACGAAGCGCGCGGAAATATTTTGTCGAGTGGGCAGAAGAATTCGGCGGAGCTTTTGTCCACGCCGGCGGCAGTGAAGAGGCTTTAGGGATGCTAGAGAAATCAAATTTACAAAATTTTGATGAAGATGGAGACATCGTCTATCGCGACTTTCAATATTTGAAACCCCACAATCTTTTCGTAAACTTGCAGGCGGTCAGGACAGAAGAGCCAGAATGGTTCTTAAGAGAAGGTTGGTTTAACTTCTCTAATGAAATTCCATCCGACGCCATTTCGGCAAAACAATTTTCGATTGATTTCAGTCTGCCGAGTTATTTCGTCGATTATGTTTACGACTCTGTAAATGGCAATTACAAACGTTTGCTCGGCGGTGAAATCCATACCGCCAACGGAGACGCAATCCGACCAACCAATATTGTTATTCAATTCACGGAATATTTTCCCATCGATGAAGAAGGACGGTTGGAGTTAAAAACAAAAGGTGAAGACATTGCTTGGTATTTTTCAGGCGGAAAAATGTGGCAAGGCGTTTGGAAAAAGATCGGCGGGAAGACACAGTTTCTCGACGGCTTAGGAAATGCAGTGAAACTCCAACCAGGTCAGACCTTCATCGAAATTTTGGATTCTCACGAGCGAGTCGGAATTAAAGATTTGATGGCGAATTAAGAATTCGTTAAGCTTGTCACAGTTTAATTTTTTTGAATGATTGACAATTTCTCCGACCTTTTCGGGAAAGCCAAAAGGGTCTTGAAATCTCTTCGCGAAGAGGCGGATCGCAATCGCGAAGAGGGCAGCCGGCTTTTAGCTTTAGAAAAAAAACTAGCGACAAAAGAAGGTGCGAAAGAAACCCACCACACCACAGTCGATGTTTCCACAACTTCGGTCGCTAAGTCCGCGCTAACAATTTTGGGAATTTTAGCTCTCGGATGGTTCGTTTTGGAAATTAAAAACGTAATTGCACTCTTTTTTGTGGCGACCTTCCTCGCACTCGCACTCGACCCTTTCGTCGACAAAATGCAAAAATGGAAAATCCCACGAGGCGTCGGCGCTCTTTTAATTTATATAATTTTTGTGGGAGTAACGGGAATCGTAATCTCGTCTTTTGTACCAATCTTGGCTGGTGAAATCCCAAAACTCGCGACCGCTGTTTTGGATTGGGTGAATGGTTTCGGGATTGAGACGACTGCGATTCAAAATCAAATCACCAGTTTCCAACATTATCTTTCGAATATTCAACAAAACTTAAATCAAGAAAATATCAAAGCTGGACTAAATGTTTTGGGCACAATCGGTCAAAACGCTTTCGCGGTCGTGAAATCAATCGCCGGCGGAGTAGTTAATTTTGTACTTGTTTTCGTAATCGCCTTTTTCATGATTATCGATGAGGACGGCATCAAAAGTTTTTTAATAGCCCTTTTCCCCCGCCGTTTTCACCGTTATATTTTGGAGAAAGGCGCAGCAGTCGAAAATAAATTTGGAGCATGGGTGCGCGGTCAGGCAATTTTGATGGTCGTGATGGGATTTTTAATTTTCATTGCTTTAAAGATTGCCGGGATCCAATACGCCGCAACCCTCGGAACTTTGGCTGCACTGACTGAATTAGTACCATATGTCGGACCAATCATTGCCTTTATTCCTGCCGCAATTTTGGCATTGAGTCAGGGCGGCTGGTTCCTAGCCTTCGTCGTCACGCTGATTTACGTTGGGATCCAACAGCTCGAAGGAAATGTTTTGATTCCGCTAATTATGAAAAAGGCCGTTGGACTGTCTCCAGTTATAATTATGTTCGCAATGTTTGTCGGAGCAAGTTTTCCTGCCACGATTAATCCGATTGTTGGGATTATCATTTCCGTCCCAATCGCGACAGCAATTTCGGTTTTTGTTCGCGATTACGCGACTAAAGAAAAATAATTAGATTCGAAACTTTTTGAAAATACTTTCCGCCCGAGTAAGCATCGGCTCAGGAGTTTTAGCATTATTGTGAAACACGATGTCAGCGACATCATTCAGTGGTGCAATAAATTTTTTATAATTTGGCTTCACATATTCAAAATAATATTTGAACTCACCCTCCAGACCGTTCTCCCCAACCGAACCCCGACCACCGTGAACAAAGTCGCGAATAATCCGACGCGACAAACGAATATCATCATCGACTTGAATGAAAATCGAGAGATCAGCCAGTCGACGAATTTCCGAAACAGCCAAAGTCAGAATCCCCTCTACAATCACAACTTTCTTGGGTTGAATTTGTAAAGTTTTTTCCAAACGATCTTTCGTCTTGAAGTCATAAATCGGAGCAGCAATTGTCTTGCCATTTTTGAGCGCGACCAAATGTTCAGCCAAAAGTTCGTTGTCCAGGCTTTCCGGTGCATCATAATCGACCCGAAAATCCGGATCAAAATCATCCTTATCGATATAATACATGTCGTGGGAAATCACCTCACAGTCACCACCGTAAATTTTCTCCGCGATGAAATTCGCAAGCAAAGTTTTGCCGCAACCCGATCCTCCCGTGATCACAACTATCCGCGAGCCACTAGTCGGATTTTCTGTCGGCAGTTTAGAAAACTCTCCGCCAACTGCGGTTGCCGATTTTTGGTTGAATTTTAATTTTGTTGGTTTAGGCATTTTTATTTTGGGTAAAATTTTGATTTTTAGGTTGTCACGAGAATCCCACCACCGATGACGAGCAGCGCTCCAATGATAATCTTGGCAATCGCGAAACCGGAAAGTCCGACAAATTCTTTGAGAATAACCAGTCCGAGAATTGTCGCAACCAAAGTATTAACATTGAAAAGCGCGGCGAAAGTCGAAGCGTTTGCGCCACTGCGGTAACCGAGCGCGATGCAAACCGAACCGAGCGAGAAAAGAATCGCAGCAAGCAGCGCAAAGCCCCACTCTTTTTTGGCGAAAAACTGGAGATCATCTTTGAAATAAAGCAGCAACGAAACATTAATCACGATAATCACGATGCCCGAAAGAATGCCGTAAGCGAAGGGTGAAAGCGTAAATTCGCCGAGTCCGCCAATCGCGAGCTTTTGGGGAATATTCGCCGCGCCAAGCATCAGCGCCGCCCCCAGTCCGAAAAGTATCCAAGCAGGCAAAATAATTTAATATTTTATTATTTCTATTTTAGATAAACTTATTTAAGTTTAACAGAAAAAAGCCTAAAAAACAAGGACGAAAGAGCCATTGCACATTGAAAATTGAGTTATTTGTTGCGTGCCAAGCCAAGCGAACCGGACTTCTCCGCTTTCGTGTTTTGCGGAGTGTGCTTTCGACACCACTTACAATAACGATTGCGGTTTTCAATTTTCGGCGTTGTGGCTTTGTTGATGCTCGTCGCACTTTCGACCTGCTTTTTGCACACCGAGCAAATCCACTGCGAAGCCTGCACTTTGTTGCCACCTCTAGACATTTTGAGTTGAATTAACGGATTCGGATTTTAGTGGAAATATTCTTTTTTGGAAAGCAGTTTGATTAGAATCAGTTTTTATGGTAAAATGTGAGGAAATAAAAATGCAAAATTCTTCCCTCCCAGGCGCGTTCGAAATTCTCAAGAAAAAGCGTTTGCGAAGAGAAATCCTCGCAAAAGAGCTAAAAAAAATGAAAAAGTTTGCGCACCAAGCAAAGCGAAAAAAATAAATTGGCGAATCTCCTCGTTTCAGTGGAATTCCGCAAAAAAATGGATGCTGTGAAACAAAATATTCGGAAAAGTAACTAAAACAAAATTATGGCTTCAACGGTAGAAATACTAAATCGAAAAAAACAAGAAGTTGAGCTTTTGAGAAACAATCTCACTCCTGAGCAAGAAAAGAAAATCGATTCTGCCCTTAAGAAAATTGAAGAAAAAATAAGGCTAAGACAGAATGTCCAAAATGCTGAAATCCAACACCTGCAAGAAATTATCGAGAGTCTGCAGCAGCCCGTTATGAAAGAAATGGAGCTTGTCGTTCTAATTGCTGAAAAACTCCACAGCGACCCTAAAATCAATGAGTTGAAATTAGAAAATTTGAAAGACATTTTCCCAGATTTTTGGAAAACTTTAAATCCACAAAATCAGGCTGAAATTGAAAAAGACTGGCCAGCAATTTGGAAATTAGCGAGAGAAGCCACAGCCACAGCAAGAGAATACGATAGCGCATCAAACAAAGAAAAATCAAAAACTACGCTCAGTCGTTTTGCTAAAGAACACCCCGTGGCAGCGTGGACAATTGGAATAGCAGTCGCTGCTGGTGCGACTCTCTTTATTTACCATCAACTTAAAAATATTTTCGGGAAAGAAAAAACTTGGAGCGAACGAATCGGCGGAACTGTTAAGGGTGCCTTAGGAATAATGGTCTTGGCAGCAGGCATGAGTAACGAGAATGTCCGAGAATTTATCAAAAAGCTGACTAGCCTAAATATACCTAAAAAATGGCTACCTGAAAGCTTACAAAAATATAATCCTTTGAATTTTGGCGAAGTGCCAAAACCAATCCATAAAGGACCGACTGAGCAAGGTTCTGCCTTAGATTTTTTTACAGCTGAAGAACTAGCCCAAGTCGGCACATGGAAATACCAAACGATTATCGATGGATCGTGGAAAGGTGCAATGTCCGGAGCTACTGCAAATGTTTTTTCGGGACCAGCCAGTCTGCTCAATATCAACACTGAGGGCTACATGAAAATGGAACGATTGCGAATTTTGTTAGACAGAAATAAAGCAACTATTGAAAAAGCAATCCAAATTGATCCAACAACGACACTAAATGATGTTTTAAAAACCATTAAAGATAAAAATCTCAAGTTGGATGGACTGACTATTGATGAGAAAAAATCATTTGATGAGCGACAAGCCGAGCTGACTCCCGAGCAACAAGAAGATTTAAAAATTAAAATCGAACAGGCTATCACCGTTCTTACTGCAATAGCTGATCATCCCAACCCGGAGAATTTTGTTGATTCTTTTAAAAGTATCGGTGAAGTCGTAATCGATGGTGCCGAGGGTATGGCCTATTTTTACATTCCAATTGTCGGTGCCGGAGTGCAAGCCGTACGAGTGGTACTACCAAAATCCTTGGCTATCGTCGAAGGAATGCAAGCCGCATTAAACAAAAAATGGGATGATCTCGAAAAACGAATCACAAACGGAGAAACTGTCGAAACTTCGAAACTTTTGGAATTGACTAAATTGTATTCGGATATTTATCTCGATCACGGCGGCAAATATCTCGTGGCGGCTGGAGCAGCGGCTGGAGCAGCGAAAGGCGGAATTAAGGGTAGCTGGATGATGATACAAGGCACCGGTCTCACAGAAACTAAAATTGTCGTTCCCGGAGAAGCTGGTGGAGCGGCGATGACAAAAACCGTGCACAAATTTTCCCTAAAAAGAATCGGAAAGGGCGCACTGCGCATCACCGCCACACCTCTCGACGCACTCGTCGGCGGTGCACGCGGCGCAGTCGCACCATTTTACGAACTACCAAAAAATACCTTAAAGGGACTGAGTATCGCAAATCACGGTGGCGAAATCGTCCGCGCTTTTCGTGCGCGCACGCAGCTCCGCGCACTCAATATTTCCGAATCTATTTACGGAAAACCGGCGAGATGGATCAAAACTGCCGGCGGACTCAGAAAACAAACAAAATACATCGAGGAAATTAAGATCGCGATTCGACGCACTGAATTATTGAAAACAATCTACCAAGAATCAATCGGCTGGATGGACACAAAAAAAATCGAAGAAATTTTGACGAAACACGAAAGCACCCATAAACAAGCCGCCGCCAAAATAAGCCAAATTAGTGACGAAAAAATTAAAGCGCGTTTGAGTAAAGAATTAGCAGAAGCGAAAGATTTCACCACAAAAAATAGTAAACCTACGAAAAACTCCAAAACAACACCTTCCCCCATCAAAACAGAAACTCCACCAAAACCCAAAAACCCAAAAGTAATCGACTTGGCGGAAGAAAAAGCACGAAGGGCGCCAAAAACTCAAACCCAGCTCCGTCCAACTCAGCAAATAAAAGTTGAACCACAACCTGAACCAATAAAAAAACCTCATCTCGAAGTTGTAAAAAAACCAAAATTGGAAATCGATCCAAAAACCGAAACAATTCTCACAGAAAAATTAAAAGTTCCTCGAAGTAAAATTCAAGTTCTGAGAAGTGTCTTAAAAAAAGCCGTCGGTGCAGTAGTCGCTTTATCCATCTTGGAGGACATCGCCAACTCTCCTAATCCTGAAAAAACAATCATCCAACAATCTATTTATCTCACCGCGTTTTCGGCAGCATTTAATGTCGCCAGCAAAACTCCCGTTCCGCCTTATGTCAAACTTTTATTAGGAATGGGCGCCGGCATCGGCACAATAATTCTCGGAAAAGAAGGATTCGACGCGGCAAGCGAATGGACGTTCGACAAATTAAACGATGCTTCCAAATTTTATTTTGAAACCGATATCCGAGCCATTGGAAATGCAAAATCGAACACCGCTCGGCACGCTTTGGGCGATGCACTCTCGGTGATTGATCCTTTCAATAATGTTATCGACCCTTTGGCTGAAAAAATTCCTGGACTAGATAAACTCGCCAAAGGGCACAACGCACTCACCTATTTTGGGGAAACAGCTCATCGCGCAAAATATAGTATCGCAGGAAGCACAGAACAATATTTTCAGCACGACAGGCAAGATGTCGCGAGCTGGAATCAATATCTCGAAAAAGAAATTCAAAGCTCAAAAAACGACACCACGAAATGGGAAGGCAAGATTAAATATCTCGAAGAAACAAAAGTGAAATATAAAAATTTTAAAGGTGCTTTTAAAAGAGATCTCGAAATGTTCGATTCCACAATTCGCGTGCTAGAGACTCAAATCAAACAAGCAAAAACCAAAGCTGTTCTACTCGAAAGAGAAATTATTGACGAAAAATGGACTAAATTACAACGCGGTGAGACATTCGGCGACATCGTTAAAATAAAACTTGCGCGCCAAAGTTTGGAGATGACTGATTTGAAAAAAATACTCGTCGAGACCGACATCGCTCTCGCCAATCATCTCGATCCACTCGGACAAGAGCGAGTCAGCACGACACTCAAAAAAATGAGCTCTAAAAAAATTGATGTTTTTAATTTTTATGTCGCGACAAAAAAGAAACTAATCGAGAAGCTTGATATTTACACAAATATGGGAAAATTCAGCGAAATTTTCGCGGGCAAAAAAAAGATTCTCAAAGAACTCCTCCCTGACTACGCTCAGCCCACAAAATAAATCAAACCAACACCTCCGCAATCTGCACCGCATTGAGCGCTGCACCTTTGAGTAATTGGTCTCCACAAACGAAGAAGTCAAGGCCGTTTTCGAAAACCAAACTTAAGCGAATGCGACCGACTTCGACATCGTACTGCTTCGTCGCGTTGAGCGGCATCGGGTAAGAATTATTGGCAACATCGTCGACAACTTTCACGCCAGGAGATTTTGCGAGAATCTCTCGCGCCGCCTCCGGAGTAATTGGTTTTTCGGTCTCAATCGTACAAGCCTCTGCATGCGCTCGGAAAGTCGGAATACGGACAGCCGTACAGGAAAGTTTAAGATCCTGATTACCGAAAATCTTGCGCGTCTCCCAAGTTACCTTCATCTCCTCTTTTGTAAAACCGTTATCTTGGAATTTGTCGATGTGAGGAATGAGATTGAAAGGAATCGGATGGGCAAAAATTTTATTTTCGACCGACTCGCCAGCGAGATAATTTTTGGTTTGCTCACGCAACTCCTCCATTCCCTCCGCCCCCGCACCTGAAGTCGCCTGATAAGTCGAAACAATGGCACGCTTGATGCCAAATTCTTTGTAAAGCGGATAGAGCGCGACTGCGAGAATCGCCGTAGTACAATTCGGATTCGCAATTAATTTTCCTTTCTTCGCATCCTCCGGATTGATCTCAGGAATCACAAGTGGATAGGCATCGTCATAACGGAAGGCGGAAGAATTGTCGATCACAATTGCTCCATCGTCAGTCGCAATTTGCGGAGCAAATTCTTTCGCGAATTCACCCGAAACCGCCATAAACACAAAATCCATTTTTTTCGCTGCATCGACAGAAAATAACTCAACCTCAATCTCGCCGAAGGGCGTTTCCAACTTTTTACCCACAGATCGCTCGGAAGCGAAAAGATGGAGCTCTCCGACCGGAAAATTCCGATTTTTGAGGACCTGAATCATTTCAATCCCAACCGCGCCAGTCGCGCCGATAATTCCGATTTTTTTAGACATTTGAAAAAGGGTTAAATTATTTTTTGAGTAAAACAAAAATCGCCATCACAATCAAAACCGTAGCGAAGAAATAGCGAAACATTTTTTCATCAAGATGGGGCTGGATGAAAGTCGTCGCAAGCCAAACTCCAATGACAGTCCCCGCCGCCAAGAAAGCTCCTGCCCTCCAATCAATCTCACCCTTGCCACCGTAAAGCGCCAGTGCCGTCAAAGCCACCACCAAAACATTTACAAAACTCGTACCCACCGCAAGATTTTTGGTGAAACCCAACCAAAGCAGAATCGGTACCAATAAAACTGCGCCACCAACCCCAGCCGTGCCACCTAGCGCACCTACGAGTAAACCAGCGATGGGCAAGAGAAAATAATTCATTTTTTTCCTTTTTCAAAAAACTTTTTGTGCAACACAGCGACAGCCTTGTCGGCGTCTTTTTCGTCGACAATCAAAGTAATGTTGATTTCGCTCGCGCCCTGAGAAATCTGATCAATACTGATATCAGCTTTACCTAATGCAGTGAAAATTTCTCCCGCGACTCCTTTGCGTTTGTAAATTCCTGAACCAACAAGACAAACAATCGCTTTCTTGGGGTGAACAGTAATTTTTGCCACTGGCTTTAGCTCTTTAATAATTTCTTTGAGTTTGGAATCATCTTCGATGGTTACTGAAACCGAAACCTCAGAGGTCGAAACAACATCAATCGAAATTTCATATTTCGCGAAAACATTAAAAATCTTGGCGAGAAAACCGTATTGAAGCAACATCCGAAAACTCGCGATGCTCACCGAAGTCACGCTTTTTTTACTCGTAATCGAGGCGATAACATGTTTTGGGTTTTTAATTTCGTGGAGAATAGCCGTACCACGATCCTGTGGGCGAAAAGTATTTTTAATCCAAACCGGAACCCCAGCTCGAATCGCCGGGTGAATAGATTGCGGATGAATCACCTTCGCGCCAAAATGCGCCAGCTCCGCAGCCGCTTCGGAAGAGATTTCGTCGAGAATCTGAGTGTTGGGAATTTTGCGTGGATCGGCAGTCAAAATGCCGGAAACATCCGTCCAAATTTCTAGACTCTCTGCCTTGGCTCCCGCAGCAATCAAAGCTGCACAATAATCCGAATACCCTCTCCCGACCGAATCGAGCATCCCACCAGGAACCCAACCAAAATAGCCGGTGACAACTGGGGTTTTCTTTTTGGCGAGAACTTTTTTAACTTTTTGAGCAAATATTTTTTCAGTAGCAATATAAAAATCATGATCGGCCTTTTTGAATTTCGGATTCACTGCTTTTTCAAGATCGAGCTGCTCCGCTGGATGACCACAGTCCTCTAGAAGGCCAGCAAGCATTCGTGCCGATAGTCTCTCACCAACCGCCATAATTGTATTGCGCGACTTAATCGACAGCTCACCCAACTCTTCAATCGCCTTGAGAAAACCCGACAGCGTATTCAAAACCTTTTCGAAATAATTAATCGTTTCCTTTTTAACCTTTTCGCTTTTCATCATTTTTTCGACAATTTCGATGTGGCAATTCAACAAATTCAAGATAATCTCTTTTACTTTTCTGCGCTTTCCTGCAATCGCCGCATCTGTGGCTTCAAGCAAGGTATTTGTGATTCCACTCATCGCCGAAACAACCACTACCTGGTCACTACGAAAAGCTTTTACGATTTTGATAACGTCTCGCAAAGACTCAATCGAACCCATCGAGCTACCTCCAAATTTTCTTACAAGCATCGTAGATAAAATTAAAAAGTTCCGCTCCAAATTACCCTTTCAAAAGGTTAAAATCAAGCTCGTGTTTACTTTCGAGAAAAATAAATTCGTTCTAAGCTTGGCAATTTTAGCTCTCGCGACCTTGTCGGTTTGGTACCCTGCTTTAATTTTCATCACCATCGGTGCCATAATTTTAGTAATTTTTGCTCTTCGGTCACCCACAGTAGGAATCACTACCGCACTACTCGCCGCGACTTTCGGTGAATTCGGAAGAATCGAATTCGGAGAAATTTCATTTTTAATTTTAGATTTAGTCGCTCCGATAGTTTTAGCAATTTGGTTTTTCCGTAAATTAGCAGATAAAGAAAAAATTCCTTTGGACTGGCTAAGCGGCAGTTTATTCGCCTTTTGGGCAGTTGGAATTTTGAGTCTACTTTTTGGGTTCACCGAGCTTTCGACCGCCGAATTTAAATTTGCCTTGCTACACTTTTTAAGGTTTGTAGGTATTTCGGGAATGTTGCTAGTCGCCCGCGACTTGGGGAAAAAAGAAGCTCATTTAGTTTTGAATGTCACGATTTTGAGCGGAGTGATTCTGGCGCTAGCAGGATTTGCCTTGCTGCACCTACTACCCGACTTCACGGAAGCTGGGCTGACCGAGCTAGGCTGGGACCCTCACATCGGCCGACTCACCTCAACTTTTTTGGATCCCAATTTTGCTGGTGGCGTCTTCGCATTTTTGCTCGCAATTTTGGGCGGACGATTCTTGCAAGAAAGAAAATTGAACCGTCAAATCTTATTTTCAGGACTCGCCGGAATTTTAGGAATCGCACTTTTTTTAACTTTTTCCAGATCGGCTCTCCTTGCCGTCGGAATCGCAGGACTCGTTTTGGGAATTTTCGGAGATCGAAGAATTTTCATTGGAATTTTAGTGCTCGGGATTTTAGGAGTTACGACTTCGGGGAGATTGCAAGAAAGACTTGGCGAATTCACAAAAAGTGTCGGGTCAATCAGCGACGAATCGCAACAAGTCTTGGACGATACAGCGCAACTGCGCGTCGACAGCTGGCGCGAAAGTTGGCAAATTTTTGCAGAAAAACCGATTCTCGGCATCGGGTTCGGCGCTTATAAATTTCATCAAAACTTTTCAGGGGAAGATTCCCACGCGGCGAACGGCAGCGACGCTTCGCTCTTGAATGTCGCCGCAACAACTGGAATTCTTGGACTTGGGGTGTTTGGAATTTTTTTGTGGAATTTAGCCTTAATTAGTTGGCGGAAAAAAGAATGGGGTTTCCTCGCTGCCCTAGCTGGGCTTTTAGTTCATTCGATTTTTGTGAACTCGCTTTTCTTCGCACCAATCGCACTATTACTTTTTACAATCGGAGGAACAGCCGCAACAAAAAGTCCACAAAAATAAATCCACTCATTTTTGCCCTCCAAAAAAGAACCTCTCCGCTTCGCAGGAAGAACCTTTTTTGGTGCTCGGGAGAGGACTTGAACCTCCAAGGGCTTGCGCCCATACGCACCTCAAGCGTACGTGTCTACCAATTTCACCACCCGAGCAGTTTTGAGAGTTTAATTTTCCTCGACAGAATTTTCAACTTTTACAATTGTTCCTGTTTGGAGAAATTCCACCGCGGCGTCCAACTGCGGATCCTTTTTCGAGAAATAATCTTCCAATGCCATTCCGACTTCGAAATCTGGCTCGATACCAATTTTGTCGATATCTCTACCATTCGGCGTAAACCATTTCGCGATAGAAATCCGGAGAGTACTACCGTCGCTAAAATTCGAGATTAACTCTTGCACTGTCCCTTTGCCGAAACTTTTTGTACCAACTAGTGTCGCGCGAGCATTGTCTTGCAGTGCACCAGCAACAATTTCGGAAGATGACGCCGAGCCTTCGTTAATCAAAACAACCAGCGGTGTTTGCGGTAGCAGTGGTGCACCCGAAACTGGAATTACCTGATCCGCCTTGCCTCTTTCGTGAATCACCACCACATTTCCGCTCGGCAGTAATTTGGAAGCAATCTCAATCGCGACATCGAGAAAACCTCCGCCATTGAAACGCAAATCGAGAACCATGCCTTTCGGATTTTGCAGAGCCAAATCAGCCAGAATTTTGGTAAATTCCTCGGCGGTGTCTTCGGCAAAAGTATTTACCGTCACCATAGCAATCCCATCTTCCCGCATTTCGGAGTTCACGCTTTTGATGTCAATCAATTCACGAGTAATAGTAATTTCCCGCGATTGCATTTCCTCTCCACGAAAAATCGTGAGCTTCACCTGCGAACCAATCTCGCCTCGAATTTTTTTAACCGCCTCAAAAAGAGTAAGGTCTGAAGAAATTTCGTCGTCAATTTTGAAAACTTTGTCACCCGGCAACAAGCCTGCTCTTTCGGCTGGTGAACCGCGAAGCGGCGAAATAATTGTAATAATTTCATCACGAATCCCCACCTCGGCACCAACCCCAATCAGCTCTCCTTCTAGTGAAGCTAAGAATTGTTCGCTTTCGGTCGGCGTGAGAAATTCGGAATGCGGATCACCGAGCGACTCAATCACCCCTTTCATCGCACCATAAAGCATCTTTTTGGGGTCTAATTTTTCCACATCAACGAATTTAGCCATCGCCGTCCGCCAAACCTGATCGAAAGTGCCGATGTCCAAATCAATAACGGCAGCGGAGTCTCCAAGTAATGACTCGTCTTCAACTTCTTCAGCTTCGAGAAAAATCAAATCGTCGTCATCGTCATCTGGCAAATCGATAAAATGACCCGCTGTAAATCCACCAGCAAAAAGAATAATTCCGGCAATAATTGCTAAAAGTTTTTTCTGCATTTTAAAAATTTTAAATGTTCAATTTCTAATTTTACCATCCCTCGTCGAACATTCCCTCCGCCGCCTCGGCGACAGTTTTCTTTTTTGGAATTTTCGGAATTTCAGGTGCAGCGGACTGAATTTCGATTTCAGCGCGAGAAACTTTGATTTGAAACTGCTTTCCGAGGATTTCAGAAAATTTTTCCGCAAGTAAATTCCGAGCCGACAGGTCCAATTTCTCGACCAGAAAATCACTCCCCACCCCCAGTTCGATTTCGTTTGAAGCAACTTTGAGAATTTTCGCCGACTTCAAAGCCATCTTTACTGTCGGATTTTGAATCTTGCCCAAAACCTGAGGCAACACCGCCTCCACCATCGGAATTGAAATCTCACCGGCACTTGAGATTTTTTGAGCGGAGGCTTCGGTCGCAACCGCGTCTAATTTTTTTTCCAGTTCATCTTTTTTTGGAGGAACTGCTTTTTTGGGTAAATTTTGTGGAATGTTTTTTGTTGACGAATCTTGATTCTGAGAACCAACGCAAACTATAACCACAGCCGCTTCGAGTGGTAATTGTGGAATCACCGCATTTTTCAATTCCTCGTTTGCTCGAGTGAACTCTTCAATAATCGTCAAAACACCTTTCGCTTCATTTAACTTGTTTTCGGAAACTTTTTGCAGCATCACTTCGCGTAGTTTGATCAGAATAGTTTTATTGAATTGAATCAGATTCGCGCCTTCCCCCACCAAGCCATTAATAATTTCGAACGCCTCGGTAAGTTGGTGCGACAAAAGTGCCGACACAAAATCCTCAACCGCTTTAGGACGAGTAAGACCGAGATTTTGGGCGACATTTTCAACAGAGATTTCACCCGACGAACCGAGCTGCTCAAGCATCCCGAGTGCATCGCGCATCCCACCCGCCGATTGTTTCGCGATTAAACCGAGGGCGGCAGGATCAAATTTAATTCTTTCCTTCTCGGAAATTGTCGCGAGATGAGCAGAAATTTCGTCTTCGGCAATCCGATGAAAATCGAATCTTTGCGTCCGCGAAATTATGGTTTCCGGAATTTTGTGGGCCTCGGTCGTCGCGAGAATAAAGTAAGCGTGACTCGGCGGCTCTTCCAAAGTTTTGAGCAAAGCGTTGAAAGCTTCCTTCGTTAGCATGTGGACCTCGTCGATGATGTAAATTTTGTTTTTGGCGTGACTCGGCGTGAATTGGATTTTTTCCTTCAAGTCGCGAATCTCGTCAATCCCGCGATTAGAAGCGGCATCGATTTCAATCAAGTCGACTAATTTGCCGTCGAGAGCTGCCCGACAAATTTGACAAGAATTGCAGGGCTCACCGTCAGCCGCTGGGCTGAGACAATTCAAGGCGCGCGCAATAATCCGAGCAACTGAAGTCTTACCCGTCCCGCGCGACCCAGCGAAAAGATAAGCGTGGGTCAGAGCGGAATTTTTCAGAGCATTGAGAAAAGTCTGACGAACATGATTTTGCCCTACAATCTCAGATAATTTTTGCGGTCGATATTTACGGTAAAAACTCATTTTTAGGTTCGAGGATTGCGATTTTATCCTTCTCTCACATTCGAGTAAAATAAAACGGTTAGCCTTAAAAAAATGTTGAATAAAATTTTTAACGGATTGCTAATTTTCGCGCTTTTAGTTTTTAGCGGTTGCAGTGGAAACCAATTTTTGAATCGTGAGACTCCGCCAGTCGGGACAAAAGTAGTTGTTGTCGAATTTTCAGATTTCAATTGCCCAGCCTGCCGCTCTGCCTCCGAGCTCGCGACGAAAGTCAAAAGTATCCCCAATCTTTACCTAGAATTTCGCCACCTACCTCTCCCTTTAAAAGGTCACGACAATTCGAATATAGCAGCGAACGCTTTTGAGTGCGCTCGCTCGCAAAATTTCGGAGACAAAATGGAAAACGCACTTTTTGAAAATCAAGGCAATTTAAGCGAGGAGCTTTTTTTGCAAATTCCAAAAATTTATAATTTTGGGGAGAAATTCGATTTTGTGAAATTTGAGAGATGCGTCGTGAAAAACGAATTCGGAGATTTGGTCGGAAAAGATTTGAGCTTCGCACGCGGGAAAAACCTGAACTCAACACCAACTTTTTTCGTCAACGGAGTGCAAACACCTCGTGGAAACTTGTTAGAGGTAATCGCAGCGGAGTTTGAAAAACTGAAATGAAAATCCGGTTAAATAAATTTCTCGCAGAAAAAGGAATCGCCTCTCGAAGAAAATCCGATGATTTAATCGCGACTGGAAAAATTAAAGTAAACGGCGAAGTGATCAAAGAGTTGGGAATAAAAATTGACTCCGAAAAAGATGAAATCGAAGTCGATGAGAAGTTTTTGGCTGAGAAGCCAGAGCTTGTTTATTTTGTTTTAAATAAGCCGCTCGGCTTCGTTTGTTCCAATTCGCCCACGGCTAACGAAAAACAAATTGTGATTGATTTACTACCGACTAATCCAAGAATTTTCCCAATCGGACGACTCGACAAAATGACGACTGGACTTTTGATTTTGACCAACGATGGCAATTTGAGCTTTCGACTAACTCATCCGAGCTTCGAATGTGAAAAAGAATACGAAGTAGAACTAGCGGAAGATTTGACGGCGGAACGGATTAGAAAAATTGAAGCAGGCGTGAAACTCGAAAGACAGGCGACACAACCAACAAGCGTGAAAGTTTTGAACGCACGCAAAGCACGAATTATTTTACGGGAGGGCAAGAACCGACAAGTCAGGAAGATTTTTGGTAAAGTCGGCTGTGAAGTGGTGAGCTTAAAACGAGTGCGCGTAAAAAATCTTGAACTTGAAAATCTAGCAGTCGGAAAATTTCGTGAGTTGACTAAAAAGGAGGCTGAAGATTTGAGAAAATAAAAACTGTATTCTTTATTCTTTATTCTGTATTCTTTCACGGATGTTAGAAAGTTTTTTTACCCTCCTTGGTCTCGTCAGCAAACCAACATTCGAACCACCACCGCTCAAGGTTCTGGAGATTCATGCCTCACCACAGCTCGCGAAATTTTCGGAGCCGGTCATTGCAGCAAAAGCGGCAATCATCATCGACATTGATTCGGGCAAAGTTTTATTTGAAAAAAATTCAGCAAAACGACTACCAATCGCCAGCCTGACAAAATTGATGACCGCCGTTGTCGCTCGGGAAAATTACGAACTCGATGATTTTGTCATTGTGAGCCAAAACGCCAGCCAACAACCCGCCGCCAAAATTTGGCTACAAATTGGTGAAAAACTTTTAGTCAAAGATTTATTGAAAGCTGTCCTAATCGAATCGGCAAACGACGCTGCGACCGCCCTCGCAGAAAAAATGGGGATGGAAAAATTTGTCGAGAGAATGAACTCCAAAGCACAAGTTTTGGGACTACGAGATTCGAGCTTTGCGAATCCGGTCGGTTACGATGACGAGACTAATTTCTCAACCGTTGCTGATTTAGCGACTTTAGCGAAATATTTTTTACGAGATGATTTTTTGCGAGAAACAGCAGCGACCGGCAAAACTGGAATCGCCTCGACGAGCGGAATCGTTCATGAACTTTATTCAACCAATAATCTATTCGGCAGTTATCTGGAAATTCGAGGTCTAAAAACAGGGCTGACTGAAGAAGCTGGCGAATGTCTCGCCGCAATTTCCCGAATAGAAAACGGCAAAGAGATTTTGGCAATCATTTTAAATTCCCCAAAAAGATTTCAAGAGGGCAAAGCGCTTCTCACCTGGGCTGCCAAAAGTTTTCGGTGGTAATGTTAATTGGTAGCTCTTAGTTGGTAGAATCCGAAATGAAACTTTTAAATTAGTCTTAATGCTTTCAATCCCAAATGACGTCCTCCTGCAAAACCTCACATTTATTTTAATTTTCGGAAGTTTAAGTTTCGTAGTGGCAATGGTTTTGACTCCGATTTTTATCAGATTTTTGGAGCGGAATAGTTTGGGTCAACAAATCCGAGACAGCTCTGTCGACGGCAAAGTTTCGACAATTTTTCGCGAGCTGCATTTGAAGAAATCGGGAACACCAACGATGGGCGGGGTGATTATTTGGGGAACGGTTGTCACAATGGTTTTACTTTCTTTAATCCCTCAACAATTAGGTTGGGTGAATTATTCCCTTTGGAATCGAGCCGAAACTTACATTCCACTTTTCACCTTAGTCGCCGCCGGATTACTCGGAATGTTGGATGACTGGTGGAATATAAAAGGCGTCGGCAAACAAAAAGGTTTACGGGTGAAGCCGAAGTTAATTTGGTTGACGGTCTTTGCGGCCGGCGGCGCGTGGTGGTTTTTCGCGAAACTCGGCTGTTTGGACGGCGTGGCAGAGGAGTGCTTAATCCATCTCCCCCGTCTCGGCGATTTTAATATTGGGCTTTGGTACCTTCCGCTTTTCATTTTAGTGATTCTTTCAAGCGCAAACGCGGTAAACATCACCGACGGTCTCGATGGTCTCGCTGGCGGCTTGCTAGCGATTGCCTTCGGCAGTTTTGGCGTCATCGCTTTTTTTCAAGGAATGTTTTTGTTGGCAACTCTTTGCGCTGCAATCGTCGGTGCACTCGTCGCCTTCCTTTGGTGGAATGTCCCCCCCGCTAAATTTTTTATGGGAGACACCGGCAGTTATTCCCTCGGCGCAACTTTGGGAGTTATTGCAATGCTGACTGATTCAATCATTCCTTTTCTTTTAATCGGCGCCGTTTTCATTTTGGAAACTCTTTCAGTAATTATTCAACTTGTAAGCAAAAAGTTTTGGGGACGGAAGATTTTTCTCATTGCCCCACTTCACCACCACTTCGAAAAACTCGGCTGGCCAGAATCACAAATTGTAATGCGTTTTTGGCTAATCGGAGGAATCACTGCCGGCCTTGGCTTGGTCCTTGGAATTGTCGGTATGGGAAATTAACTTAACGGAGCATGGGACATACAGCATGAAATAAAATCCTGTTAATCCTGCGATCAAATGAACCTGCCTACCGGCAGGCAGGTCACGGTTCGGACAATTCCCGATCAATTAACAATCGTCGCAGGACTGACATTGATGTGCTCGCGCGCAGTTCCGATTTCGTTTTCGCCGTCGCTCACGCTCGTGACCATCCAAAAACTTTCGTATTCCGTGTCCACTTCGGGCGCCGCGAATTGAATGTTTGCCTGTGAAAACTCGCCGGAATCGACAGTCATAATTTGTGTTTTTGTTTGCACGACTTTTTCCAACTGACCCCTCATTTCCACTGTCACATCAAAATCAACCGGCTGGTCAATAACATTTTCGAGCGAAACAAAAACATCAACCATTTCGCCCGATGCGTAATGTTGTCCCGTCGGACTCGCTTGTAAAAGCGCACCTTTGATTTCCGTTTTGTATTCAATTTTTAATTCAATATTTTTGAAAAGCGTCACCTCGTCGGTCGCGGTATCGTAAGTGACCGGAAAAAGATCAATATTTAGGCTGACTTCGTCCTGCGCATCGTAAGTGAAATAGCTGTACATTTCGTCAAATAATCCGATCGAGTCGGGCGCGACGAGATATTCTTCGCAGTCGGAACCAACTAAATCCGGACACGGATTGCCCTGAGGAATATTTAATTCTCCGAGGGCGACAGGATTTTTGGCGATGATTTCGACATTTTCGATGATCGCTCCCCCGGGGAGATGAATCTCGAATCTTTTCGTCGGCAAAATCAAACCCGCGGAACCAGCCGCGAGCTCGTCGTATTCATATTCGTCAGTGGGAACCTCAACAAAATCAAAATCGCCTTTTTCTGCTATTTCGTATTCACTAATATTTTCGAAAATCGTGCGTTCGTAGTTGTCCGTCTTTGTGTTGTAAATAATTTCGTTCAGTTTCGCTGTCACAATTTCTTCATTTTCGACAGCCGCTCGACGAACCCGAGCACTCTCCTCCTCCGACTCGTTCGGCGAAATTTTTTCAGTCTCGTCGTTTTTTTGTTCGTTCTCATCCGCGAAAATATTTTCATCACTTTTAGTTTCGTCCCGCGACTGTTCGGGCAGAATTTGGAAAAATTTTTGTTGAACGAAACAACCTCCGATCGAAATGACAAGGATCACCGCGATCCAAAAAATCTTTTTGAGCATATTTTTCAGAATTAAAATCAACTAAAATTTACCATCCCTTTTCGCAACTGCTCAAACCGCGCCAGCATCTTTTTATAATTCTCGCGCAACTCCTTTTCGTGCGCCAAAATAATTTCTTCTAGTCGTTGCGAGATTGTTTTTTGTTTACGCATCTTTCTTAGAAGCTGCTTCGAATGCGTCATCACGTTGATTCAAAACCTCCTCCGGGTTCGTGGTGACAATCTGATTCTCGGAATACGAAGCAATCACCTGCACCGCCACATGTTTGCTGTCGGCGAAGAAAAGACCCTGTCCGACGCCCGAATTTAACAACATATATTTCTCACCCTCGGTCAGGTTAAAAGTCTTTTGCAAAACATCCATCGAGCTCGGCGCCTGCTTGAGCAACAATTGCATCGAGGCATTAGTCACAATCGGACGACCATATTTGCTGCCGAGAAAGTCTTCCACGTCTTGAGTAATCGTCGTGACTCCAAGGTAATATTTTCTCGCCCTTTTAACTAAACCAAAAAGGAACTTCGCAGCATCTTCGTGTTGCATCATAATCCACGCCTCGTCGACAACCAGAATTCTTTTTTTCAATTCCGAGCGAACCCGATTCCAAATATAATTCAAAAGAATAAACATCGCCGACGGACGCAATTCGTCTTCCAAATCTCGAATACAAAAGGCGATCAGACCACTGCCCAAATTAACATTTGTTTCTTTATTAAAAATCCCACCAAAAGTACCAGTCGTATATTTTTGTAATCTCTGCGCCAAATCTTCCGCCCCTTTCATCGAGGACAGCACCGAATGAAAATCCTCCATAGTCGGCATCGGCATGCCACTCGGATCTTGCAGCCCCAGCGTGATGCCACGCACGGCGTAGGTATCGATTAAAGCTTTATCAACCAAAGCCTCTTCTGCCGAACTCATTTCGCCAAGCAGTAATCTCATCAAGCCTGTCAGACTGATAATATTTTCGCGAAGTAAATCCCCCGGTTTCAAGTCTTCTCCTTCGAAAGACTGTGGTAGGTCAAAAGGATTGATGCGTTGTTCAGAATTAAGACTCATATTTATATAAGTCCCGCCAACAGTTTCAGTGAGAGCCTTATATTCGTTTTCTGGGTCGATAATGATTACATCTGTGCCGAGCATCGCCTGCCGCAGTAACTCCAACTTGACGGCGTAAGATTTGCCCGCACCAGAAGAGGCGAAAACACAAGAATTGGCATTCGGTAGCTTGAAGCGATCGAAAATAATGAGAGAATTATTGTGACGATTGAGTCCGTAAAGAATACCCTCATCGGTCGCGAGCGAAGACGAGATAAAAGGAAAAGTCGTTGAAAGCGGCGAAGTATTCATGTTGCGCTGAATTTCGATCTCGTCGAGACAAAGCGGAAGAGTGGAGTTAAAAGCGTGCTCACCTTGAATGTCGGCGCGCTTGGTGAGAATCAATTTTCCACCCAATTGGTTTTCGATAATCTTCGTGGTCGCCTCCAGTTTTTTCAAATCTTCGGCATAAACCGTGAAATACATTCCGAATTGAAAAAACTTTTCCTGACCGCGCTGTAAGTCGGTGCGAAGAGATTCGGCATCTTCTAAGGCGGTTTCTAATTGCGGGTCGCGAACATTGCCCTTCTCCTGACTCATTGTAATCGAAGACTGAATTTGCGCGACTTTCTTTTTGAGAATGCCCATAATTTCATCCGAGGCAATCGGGTAAATAAATTGGGAAACATCAACCGTCGCGTCGAAATTGATAATCGGACTCATCCAGTTTGTTTCGAGAAAACGCGGATAGGCATAAACAAAAAAGCTGCGAGCAAAAACTCCCGACAGCGAAAGATGGTCATAATGGATTTCAAAAGAAGATGGCGAGATTAAATCTCGCACGCTGGCTAATCCTTGCTGGTAAATTTTCTCAGCTTCGGCCAACTGTTGTTGCAACGTTTCTTTTTCGGGAGGCAGAGAGCCCGCCGCGGAATTTTCTGAACTCATATTTTTCTTTCGACCAAAAAGTTTGTTGATGAAATCACCGGTCGCAATTTGATTGTGATTGATGAATTGATCTCCGATAGTTCTGTCTTGGATTGTTTTGGGAGTGCTAATTTTCGACTTAGCAACAACTGGTGGTTTTGGTGAAGCCCCGACTACCGGTAAAATCTTTGGAGAAGCTCCTGGATTTTTGGCAGAAATTTTTTGAATCGCAGCTTGCCTTTCAATCTCTCTGGCTGTCTTTGGCTGAGCTGGCATAACTGACGCGACAGCAGTCGCTGGCTTAGCTTTAAAAATAGATGAAATTTTGGAGACTAATTTTGAAGCGGTAGTGTCGCTTGTCGCCGGCGTAACTTTTGAAGTCGGTGTAATTTTAGTGGGCACCGGCGCAGTTTTGACGACCGGTTTGAATTGGTTTTTAGGGGCAACCTTCAGCTGTTCGCCAACTTTTGGAATCGTTGTCTTCCCTGATTGCTTTTCAATTTGAGCCGAAGTCAGACCAATCGCTGAAGCCATTTGAGCTGAATTTTGCGGAAGTGGCGCAGCTACTTTGGGAGCAATTGTCGGCACAACCGATGAAATTTTGGGAACCACCGGAGCAATTTTCGCGACTGGCTTGGGTTGGACTTCTTTAAGTTGAACTTTAGGAGCCACCGCCGACTGCTCGCTTGGCTTTGAATCTTCTTTCGGAATTGGTTTAAAAAGTGTTTCGGTTTTTTCTGGTAAAGACTGGGAGTCCGCTTTATGGCTAGCCGCTTCAATCTCCGCAGAAGTTTTTCGCGCAACAACATCCCCAGCGACGACAGCCGAACTTGCGGAAACTTGCGAATTGTTTGTATTTTGATTTTCAGCCATTTGAAATAGGTTTTTTTACAATTTATCCGCTTATTCTAGCAAATTTTGGCTTTTATTGCAAGCGTTATCTTAAGAAAAATGTTAGAATTTCGGTCAGTTTCATGCAAAAAAATCTCTCAATTCGTTGGCATTCTCGCGCAGGACAAGGAGCAATTACCGCTTCTAACGCGTTGGCTGAAATTTTGGGGAATCATGGAAAATTTGTACAAAGCTTCCCTGATTTTGGTGCCGAAAAAAGAGGCGCCCCTGTCGTCGTTTTTAATCGCATCGCGAATCAAATAATTGAAGATGTCTCGCATCCGACGAAAATCGACATCGCTGTTTTACTAGACCCCAGCTTAGTTTCAAGCTGCGAAATTACGACCGAAAAATTACTGGAGGGGCTGGAAAATAGAGGGATTTTGTTGGTTAATTCGGGACAAAAAAAATTAAAAATGGGGGTCGGTGCGGCGAAAGTTTTTGGCATCGCGGCAAGCGAAATTGCAGTCGTGGAAATCGGCAAAGATATCCCCAATGTTCCGATTTTGGGAGCTTTGGTTCGAATTTTGGAGCTCGCAAAAATGGAAAGTTTTGCGACAGAATTGAAAAAATATCTTTCAGCTCATCTTCCGCCTGAAATTGTGGAGGGTAATCTGAAAGCCTTTAAGCGCGGATTTGAGGAGATTGGCGAAATTGAAGGCAGTAAAAATTTACCGAAAAAAAACTACCAGAATTTGCCAAATTGGAAAGAAATCACGAAAGGTGGGACGATTCACAAAAGCGGTAGTTCTGAAAAATACAAAACCGGAAACTGGGTCCGACAAACTTGCGAATGGCAAAAAAAAACTTGCGTCAACTGTAATCTTTGTTGGCCAGTCTGCCCCCACGACGCGATTCAAACCGATTCGAAAGGAAACATGATCGGAGTCGATTCCGAGAAATGTACAGCCTGCGGACTTTGTGTCGTCGCCTGCCCGACCAAGCCAAAGAGTTTAAGAATTATTTCCAAAAAATCATCCGAAATCTAATGCAAAAAATCCTCAACGGCAACGAAGCTATTGCGTTCGCAATGAAGCAGATTAACCCCGATGTAGTCGCGGCTTATCCAATCACACCGTCGACGACAATTCCAGAGAAGTTCTCCGAATTTGTGGCGAACGGTGAAGTCGAAACCGAGTTCGTGCCGGTCGAGTCAGAGCATTCCGCAATGTCGGCCTGCATCGGCGCGGCGGCTGCTGGCGGACGAGCAATGACCGCGACGGCGAGTCAGGGCTTGGCCTTGATGCACGAAGTTTTGGTCAACGCGAGCGGACTGCGCCTGCCAATTGTTTTGGCGAATGCCAATCGAGCTTTATCCGCCCCACTTTCAATCCACGGCGACCACTCAGACAGCTTGTTGGAGCGCGATTCCGGCTGGATTCAATTTTTCGCGAGCTCTCCTCAGGAGGCCTACGATCTGACAATTCAGGCCTTTCCAATCGCCGAGCATGAAAAAGTGCGGCTGCCGGTAATGGTTTGTTTCGACGGTTTTGAGACTTCGCATCTTTCAACGAACATTGAAATTTTGTCGGATACTGCGGTGAAAAAATTCATCGGCAAGAAAAAAATGGATGATTCACTTTTTGATTTTGAGAATCCGAAAACTTTCGGTGGCTATACCACACCTGATTATTTTTTCGAAGTAAAGCGCGGACAAGCGGAAGGATTTGAAAGCGCAAAAAAAGTAATTTTAGAAGTTGGTAAAAAGTTCGGCAAAAAATATTCGCAGCCAATCGAACAATTCGAGACCGCCGACGCGGAGATAATTTTGGCAGTAATAGGTTCGGCCTTCGGTGCGGCAAAAGAAACCGCAAAAAATTTACGCCGGCTTGGAAAAAAAATCGGGGTCATCAAAATTCGAACTTTCCGACCTTTCCCGAGTGAGGCAATTCTGCAAACTGTCGGCAAAGCTAAAAAAATCGGCATCCTCGACCGGATGGTGCCCCTCGGCAGCGATGGTGGAGTTTTATTTAACGAAATAAACTCAGCCTTGTCTTCTACAAATTACAAACCACAAACCACGAACTGGATTTACGGAATTGGCCAACGACAATTCAATCCGATACATGCCGAGGAAATTTTTGGACAACTTTTTTCAGGGAAATTCGAGAAAATTAATTTTGTAAATTTGCGAGGATGAATTTCTATTTTTCCATTCTCGGCGCGGTGATTTTTTACGCCCTCGGCGATTTTTTGGCGAAAATGTGGTCCGTGAAAAACGCAAATTTGTGGCTCACCGTCGCTCTGGCAGTTTATTTTTTAGGCAGTTTGCTGTTTATTTTCGCGGTTAAAAAAAGCTCTCTTTCGCTCGCCGTCGCGACCGCCCCACTCGCCGTCGCCATCATCGGACTGCTATTCGGCTATTTTTATTTCGGTGAGCGAATGACTAATTTTCAATATTTCGGAGTCGCCCTCGGAATCACCGCCCTCACTTTTTTACTTTTCCCTTTTCAAATTTTATCCAAATGAATTTTATGCCTAATCTCAAAACCGCTTCGCTGAATCCCAAACTCATCGCCGGCGGTCACCGACTTTGCCCTGGCTGCGGCCTAGGGGTAATCGTGAAACAAATTCTGAGCGTCACGACCGATCCAGTCATCGTCGTAAATGCGACGGGCTGCCTTGAAATCTGCACTTCGGCCTTTCCGCAAACAAGTTGGCGCACCCCCTGGATTCATTCACTTTTTGAAAATACCGCCGCGGTAGCGAGCGGAATAGATGCCGCCCGAAAAGCTTTCGAGAGAAAAAATAAACTTGCAGGAAAAGCCAAAAAAATGAAAATTATCGCCTTCGCCGGTGACGGCGGAACTTACGACATCGGTCTACAAGCTCTCTCCGGAGCGATTGAACGCGGAACCGATTTCACCTTCGTCTGCCTCGACAACGAGGGCTACATGAATACCGGCTACCAACGCTCCTCTGCCTCGCCGCTCGGTGCAGCTACTTCGACTTCACCAGCCGGGAAAATTTTGGCAGGCAAGCAAACGGCGCGCAAAGATATTTTGGCAATCGTCGCAGCTCACCACCTGCCCTACGCCGCCCAAGCTACTCCGGCTAATCATCTCGATTTGATGAGAAAGGCAAAAAAAGCAATCGACACGAAAGGTCCCAGCTTTTTAAATGTTTTTTCACCCTGTCCGACAAATTGGAAATCTGCTTCGTCTGTTGGAATGGAAATTTGTAAAAGAGCAGTTGAGACGAATTTTTGGCCACTCGTCGAAATAGAAAATGGAAAATGGAAAATTAATTACCAACCGAAAAATAGACTCCCCATCGCAGAATTTCTCAAAGAACAAAAGCGCTTTAAGCACCTTTTCAAAAAAGAAGGCTCTGAATCACAAAAGCGTTTACAGATAGAAGTAGACGAAAGATGGCAAAATCTTTTGCAACTCGCCGAAATCAGCTAGAATCTCACCCACGATTTAAATTTTAATTCTTACCAAATGAATGATAGCAACAAAAAAGAAGTGCTGACTGAAGAGGATCTAACTCTCTCGGGTCAAAGCACAATCGGAAACGATGACGATGACGACGATAATACGGGCGAGGATGACACAACCGACGATAAAAATGACGATACTGTTGGTTCCGATGATTCTCAGCAAACTTTAGTGACTCGGGACGGTCTGAAGAATCTGAAAGATGAACTAGAGAACCTTGAAGGAGTAAAACGCAAGGAGGTCGCCCAGCGCCTAAAGGAGGCAATCAGCTTTGGTGATTTGAGTGAAAATAGTGAATATGAAGACGCTAAAAACGAGCAAGCCCTGACTGAAGGTCGAATTGCTGAGCTAAAGAGGATGATCAAAACTGCGAAGATAATTACTGAAAAAAAATCGGGCGGCAAAATAGTGAAAATCGGCTCGACGGTAACAATCCAAAATCTCACTGAAAAAGACGAAGCTGAAACCTATACAATCGTCGGCTCGACCGAAGCCGATCCCATCGCAGCCAAGATTTCGAATGAGTCTCCCATCGGCGCCGCGATAGTCGATCAAGATCAGGGAGCAGAGGTGATGGTCGAGACTCCTGCCGGAACGATGAAATACAAAATCGTGAATGTCAGCTAGCCGCAAAAGCGATTGCTAAAGCATCTGCCGCGTCATCTGGTTTGGGAATCTTTTTGAGAGCAAAAATTTCCTTTACCATTGCTTGAATCTGTTTTTTGTCTGCCCGACCGTAACCAGTCACCGCCATCTTGACCTGCAGCGGAGTTATTTCGACAAGCGGAATGTGAAACTTCGCAACTGAAAGCAAAACCACTCCTCGTGCCTGCGCAACCGCAAACGCAGTAGTTTGATTTTTGAAAAAGAAAAGCGACTCCACCGCCACCAAATCTGGTTTGTGAGATTCAATCAGTTCACAGATATTCTCAAAAATTTCGAGTAATCTTTCTTCAGGAGAAACTTTGGGCTGCGTGGAGATTACACCGAAGTCGAGTGCAGCAACTTCACAGCCATTTTTTTTAATCACCGCGAAACCGGTTGTCGCGGTGCCGGGATCGATTCCGAGGATTTTCATAAAGGACTTTTAATATTTTTTAATCTTGGATTTGTCACTTGGGTATAAATTTGAGTCGTACGAATATTGGAATGTCCCAAAAGTTCTTGCACATATCGCACATCGGTTCCGTTTTCGAGTAAGTGCGTCGCGAAAGAATGTCGCAAAGAATGAAATGTGGCAGGTTTTTTAATTTTCGTCCTTGCTAAACTTTTACGAAACATCTTTTGCAAAGAAGTCGTGGTAAGTTTGCCACCGCGATTGGAACCAAAAATAAAATCATTTCGGTTTTTTCCAGCAATTAAATTACGCAAATCGTTTTGCAACTTTTCGGACAAAATACTGATTCTGTCTTTTTTACCCTTGGCGACTTTGATATGTATGACTAATTCTGCAATGTCCAAATCTCCAACTTTCAGCTGAACTACTTCGCTCACGCGCAAACCACAAGCATACCCGAGCGAAATCATTAATCTATATTTTGCATTTTCTGTAGCTTGAATAATTTCTTGAATTTCTGAACGCGAAAGAACAATGGGTAGTCTTTTATTCCTTTTTGTGAATTTCAAATCAATTTTTTGCGGATCTTTCAGGACTTCCGCGTACAAAAACTTTACCGCATTTAGTGCGAGATTAATCGTTTGTGGCGCTTGCTTTCGTCGATGCTTGTCGAGTAAAAAATCTTCAACTGCTTTTTGTTTGTCTTGGATTCCTTTTTCTTTAGAAAAATTGATATACTCCTTTATGTAGAGTAAATACGCTTTACGTGTTTTGGATGAGTAGTTGCACAAACGCAATGCTCGATCGGTTTTGCCTAAAACATTTTCCATGTCTGAAGAGTAACAAAAGTTTGCATAATACACAAGATGCTGCCACAATATGACTGTAAAGTTTAGATAATAACCAGTTAGCTGAAATATTCCTTTTCTTTTCTGGGCTATCGCCCAATTGTTTTAAAAAAATTTCAAATTTCTTTTTCTTTATTTATAAGGGGATAATCGGATATTTTTTACTCCGTACCTCCGCAAAAAATGTTTATTATATGAGGGGAATATAAGGAGTTTTCTCCGCTTCGCTCCGAAAACGATTTATTTATAAGGGGAAAACGAATAC
>JAIPGZ010000028.1 GCA_021735425.1 Candidatus Altimarinota bacterium | reverse complement strand
TTGGTTTGACATGAGTGAAGGGGTTAAAGCCCTTCTATTTTAGATGTTTTAGCTATTTTTAGATAGCTTTTTTAGGTTGCCTATTTATTATTTTCAGATTCAGTGTGTCAGGAGTTGGTGTTTTTCAGAGGTTCCTTAAGGGAAGTAATTATTTTTCAATTTTTTTGTAAAAGAAAAAAGGGGCTGGTGGTATTCAAATGAATGAATCCAACGCAGCCCCCGTTTCCGTTTTCGACATCTCTAAAGTTCAGTAAAGATCGGGGCGTCGAAGACGCCTTTTTCTGATTCCAGTCTTGGCTTACCGAGAAACCATGACCGGGTTACCTTCGCCGAATTGGCGAAGGTGGCAGCGCGGTCAGCGACCTCGATGATGGCTGCTCGGTTTGCGGCTAGGTTTTTCTCAGCCGCGGTGAGGCGGCTGGAATTTTTGGCAGTCTCTGCTAATGCAGAGCCTGCCTTTAGGCTCGCCAAGTCGGCGGTGGTCTGGGCGTTGCCGACATCCTTGCGGATGGCGGCGCGGTCGGCAGCAGCTTCGTCGCTGACTTTTTTTAATGAAGCCCAACCGACCTTACCCTCAAGGGCTTTGGTCAGTTTTGCGGTGGCGGTGTTGGTAGCATCTAGCCCTTCTTCCAGTTTGGCGTGGGCGCTTCTATTTGCAGTAAACTGATCAGAAGCATCTTTGCGCAATTTGGCGATTGCGTCGTTTGCTGCGCTGGCTGAATCTGCGATAGCCTTGTTGGCGTCAGTGATTGCCGTGGTGTTGGCATCGGCCTTAGTCTCAACTGCGGCAATCTTTTCAAGCAAAGCCTTGTCATCGTATTTGGGCTGAAGTAGCCCGAACAAAGCGACAATCAGCGCAACAGCGGCTATTACAAAGCCGAAGCTGCCTATTCGTCGATTGGATTTGATTGAGTTGGCGTTGTGTTGCACGCCGTTCCGCAGAATAACGGAAACATTAGGCGCTGTTCCTTCTGCCATCAAATCGGTGTACTCGTCAACGTCAATTTCTTCCCATTCTACTGGAGGATATGCTGGATCGTCTTTTTGAGTAGATGTTGCGAGTTTGTCAGTGTTCGTGTTTTTGAAATAAAATGTCTGCATTTTTATTCTCCTTCTTTTAGGTTTACTTGTTTTTTTACTTCTCTCGACGACCCGACCACCGAGATTCGGTAGCCCGATTGCCGAGAGAAGCTTTTTGGAAGTTGGAAAGTGGGGATTTTGTAAAATCCTCCCTAGCCCTCCTTTACGAAAGGAGGGAACAAATTGTCGCTTCGCGGCTTTTTTTGTTCCATGTTGTGTGCTGTAGGTCCGCCGTGGCGGATTTTATGTTTTTCAGAGATGATCCAAAACGGAGAGATTATCTACTCACGAGACAGGTCGCGATCCGCCCCGCAAAGCGGGATCCCTTTGGGACCAAGGCGGATACGAACGGTCAAGCGTAGGCAGATTGCTCTCAGTTTTTGATCGTGTGATGTCAAAGAACGAAAAAATCTTTCCCTGGAAGCTGCCCCGCACTCATGAGGCAGCTTTCAAAGAAAGAGTAGGGGAATAAAGAATAAGGGAATAATGGAATAGGGGAATAATGGTGAATGGAGTGCGAGATGAGTGCTGGTTGGTCATTGGCGAGTGGTTCGGTTGGTCAGTTGGTTTAGAAGATGTGATTTTCCTATTTTTAGACTTAGTTGTCAAAAAGTATTAAAGGATGTTTAATTGGAAAGGAGACAAATTGTAATACATAAAATTAGCTTTGTCAAGGGCTGGGGAGACTTTTTTCTGGGGGTTGATTTGCTATGAATGTAAGCAAGAAGGTAAAATTATTTCGCAATGTTCGATGCTCAATACGACTTCGCGATTGATTATTTCCAAGATGAAGATGGCATCTTTATCGCGACTGTTCAGGGCTTGCCAGGTTGTACCGCTAGCGGGGAGAATCTCGCGGAGGCTTATGAAAACATTAAAACGGCGATTGAAAGTTGCGTCGAGGTCCGCCGAAAAGAAGGCTTACCGATTTCCAAAAATTCCTATAACAATAAAAATACCTACAAACTAGAATTGGCGGCATGAGTAAGTTGCCAGTGCTGACTTACCGACAGCTGGCAGTTAAATTACGCCAAGCTGGTTTCGAGTTGGCGCGGACTGGGAAACACGATGTTTATTTCCACCGCCGAAAAAATTTGACTGTTCCGTTGCCTCGTCATACCGGCGATGTTCCGAAAGGTTTACTTCGGGTGATTATTTCCGAGATGAGTTTGAGCGTTGTCGAATTTACAAATCTTTAAAATATCCAAAAAACCTACCTTTGTCTGAGAATTTGGATTTTCCGAAAGTGTTTTGTTAAAATTTACGCGATGTTAACTACTCAAAAATCACGCAAAAAAGAAACTTACGCAGAAAAAGTTGCGCGCTTGAAGAAGCTTTCCCGTGAGGCTAGAGAAAATGGTACTCGCTACAAATCTTATGATGCCTTCGCGAAAGGAGTTGGTTTACGTAAGGCTTAATGAGCGAAGTTGAAAGAAAGTACGATTTTATCGCCACACTCACTTTTACCAAGAAAGTCCGGCTAGCTGGCTTAAACGAATATGAAATTAAAATTTTGGACGCTTCGATAGAATATTTTTGCAGTAGTACGAATAAGTCTGTTTACAATCCAATTCAGCTCGATGAGTACGGGATTTATTACGAGTTTGAAGTCTCTGTTTTTCATCGTAATTTTCGCCTAACTTTCGAGGTTGACGGGATTGATGCTTTTGCCTTGGATTTCGAAGAGCTTTGAGATTGCAAGATCTCGGAGGACTAAAACCGCTCGCTTCTTCGTGTTAAAATCCGCAAGATTAAGATGAAGGATTGTAAAGATAATAAAGAGCCTTAAGGATTATAAGGAATCGAAATCTTCAATCTTCAATCTTAAATCTTAAATTCTCCCTTGGTCATTCGCCGCACTCGCCGCCGTCGTACTACTGCCGCCGCCCGCCGCCGCTATCTGGATTCGCAGCGCCTCACTCCGGTACGTCGACGTTCTTCGTTCGTGAAGAAATTTTTCTCTGCGGTGGGTAAGACTGATTTGCGTCTCGAAGTCGAAAGTCGGATTGCGCGTGATATTTGGGCGGTGATTTATATTACGCTGGGCATCCTGACTTATCTTTCGCTCGGTGGCAGCATCGGTCGCTTCGGAGAATGGTGGAGCGCGAGTTTCCGCGGTCTCTTTGGTATTGGCATCAATTTCATTCCGCTCCTGCTTTTCGCTATTGGTGGGGTGATGCTGACTTCGACCAAGATTATTTTTAATTTCACTCGGATTTTTGGCATTATTTTGCTCGTTACTGTCCTGCTTGGGATTGTCCACCTTTCCGCGGCTCGCGAGGAAATGCTGACGGAAGCGATGCAATACGGTGGCTTTACTGGTTTCGTGGCATCGGTTTTTTTCCGCGCGGCTTTCGCTGATCTTGGCGCGAAGATTGTTTTGATTGCGCTTTTCCTGATTTCAATTTTGCTGACTTTTGGTATTTCTTTTCGTGATGTTGCTGCTTTTATCGGCAGATTGATTCACGGTGAAGAAGTTAAAAAAGCCTCGGAAAACGGTAATCTCAAAGTGCGCGATTTCCAAAAAGAGGCAGCGGAATCTTCCAAAAAAACTGATTCCAAAGATTCCGAAACTTCCGCCAAAAAAGTTTCCGTCGCTCCGGAGTTTCGCATCAATCGTCCCGGGAGTTTGCCGTCGGCGCAAGAATTCAAACCGGAGGAGTCCAAAGTTTCGGACGCAGATTGGAATCCGCCTAGTCTCGATTTACTAGACGAAGCAGCGAAGTCGGCTTCGGTCGATGAGACTTTGTTACGTCGTAAGGCTGAGTTGATTCGCCAAAAGTTGTCGCAGTTTGGGATTAACGTCGAAATGCACGATGTCAACGTAGGACCGACGGTGATGCAATATACTTTGAAGCCGGCGGATGGAATGAAGCTGTCTAAGATCGTTGGTCTGAAGCGTGACTTGGCTTACGAATTGGCTGCCAAAAGTTTACGGATTGAGGCGCCGATTCCAGGCAAAAGTCTCGTTGGCATCGAAATTCCCAACGACAAAAGGACTTTGGTTCGCCTCAAAGAATTGATGCTGTCAGACGCTTTCTCTCAAATTAAATCAAATTTACGGGTAGTGCTCGGGCGGGATGTTTCAGGTAACGCGCGGATTGCGGATTTGGCAGAAATGCCTCATTTACTCGTCGCTGGCGCGACTGGTTCGGGTAAATCCGTCGGAATCAACACTTTCCTCCTCTCGCTGATTTACCAAAATTCTCCCAACGATTTACGCTTGATTCTCGTCGATCCAAAACGGGTTGAGCTCGTACCCTACAACGGGATTCCCCATTTGCTCACTCCCGTCATCAACGATCCAGAGAAAACGATTTCTGCGCTCAAGTGGGCGGTCAGCGAAATGACGCGGCGCTACATTGAGCTGTCCAAAGCCAAAGTTCGCAACATCAAAGAATTCAATGCTAACAAGCCACCGAAGAAAATGCCTTACATTGTGATCGTAATTGATGAGTTGGCGGATTTGATGATGGTCGCCCAAAAGGAAGTGGAGGGCGCGATCATGCGGCTGGCGCAAATGGCGCGGGCGGTCGGGATTCATCTTATCCTCGCGACGCAGCGGCCGTCGGTGAATGTCATTACTGGTGTTATCAAGGCGAATATTCCGACGAGACTCTCTTTCGCTGTCACCTCGGGAGTTGACTCCAAGACCATTCTCGACTGTGTCGGAGCGGAAGATTTACTCGGACAGGGCGACATGCTTTTCATCCCGCCGGGAGAGAGCAAACCAGTTCGGATTCAGGGCTCCTTCATTTCCACGGCGGAAGTTCGTAAGGTGACCAACGCAATTAAACTCGATTTAGGTGATGAGCCGGAATACGATGATGAGATTACCGACAGCCAAAAAACGGCGAATGTCATCTTGCCAGGAGTTAAACCACCGAATAACGACTCCAAACCAGGTGGGAGTGATGAGGAAATTATCAAACAAGCGGCGCGGGTAGTCGTCGAGACCGGTCGAGCTTCTGCTTCATTATTGCAACGACGCTTAAGTCTCGGTTACGCCAGAGCGGCACGGATCATCGACTTACTCGAAGAGCGGGGATTCGTTGGACCAGCGGCAGGCGCGAAGCCGCGCGATATTTTCGTGACAGCGGAAAGATTAAACGAGCTGGAAAATTCCGCCAACGATCCGGAGGCGATCGCCAAAGCTGAAGTTTCTAAACAGCTGGATGATTTAGATAGAGGACGCGGAGAGCGCTAAGAATTTAAGATTTTCAATTTTAGATTGAAGATTTTGGTTTTATTAAATTTAAAATTGAACAAGTTCATGCAAATCGCGATTGTCGAGGCGGAAAAGGGTTTGAAGAAAAAAGATGGTGGACCTTTCGGTGCGGTCATCGTTCGTGCCGGCAAAATTGTCGCCCGCGCTCACAATGAGGTTCTCAAAAATAAGGACTCGACTTGTCATGCTGAAATGCAGGCGATTCGCCAAGCTTCCAAAAAACTGAAATGTTTCAATCTCTCTGATTGTGAGATTTATTCTAGTTGTGAACCCTGTCCGATGTGTCTGGCCGCGATTCACTGGGCGAAGATTCGGAAGCTTTATTTCGGTGCTACTCGCTTCGACGCCGCGAAGATTGGTTTTGATGATAAATTCATTTACGATGTGATTCGAGGCAAAGCGAAAAGGCAACAAGTAAAAAAAGTTCAGCTTGGGCGCCAAGATTGTTTGAAACTTTTTCAAAAATGGGAGAACTCAGAAAGTAAAATTCCCTACTAAATGAAAGCTAAACGACTCATTTCGCATCTAAAGAAATTTTTCAATCAGCGGGGTTTCAGTAAATCTGTGGTCGGGCTAAGTGGGGGAGTGGACTCGGCTGTGACTTTGGCGATTGCGACGAAGGCGCTAGGGAGTGAAAATGTTTTTGCTTTGATTCTCCCTGAGGCAGGTGTGAGCTCACCACTCTCGGCGCAGCTGGCAGAGCAAGTCGCCGCCAAATTCGGAATCACCACTTACACTCGCGATCTCACTGATTCGCTGAGGACTTTCATCGGGCTGCCGTGGCGTTTCAGCGCCGAGGCGAATCAAAATATCCGACCACGGCTACGGATGACTTTGCTTTATCATTTTGCTTTGACTAAGAAAGCTTTGGTGCTCGGCACTTCGAATAAATCAGAAATGCTGCTTGGCTACGGGACGAAGTTTGGCGATTTTGCGGCGGACGTGGAAGTGCTCGGAAACATATGGAAAACAGACGTTTATAAGTTTGCCAAGGAATTAAAAATTCCATCCGAGATTATCGACCGACCGCCGACGGCTGAGCTGACTCCGGGTCAGACTGATGCAAAGGAGTTGGGTGCGGGTTATGCGCAGTTGGACATAATTCTCAAAAAACTCGAAAAGAATAATTTTGAATTATCAAAAGATTTAACAGATTTCGAGCAAGAAATTCTCACTAGAGTATTAGCGAATAAACACAAGACGGAGTTGGTACCAGTGCTTTAAAAGGTGGGTAAGGCGAATAAAGCTGAGTAAGGTGGATAATGTATTGTAAGACTTTACTGATCTTAGCTGCTTTCTAAACTTTCTTAAGAAAGAATCTTCTTACTTACCACTTTTCCGGTCTCATCAATCTCATAAACGAGCGGCACGCCAGTCGGGATTTCGAGCTTCACCACCTCTTCGGGTGAAAGATTGTCGAGCTGCATTGCTATTGCTCGCAGAGAATTGCCGTGTGCTGACATTAGAATATTTTTACCAGCTTTCACTTCAGACATTATTTTCTCGTTGAAGTAGGGGAGGGTGCGATCGGCGGTGTCTTTGAGACTCTCGCCATTCGGTGGCGCGACGTCGAAGCTTCTTCTCCAAATGCGGACTTGTTCCTCCCCAAATTTTTCTCGCGCCTCATCTTTATTCTGACCGACGAGATCGCCGTAATCCCTCTCATTTAAAGCCTCGTCGCGCTCTGTCGGCAATTCGATTCCCATTTCTTCGAGAGCTAAATCAAGGGTCTTCTGTGCACGAGAAAGCTTGCTGGTAAAAGCTTGGTCGAATTTAACGCTGAGATTTTTTAACTTTCGTCCCGCCTCACGCGCTTCCTCGATTCCGCGCGGCGAAAGATCGACATCCTGCCAACCGGTGAAGCGATTCGCGAGATTCCATTCTGATTGACCGTGGCGGAGTAAAACAAGAATGGAAGTTGGAAGTTTGATGTTGGACATTGGAGCGCGAGGTTACAAAATTTAATTTGATTACGGCAGGGAATAATAATTTTTGATTTACAAATTTGAAAACAACTTTTAAAAAAGGTTTGAAATGAAATTAGTCATGGCTGGGGCGGAGGGATTCGAACCCCCGAATGCTAGTACCAAAAACTAGTGCCTTACCACTTGGCGACGCCCCAATGTGTGAGAATTTTTTTAAATTCTCTCCCTGATTTCAAAGATTTTAAATATTTTTCCCTTCGCATTGCATCTGACCTTGTTTCATATTTTTCCGAAATTACTATTTTTAGTGGAACTCTATTTCTTGTAGATTTTACTTGTCCAGTGTTGTGTCGCGACAGCCTTTTTGTCAAATTATTCGTTTGCCCGATGTAAAATCCCTGGTCTTTTTCGCTTTGGAGAATGTAAATAAAATACATTTTGATTCGAACCCCCTGAATGTCCCGCCGCGGCGGGATGCCTTACCACTTGGCGACGCCCCAAGATTGCCGCGATTTTAACATTCCTCGAATTTCTCGACAAAATTTTTTGACTCAATCAAAGGTGTAAAATTCCTCTGTGAAAAGTAAAAAAATCTTTTCGGCTGCTCAAAAGTCTATGCGAGCAATTTTAAATTCCCTGCCAATTTTGCTTGGTGTTGTTCTGCTGGTTGGTCTACTAAACAGCTTAATTCCCAAATCTTTTTATACGACTTTATTCAGCCAAAATTTATTTCTCGACTCAGTTGTCGGCAGCGCTCTCGGCAGTGTGCTCGTCGGTAATCCGATTACGAGTTATGTTTTGGCCGGAGAAATGTTGCAACAAGGAGTTAGTCTCGTTGCGGTGACGGCTTTTCTCGTCGCATGGGTGACGGTCGGAGTCGTTCAATTTCCGGCGGAAGCAATTTTGCTCGGTCGGCGTTTCGCGGTGTGGCGCAATGTGCTCTCGTTTTTCTTTTCAATTCTCGTCGCACTTTTCACTGTCGCAATTCTCAGTTTTTTCTAAAAGATGAAACCCTTTTATTTTATCGGTTTTGTTCTTGTCGCGTATTTCGCCGCCGCGTTTTTTGATTCCGCGGCAGTATTCGATTCACTTGAATTCTCTGGCAATTTACTCCTTAAAATTTTGCCGATTTTGTTGCTCGTTTTTGGAGTGATGTTTATTTTTAATTTTTTTGTCACGCCCGAAATAATCACGAAGAATTTAGCCAAAAGTTCCGGTTTTCGGCGGTGGGTGATTGCAATCGGCGGCGGAATTATTTCGACGGGACCGATTTATTTGTGGTACCCGCTTTTGCGAGAATTAAAAAAATACGGCGTGAGTGACGGTTTTGTGGCGGCTTTTCTTTACTCGCGTGCGATTAAACCCTTTCTTTTCCCAGTCATGATTTTTTATTTTGGATGGGCGTACGCATTCACACTCACCGTCGTGATGATTTTGATGTCCTTCGGTGAGGGTGTTATTATCGAAAGGCTTAATTTAAAATCTGTAAAATGAAAGTTGCCGTCGCCTCCGAAAATAAAACTGCTGGCTCGCTCGTGAGCGACGAGGGAGGACGCGCACCTTTTTATTTAATTTTTGAAAACGGCGAGCTCGTCAAAATACTCAAAAATCCGTTTCGAGTCGGAGGTGGTGGAGCTGGTTTTGCAGTCGCAGAATTACTCGCGGACGAAAAAGTTGAGTTCGTTGTTGCCGGAAAAATCGGCGGAAATATGGACGGCGCACTCGACGCGAAAAAAATTGAACACTCCGAAATTTCCGGCATCTCGGTTGCGGAGGCAATCCAAAAAATCTAATTTATTCGACTTTCTTTTTTTGCTCTGGCTGCTCCAAAATTCTCCGAAAGTCACCGTCGAAATCCTCCAAAAAGTTTTTCAAACCGACTACATCGGCGGGGGAGATTTGACCAATCGCGACTTTGGAAATTTGCTTTTCTCGTTTCGCAATCTTCTGTCGGAATTCTCGGACGCTCATCGCGACGAGAGTCGCCGAATTGCAATGCAAGCAGTGAGCCGAAAACAAACCTCGGTCTCCGGTGATGTCTACTACATCTACGGCATCACCCACGAAGCCCTTACCACATTTGGGGCACTTCAAAGCGGCGGCCACATTTTTGACGATTTCGGTGAGGTGAGAGAGTTTCAATGTATTCAAAGTTTACAATTTTAGATACAAAAAGGAAGTGAGCTTAATCCTATTTTTTCAGTTTGTCAAGCTCTTTTCTAATTCGCTGTAAACTTTTCTCCCGACCGAGCACCTCAGCCATCTCCCAGACTCCCGGCGAAAACTTTTCTCCCGACAGGGCGACGCGAAGCGGCCACAAAAGTTGACCATTTTTCCACTCCAATTTAGTGACAAGTTCGAGCAAACTTTTTTGAATTTCCTCGGTCGTCCAATTTTCTACTGCCTTCAAAACAGGCAAACTTTCGGTGAGTGCTTCGGCAGCGGTGGTGCGGTCGACTTTCATTTTGGGGTTCTCAAAAAGTTCGACTGGTGGGTCGATTTCTCCGAAAAAATAGTGCAAAAACTCTCTTGCTTCACCAAAAAACTTCATTCGTTCGGCGGCGAGTTTGACCGCTTTTTTCAAAACATCCTCGTCGTCAATCTCAAAATCCAAAAACGGTTTCACTTTTTCAGCGAGCTCTTCATTCGAGAGTTCTCGCAAATAATGGGCGTTGAAAAAGTTCAATCTTTCCAAATCAAAAACGGCTCCGGCTTTCGCCACTCCATTGAAATCAAATTTCGCAATCAGATCATCCCGCGAAAAAAATTCCTGTTCACTTCCGCCGCCGGGATTCCAGCCGAGCAGGGCGAGGAAATTCACGACTGCCTCGGACAGGTAGCCGTCATTTTTCAGCCGCTCAATCGTCGCTGGTTTCCCTGATTCGTCGCGTTTCGACATTTTCGAGCGATCTTTATTCAGCAGCAGCGGGAGATGTCCAAAACGGGGGACTGGTCGCCCCAGAGCTTCGAAAAGCAAAATATGTTTCGAGGTATTCGAGATGTGGTCCTCGCCGCGGATTACGTGGCTGATTGCCATTTCTGCATCATCGACGACGACTGTGAAGTGGTAAAGGAATTGCCCATCGGATTTCCGAATCACAAAATCGCCGATATTTTCGCCTTTTTCCGAAATTTCCCCCCGGACCAAATCGTCAAATTTAATCTCACCCGCCGGTACGCGAAAACGCCAAACCGGTTTGCGACCGGCTTTTTCGAATTCCGCAATTTCCTCTGCCGACAAATCGCGACATTTCCCAGAATAGCGCGGTGGCAACTTTTGAGCATTTTGCAGCTCTCGCTCTGTCGCCAATTCTTCCGTTGAGCAAAAGCAGGGGTAAATTGCATCCGACTTTTTCAACTCCTCAAAATGTTTTTCATAAATTTCATCTCGCTCTGATTGCCGGAAAGGACCTTCATCGAAATCCAAACCGAGCCAGTCCAATCCGTCGCGCAGCTCTTTCTCGAATTCTGGCGTCGATCTTTCACGGTCAGTGTCTTCGCTGCGAAAGACAATCTTGCCACCGTTTTTTCGCGCAAAAAGAAAATTGACCAACAAAGTTCGCGCTGTCCCGATGTGCATCGGACCGGTCGGGGAGGGAGGGAATCTTACTTTAATCATGCTGTTTTTATAGAGATGCAGGGATTTTAACATGTTGATTTGTGAGAATTTCCAAATTTTCAATTTTCAGTTCTCAATTTTCAAATAAACACTAAATTCTAACTGGACTTTGAATTTATTTTTTAGAATAATTTTTCGTTCGGTGAAGATGGGCTAATTTGACTCTTCATGTTTGAAGTAGATTTGGAGATTAAGATTTATTTGAAAATTGCAAAATTGCGACTTGAAAATTTTCACGATAGCTCAAAGCCGATGATTGTAAGTTTGAATGGGACTAGTAACATTAAGTGTTGGTAAAACTGAAGAATCGGGCTAATTTAAGCCCCTAACCCTTCAAAAAGTATGCCAGCACAAAAAACATGCCCTCACTGCGGCGTAATCGGTGGAATAATTCGTTGGGGTAAAA
>JAIPGZ010000027.1 GCA_021735425.1 Candidatus Altimarinota bacterium | reverse complement strand
TGTCTTATACACAACTACATTCTTTCATCTGGAAGGATCATAAAGATCTTTAAAGAGCGGTAAAGATGTTTTTATTAGTTTTTAAATCACAGTGCGCGAATTTTTCAAACATGCGCTGATTTATATTTGTTTAGCTATAGGATACAGAACAAAGTTTTCCTCTTTGGTTTAATAAAAGAGAGAATAATTTTCAGAACTCAATTGTCTTGAACCCCAAAAAGGACTCTTCGGGTCTGTGATTACACTTTTATAAAATTTTTCTAAACCTAAATTTTTAAAAGGTCTTCTTTCACCGCGGAATTGATGTCGGTCTTCGCACTGGACGACGCACTCTTTTGCGGCATTCCTGCCACTCCTTTCCGCTGATTTCACGACACCATTTTGCGTCCGCATCGGCGGCAGCTAGCATGACTTTTTTCTGCCAATTTTTTCGAGTAATGCTGACGCTATCTTTTTCAAATAAATTTCCGACGCTGAAAGTGTAATTTTTCGCCGTCTCGAGCTGGCGGAAGATTTTCGCCTGCAGCGTGAAAACAGTTTTCCCCGCTGCGACTGGGACCGGGACATTGCGTAGCCGGACTTGTTGTCCACTTTGTGAAAGCTCGACATCCGCACCCGCAATTTTCTGACCCGCCGTATCGACGAGCTGAAAATCAATTAAAGCGAGCTGACCGTCTTGCTTTCCAAAATTAAACTCCACCAAATCGAGTTCAATCGGTTTTTGATTATTTTGCACCGAGAAAGCGAAAAGATTTTGCCAGTCGTCATTTTGCGCGATTGCTCCCGTCGCCGTCACCGGAAACTCAAAAGTAATCGGTTGCAGCTGATTCGTCGCGAGCAATTCATAAGCGATTTCCGCGCTGGCGTTGCCGGCCTTGTCGCTGACGGTGAGTTTCCCAGTTAGTGGGATATTTGCCGGAGGCACGACCTCGACTTTCGTGGCGCTCAAAATTTTCACTGCGACGACAGTTCCGCCGAAATTCGCCGTTGAAGCATTCAAAAGATTTTCACCTAAAATCCAAATTTTCTTCCCTCGTGCGAGACCTTCGACGGCTTCAATTTCAGTAATTACCGGTTTGGCGTAAAAACGTCGGTTGGTGGCGGGGAGGGTGAAGTTGACAGTATTTGAGCTGCCCCATTTGCTGCTGATTCCCAAACTGAATTCGCCGGTCGCGGCGTCGGCGGGGAGCGTGAATTTCACTTCAGTCGAACCGAGATTAATTAGCGAAAGATTAGTCAGAGTCGAGTTAAATTTGAATTCACTTTCCGACTCTCCAAAATTTTTACCGCTGATGGTCATATTTTTTCCGGTGGAGTCGATTTGTAAATCGGTAATTTTCGGCACTAAAGTTTCCGTCAATTCATAATTCAAAACTCGGCTTTTCCAGCCGTCCATTTCCACCCAAGCTGTCCCGGTCGCAGTCGGCGGGGAAGTCGCTTCGACTTGAGTGCCGACGAGATTTACCTCGCCGTTGTTGACCTTGAATTGCATGTCAGAGCGACGGTCGAAGCTGCCGTTCCAGTCCAATCGATAATTGACCTTGCCGTCGAGCCGAGCCTGTAAATTGGAAATTCCAGTAACGGCAGGAAAATCTCCGCCGATGTTGTAGTCAAATTGCGGCGAACTAATTGTGTCGACTTTCAACGCGGCGCGACCAAAATAAGGGAGGAGGGTGCTGCCCTTCGCAAAATTGATTTCGCCGTCGGCGACAAAAGTTGGGTTGGTTAGGCTACTACCGTCGCTAAAAACAAGGCTTAATTGCGCGAGATCGTTTTGGTAATTTGTGAAGCCTTTGCCATAAACTTTAAAAATATCGTTCACAAAAGAAATTCCACTTAAATTGATCGGAGCTTGGACGGTCAATTCATTCCCCGTACTTACTTCAAAACCGGACTTTTTCGCGATGATTGAACAATCCAAAAACTTTTCCGGTAGCTCGATAGTCGCGGAAGTCGCTTCGGCTGATTGGACTTCTAAACTCTCGGTTCCGCAAAAAAATGCCGCGTTCGCCAAATTTTCACCGTAAAATTTCAAATCGTTGTGTGGTAATAAGCCCGTCGCTGCTTCAGTTTTTTTGATTTTCGGAGTTTTCAAATCGAGGTAAAGCAGATTGCTTTCGAGTGTTTCGCTCGTCTCGCCGACGGTGACAGTTTTTTTCACAAAAAGATTGCCCGATTGCATCGCGGCGGTGAGCTTGAATTTCAGCTCATTGCCATAGCTGACCACGACGGGGTAGTCGGTTTCTTCCAAATTAACCTTCAAATCTGCGGATTTATTACCAAAATTCTGACCCGAGATTGAAATCTCATCGTCGACTTTTGGTTCACTGGCGATATTACGAAAGCCGGTAATTTCCAAAGCATCCGTTGCTGTCAAGTCTGCGTTCAAACTAGAAGCGGAAATTTCTCCACCCAAAAAGAGGATTCCTAGACCAAGCACGAAAGCTAAAACTTTTTTTGGTTTTTGCACTCTCATGTATTAATTTTACCATAATTCATGATGTTTTGCAAATAAGGCTAGAAAGATAGGTTGAATAAATTGCGATTCCCATTTTCTCGTCAAGTGAAACAATAAAAGTGCTTGAAATTTTTCCCAAAAATGGCGGCAGAGTATTATCTTGCTATTTTCTCAAAATCAATAAAAATATGCGTGTTTTATTAAAAAACTTATGCCTAAAATTGGTGAGCAGCAAGGTCAAATAAAAACTATTTTGTTGATTCACACTTGTTCGATTAAAGAAAAATTTATTTTTCAAAGACTGAAAAAGCTGGGGCATAAAATAATTTGCCTGAATAAAGAAAAAAATTGGGCTCAAAATTATGTAGATGAATGGATCATCGCTGACACCAACGATTTTGCAGACTGCATTCGAGAGATCAAGTCCTTCTTGGTCGAACACCCCGAAATCAAAATTGATGGCGCTTTGACCTTTTGGGAAGAAAGCACTTTGCTAGTTTCGAAAATTACTGATCACTTCCGACTGACTGGAATTCCCTACGCAATCAGTAAAAAGGTTCGGAATAAGTTTTTGTTTCGCGAATTTTGTGAGAAAAATAATTTACCTACCCCGAAATACGCGATCATCCGCAAAGAGGAAGATCTCGCTAGTCTGGGTTCTAAGCTGAGTTTCCCACTCGTGATGAAACCGATTTACGGTTCTGCTAGTGCCTTCGTGATCAAAATCGAATCGGAAGCTGAGGCGTTGGAAACTTATCGTTATATTCAAAACAATATTACTTCTCATCCGGACTCAGCCGAATGGTTAAATTTCGAAATTTTGGTGGAAGAATATATCGATGGCCATGAGGTTGATATTGACATCATTTTGCAAAATGGGAAAATAAAATTCCATTCAATCACGGACAATTACCAAACGAATGAGCCTTTTTTTATAGAAACAGGTGGAGCGATTCCTTCCAGTTTGCCAGAAAAGGAACAAGCGATTTTGATCGAACTGGCGGAAGAAACGCTCGAAAAACTCGAGATTCAAAATGGGATTATCCATTTCGAAGCGAAAGTGAATGGTAATGTCGCTGTTCCAATCGAGATTAATTTGCGTATGGGTGGAGATGATGTTTTTATTTTTGTGAAGGGTGTGTGGGAAGTCGATTTAATCGAGAATGCAGTGAAAGTAGCCACCAAAGTTTATATTCCCAAAATCCATAAAGCCGAACCTAAAAAATACATCATTGATAAATTTTTCTTATCCAACCATTCGGGAATCTTGACCAATTTTGAAATCAAAAGTGCGCTCAAGCATGATAAAAATCTAGAAGGAGTGCACTTTTTCAAAAAAATCGGAGATCCGATTCTGGTGCCACCAGAAGGCTATGAATATTTGGGCTGGCTGAATGTTTCTGGGAACAACGCGTTGAAAGCTAAAGAGAATCTCAATCGCTTGGAAAAAATGGTTAACTACGAAATTGCTAAATTCGATCAACACTCTTCGCTCGGAAAAACCATTCGCAAACGCAGTCTCTCTTTCGCCGCGATCAATACCAATTTATTGTTACGGAAAACTAAACTTCAAAAAATCAAAAAACTCTCTTTGGAAAATCAACGTAGTTTGCATATTGGTATTGTTGGGAATGATTATCAAGATCTGGAAGAGGACTTATCTTTGGGTTTGACTTCTGGTAGAGATGTCGAAAAAACACTTAAAGAAAGAGGGTATAAAGTTAATTTTTTTGATTTCAATAATTTCAGCAAAGCTTTTCGAGATTTACAGAAAAATGAGGTGGATTTGGTTTTCAATGTTTGTGAGAGAATCAATAATTCTACACTCTTGGAGCCGCATGCAGCTGCCTTACTGGATGTTTTACAAATTCCTTACACTGGCTCTAGCCCCCACACGCTTTCTTTATGTGTTGATAAAATTCGTGTAAAAAAGCTTTTGAGCTATCACGGTATTCCCACGCCGAAATGGGATTATGCTTACGCTCCAGAAGACGAGATTAGAGCAGATTTACAGTATCCGCTGATTGTGAAACCTTCCAATCGCGATAACTCTTTCGGGATTAATAATGATTCCGTAGTAACTAATAAGAAACAGTTGGAAAAACAATTAGAGCGAATTATTCGAGAGTTGCACTGTCAAGCGCTAGTGGAAGAGTACATCGAAGGCGATGAATATGAGATTGCAATCATGGGTAATGAGGATGATGATTTGCGCGTCTTGCCGCTGACTCGTTCGATTTTTTCAAACTTGCCCGAAAACTACTGGCACATTTATCCGCTTGCAGCGAAACTGAAAAAAAAGCCCTACGACCGAATCATCTTGCAATCTCCTCCAAAAAATATTTCCAAGAGTTTGGGAAAATTAATTACGGAGATTGCCCTGGATACTTATAGTATTTTGGATTGCCAAGACTATGGACACGTAGAGATTCGAATGGATCGGAATAACAATCCCTATGTGTTGGAGCTCAATCCGAATCCTTCGATTAATCAAGAAGATATTTTGCCTCGAGTAGCGCGCATCACTGGTTTGGATTACGGAGATTTCTTGGAAGAAGTCATCGGACTTTGTATCAATAGATACAAGCATCAAAATTCATTTAAACTTACGGCTTAATTTTGATTAATCTACGTACAACACAAACGCATAATTTTTATGTTGGTGCACTACCAAAAGGTTTAGATGATTTAATACAGGCTTTAGTTTTCCCTAAAAAGCAGGTTTTTTATTTCACAGCAGAGGGGTCGTCTGAAGCAAAATGGATTGCAGAATTTTTACCGCGAGCGCAGATTTTGCATTATCGTTTCTCGACCAAACGCATAAATTTCGATAAGCATAGTTTGGAAAATATTTTGAGATATTCAGACTTAAGCCAATTACTCACAAAGCGGAAGATAAAATATCTAATTTTTTCTAATGCTCTGAATGGGTTTTTGGAAAAATGGAGCGAGCAGCACAAAATCCAAATCATCGCTGTCTCATACAGATTGCAAAAAAGATTTGAAAACAAGCTCTGGTTCGATAAATTTTTGGCACGCCACAAAATTCAAAAACCGGAAAGCTTGATTTTTAATACCGCCAAAACTTCAAAAATTTTTCCAGGAAAGGCAGTCTTGCAAAAGGCTAATTCTTGGGGAGCGGAAGGAACTTTTTTTATTGAAAATCGCGAAGATTTGGAACGATTAATCGTAGCCAAAAAAATTTGCAAAAATGAAAACTATCTTATGCGGAAATACGTTTCTGGAAAATCCTACGGCATCACCGTTTTTATCAGCTCGAAAGTAATCGCCGTTTCAGCGATTCGAGAGCAGTGTTTTTATACCAGTGGCAAGGTTTACGTGCCAAATTTCGCTGGTATCCAATGGGTCGCTGACAAAAACATTGCTTCACAACTAAAAAAGAATATTAACGGAGTTTTTACACGCTTGGGAGAATTATTGCACCGAGAAAAATTTTTGGGCTATGCCAATTTTGATTTCATAGCCGATTTAAAAAATGAGATTTATTTAATCGAATGTAATCCGCGCTTCGCTGCCTCCAGTCTCCAGCTTTTACGCTTTTCTGAACTAATTTCGAACATCCAGACTGAGCAGATTTTTATTAAAGAATTTATGCAAAAGAGTGTATTCACTGAGCCAGAAATATATGCTCTACGAGACGTGAATAATTTTGCTGGTACGAATCTACAAATCAAAGTTGCTGCTCAAACCAAAATTACGAAAGATTACCGTAACGGTTTGTATGCATATCAGAATGGAGAAATAATTTATCAAACTCCTGATATCAGAAAACTTCCTTCTAAAGGAAAAACTTTTATTTTTCACTCGAATACGAGTTTGGGGATGTTTTATCCGCATTCGCTGGATGTAGCTAATGTAATTTCCAACTTTCCGCTTTTCGGAAGAAGCGGTAAATTGAATTTGATTGGAAGGAAAATTCTGAAAACCTTTACCTATTAAAGATTTTTCGATACATGCCAGACTTTGTCTCAAAATTTACGAAAGTGAAAAAAATGCGTTCACAGCTGTTGGTGGTTGCCAAGAAAAACCCAACTCCGCTCTATCTTTACGACGCTGCTGAGGTAAAAACAAATCTCACAATGTTTCGGCAAGCTTTCGCCAAATTTGGGTTGCAGTCTAAAGTTTTTTACGCAATCAAGAGTAACCCGTATGCAGGTTTGCTCAAAACAGTCGTCGATGAGGGCGTAGGTCTCGATGTCTCGAGTCAGTGTGAACTGAAACTGGCTCTCGCGGCTCGCGCAAAAAAAATTATCTACACTGGTCCCGCCAAGACAGAGAAAGATTTTGAACTAATTTTGTGCCATCATTCCAAAATTACAGTCAATCTTGAAAGTCGACGCGAATTAGAACTACTTGCCAAAATGGCAGGGGCCAAGAAAATAACCATGCGTTGTGGTGTGAGAATTCACACCAAAATACAGCAGGGTTGGACAAAGTTTGGCATTCCGCTTGCCGAGCTAAGAGCTTTTTATGATGCGGCGAAGAGGTATAAATCGCTGAGATTTTGTGGTGTGCATTTTCACATTAGTTACAACAAAACTCCGGAAAAATATGTTGCGATGCTTGTTGAGTTGGCGAATTATTTTCAGAAAAATTTTAAACCGCAAGAAAGGGAAAATTTCGCCTACATCGACATCGGTGGTGGGATTTATCCGCAACCATTTGAGGGTGTGCATACTTGGAATCCGAATCAAGAAAGCTATTTCGACAATTACGAAAAAACCTTGGATAAAGTTTTGAACAATAAATTTCATCCTCGCTTCAAGCCGCTTGTAGTCGCTCCAATCGAAAAATTCGCACAGGATATTGTTGTCGCTTGGCATACAAAGATTTCCCCACTCTTACCGAGAGTTGAGCTTTACGCTGAGCCGGGTCGTTTCATCTCTCACAGTGCAATGCACTTTCTTTTGAGAATTATTGATGTCAAAAATCCTCAGCTTGGCATCACCGATGGAGGGAACAATATGTTTGGTTGGGAGAAATACCAATTTTTTAATTATGTTCCGCTATTTAACCTGAGCCAGTTTGATCTCAAAAATGAAATTCCTTTCCTCACCTGCGGATCGCTTTGTACGCCGGATGATGTTTGGGGCTACTATATTTACACCAAAAAAACACCCAAAGCTGGTAATATAATTTTGCTACCATTTCAGGGTGCTTACACTTACACTTTGGCTCAAAATTTCATCAAAGAAATTCCTCCGGTTTATGATGTAAGATTTATTTAATTTTTTTTCACAATAATGAATCCACTGTCCACCGAAAAAATATTTGATTTCGTTTCGAAGAAAAATTTTGAAAAAATTAAAGCTTTGGCTGACGACAAACAAACACCATTTTTACTGATAAATCTCAAGAAGATTGCGAGAAAGTTCGATGAACTGAAAAAATATCTTCCGCTCGCGAAAATTTATTATGCGGTGAAGGCCAATCCCAACGGTGATGTCATTAAATTACTCGCCAAGAAAGGGTCTTGTTTTGACATCGCTTCTATCGGAGAAATGCGGCAGTTACTCAGTCTGGGCGTCTCTGGGGAGAGGATGAGTTTTGGCAACACAATTAAAAAAGCTGTGGATATTGCTTACGCTTTTGAGAATGGTATCACCTTGTTTACCACGGATTCAGTCAATGATTTAAAAAACATCGCCAAAAACGCACCAGGATCGAGGATATTTTTTCGAATTTTGACAGAAGGCAGTGGAGCAGATTGGCCGCTTTCACGGAAATTCGGTGCGCATCCCGACATGATTTTCCGTTTAATTCTAAAAGCCAAACAACTTGGTCTCGTTCCTTACGGGATTTCTTTTCACGTTGGATCGCAGCAGCGGCACATCGGGCAGTGGGATAGTGCTATTTCACAATGTAAATATCTTTTTGACACACTTAAAAATGAGGGCATTAAATTGCAGGCAATCAATATTGGTGGTGGTCTGCCGGCACGATATTTGCAGCCGACTCAAGATATCGAGGTTTACACCGACGAGATTATGCGTTTTTTGGAGAAATATTTTGGGAAAAAGCTGCCAAAAATTATCATCGAGCCGGGTCGTTCGCTGGTGGCGGAGTCTGGCGTTATCGTCAGCGAGATTGTCTTAATCTCCGAAAAATCCAAATCCAGCCAACATAAATGGGTTTATCTCGATGTTGGGAAATTCAGCGGTCTAATCGAAACAATGGATGAAGCCATCAAATATCCGATTTTCGTTGAAACAAAAAAGGGTCACAAAGATTTGCGCGAATTTATTTTAGCCGGACCGACCTGCGACAGTGTCGATATTCTTTACGAGGATTTCAAATATCAGTTTCCGAAAAACATTAAAATTGGCGAGCGAGTCTATATTCTCACTACCGGTGCGTACACCACTTCCTACAGCTCCATAAACTTCAACGGGGTTCCTCCGTTACAAGAGTTTACATTTTGATTAGGCGAAAGTTGGACGCTGTTCGAACCTATTTCCGGGAAGGGAAGAGGGGAGTGGGGTTGTCGGACATGACTAGCGCATAAGCTTAATTTTTACTCATCCACCGCTAGAATCTGCCGCCCAAGTAAATATTTGCTTTCGATTGGCTCGGAATTTTCGAGCAGAAAATTATCGACTGCGACGAAATCTGTCGTATTCGAAGTGCTCAAAAAATCAGCAATTTTGGCAGAAACGACTGGAGCGGCTTGCGAGGTACCGGTACGAAAAGCGTATTCTCCACCAGGCTCCGGTGCACTCACATCTTGAGCCACGACTGAAAAATCAATCCACTGTCCGAAATTACTGAGAAAGAGCTTGTTGCCATTTTTTGCCAACGCAGAAACCGCAAAAACTTCTGGCCAAGCTGCCGGAAAGTATTCGACGCTGCTGCGATAATTGCCTGCCGCCGCAACGATAATTGCATTTTTAGCACGAGCATAATCAATGGCTTCTTGCAAAATCTGTGACTCTTGTCGTAGCCCGAGACTAAGATTAATAACTCGCGCACCACGATCGGCGGCGAATTTAATTGCTTGGATTAGTTCTGATATTTTGCCCGCCGAGCTGTCAGAAATTTTGAGCGGGAGAATCTCTGCGTTAGCCGAATTGGCCAAAATGATTCCAGCAACATGTGTCCCGTGTCCATCGTTGTCAGTTGTCTCTGCCGAATGATTCACAAAATCCCAACCAGGCAAGACTCGTCCAGCGAGGTCGGGATGCTTAGCGTCCACTCCAGAATCGAGCACTGCGACGACAATCGGTTCGCGGATAGGTTCTACTGATGTCACGGACTCGACACGCGACTCATCGATCAACACCGAAGGCAATTCTGTCTCCAAATCAAAATTTGGTTCAGCGTATTTCACGACTTTGGAATTTTGATAATCTTGCGCAACATGCTCGATATTTTCATCTGTCTGCAAATTGAGGATAAGCACATTTTGCAAATCGGTCGTCGGCTCATCAGTCTCTAGTTTTAAAATTAATTCCTGCCGTGATTTGTTAGATTCGAGCAAATCTGCTCGTAAAAAATCCGTTTTAAACAAACTCGCAATCTGCGGAGCAGTAGACTGACCAAGCGACTCGACAGTGACTAAACCGTATTTCGAATTCAGTTGAGCAAGCTCGTCAGCGGGCTCGGCGGCGGTCGGCAAAAACGCCAACGTCATGACTGCGCCCACGAGGAAAATAAAACCAACGATTAAAATTTTGATTTTTGTTTTTTGGAAGAACATTTTTTATTGTTTATGTCCCAATATTAACACATTTTCATAAATATTACAAATAAGCTTTTCCGCTCTATTTTTTTGATAGCTGAAAAAATTTATTGGGCGTCAGTGAGCTCGATGGTCAAAATCGCGACCTTGGAAAACTCCGCGCGAGTAATCGAGTCAGCTGGACCAAAATTACCGTTCGCATATCCGTTGACGATACCATTTAACGCAGAGAAAGCGACATATTTTTCGTACCACTGTCCTCGCTCGGTATCAGGGAAATTCATTTCGCCGCCAACAATCGTCAACCCGGTTGCTTCCAAAACAATTTTCAAAGCTTCGACTCGTGAGACTAGCTGTTCTGGTCGGAATGTCCCTTCGGAATAGCCACCGATAATACCAGCATTTTTCGCCGCAGCGACGTACGGAGCGTACCACGCATCGAGCTCGACATCACTGAATGGCTTGGTCGTGAGCTCAGCCGGGATTTCTAAGGCATAAAGATTGACAACAATTTTGACTAATTCAGCCCGCGTCAAGAACGCATTCGGAGCGAAAGTTCCTTCGCTTTTCCCACTGATTGCTCCGGTGAGCCGCAAATTGTCGATGTAGCTTTCAGCCCAATGTCCGCCGATATCAGTGAATGGGTCGGCAACTTCGGACGATTGTAATTCAAATTCTGTTTCTGGTTCTGGCTCTCCTGACATTTCTGCGATTACAGCTGCTAGGATGCTGGGGTCGACACCGCCTCCGCCTCCGCCAGCAGGTGGTGGTGGGGCAGCAGTAACATTAAAAGTTTGGGTATTACTAACTAAGCCATCGGTATTAGTCACAATAATATTATAGTTGCCGACATTGATCGAAGGCACCGTGACAGAAATACTGGTTGTAGTTAGAGCGGAAACAGTCGCGGACGTAGTGCCAAATTTGACAGTTGCGCCTGTACTAAAATTTGTACCGGTGATTGTGATAGCTGTCCCGGCTACCGCAGACGAGGAAGAAACCGAGGCGATAGCAGGATTAACTCCAGCTACATAGCTGGACATGTGATCCAAAAGCAGGCCGATGGTGTAGGTATAAATTGAACCGTTGTTGATGGTGTTTAAAACTGTACCGCCCTTAAGGAACCTCTGAAAAACACCCTTCCTAAAAAAGTTTTAGGATGCCTAACCACGTTTTTGGAAAATTTTAGGTTTTTTTAGGGTACCTGAACCGCTTTTGAGCGGTTTTTTTAGTTGTTTTTCTTACTGTAAACCC
>JAIPGZ010000026.1 GCA_021735425.1 Candidatus Altimarinota bacterium | reverse complement strand
TCCTGTGATGGTTACTTCGCTCACCTCAAACAAAAAGTAAAACTCCATCGTGGTCTGAGACCCCATCGAAGAAAGAAAATGACTGACTATTTTCTTGAAAATGGGATTAGTTAGACCCCATTTTTTTCATTATCCCGATAATCCTATTTTATTTAAAATGGGCTTAATGCTGTTCGGTCCACATTCCTGAATACCAATAGCGCAAATAAAATCGCCGTTTCTATGAACTTCCAAAACCTCAGGATTATTCGCTTTTTTGAGATTTTTTGGAGGCAAAAACCTATAATTTTTTCTCCCCTCTCCTGAAAAAATACGAATTAATGATGCTAAAAATTGCCTTCTATTCTCTTGGTTGTCCAAACTATCAATTACGCTCTCGCAATCAAAAAGATCGTACTCATCGCCAAAAACATAAACTTCTCTTTGGGCAATCCCCTCACATTCAGTCTTACCAGTTTTGCTACCCAGCCAAGCAAACCATTTATAAAGCCTATTTCGCACGACCGACTCATTGATATCATCCCCTCCCAAACTTGCAAAAAAACTCGATAATGCATCCAGTAATTCTGGCTTTGCCTCCTCAAACAATTCAGTAGCCTTTTTGTCCGCCGCCTGTTCTACTACAGGATCTTGTTCTCGTTGTTTGTCGAATAATTTCATTTTGAAAAATTAAAAGGATTCATTTTACTTAAAGTTTGAGAAATACAAAACAAAGTTGAGCAAAAAATATGCACAACAATCCACCACCTAGACCCTGAAACCCAGCCCCTAAAGCGGCTTCACTTCAACCCTCGGATAATTATTTTCCTTTTCGGAAATTGCGATCGAAAAACACGCGCGACCAGAATCGTGTTCCCAGGCTGGATCGACAAAATATTCGCGCGGATTTTCTTCGGAATTTGAATATGTGAAGTTCGCACAAAGTTTGTAATTCTGGGAATCAACAGTTTCGAATTGGTATTTTTCGTCGGAAACCGGATCGCGCAAAACTTCTTCACGAATTTTAGAATCTTCGACAAGCGTTTCTAGATTTTGCGGGAGAGCGGAATTTTGATTATAAAAATCGGTAATCGCGTAAGAAATTTGTTGTAGCTCGCTCAAACGCTCGCGATCCTCACGAAGCTCGCGCGCGCGAAACGGTGAATCAACCAAGGTGAAAGCAGCGACAAGGCAGGTGAGCAAAATTGCGATAAAAACTCCCCCGAAAATCCTCAATCGAGCATCACGAGTGAAATCTTGACGCTTCAAATCGAAAAAATAATAAGCGCCAAACCCACCGACAATCGCGAAAATCGTCGTCGCTTTGAGTAAAAATTTGACTGTCAGCTCGCCCGAGAGGAAGGAATTCAAAGTAAAAATCAGGTCGCCAATCGCGACAGCAGAAGCAATGAAAATTGCGAAATAAGTCAACCAGCGGCGAATCGCAGAATCAGGATCGAGATTGTCTCGTGCTAGTTCGGAATTAATTTTGCGCGTCGCAAAATAATAGATCGGCGCAGCGATAATCAACGCGGAAACTGCAAAGCGCAAAACTCCTTGGGTGTAGTCACCCGAATAACTCGGCGTGGTTTCGACAATCGCGCGATTAATTAATTGAAAAACAACCTGTCCAATCGCGGTCGCGACAAAGCCGAGCGCAAAAAAAGCGAGCAAATAGAAAAACATGTGCTTCGCGTGGTCTGAATTTTTAGTCATTTTTGTTGGGGTTAAATCCAGAATAATTCTAGCAAATTAAAAGAGGTCACACCGCCTTGGCGGGATTACGTGAACTAATGAGCAAGAACTAAAAACTAGGAACTATTTTAGTATTTCGCAAAATGAGCGAAAGCTTTATTGGCAGCAGCCATGCGATGAGAATCCTCCTTCTTTTTACAAGCCGGCCCTTCCCCTTTCGCCGTCTCGAGAATCACGCCCGCTAGTTTGAGATGCATCGGTTTACCTTTCACGCTGCGAGCTGCATCGAGAATCCATCGCATCGATAGAATTCTTTGGCGGTTCGGATTGACCTCAATCGGAACTTGATAAACCGCACCACCGACTCTCTTTGGCCGAACTTCCATCGTCGGAGCCGCCTGCTCGATCGCGAGTGTGAAAATAGCCACTGGATCTTTTTCAGTTTTCTTAATTTCCTCCAGCATTTTGCGAAAAATCTCCCGCGCGATGGATTTCTTACCACCAAGCATAACGCAGTTGATGAATTTTTCCTGAAGCGGATCGGCACCTGGGAGCAATTGAGTTTTGAACGGAATTCCGTTGATAATTTTGCGTTTCATAATATGGTGGTTAATAAATTTCAGCCAGGGACTAATCCGCCTATGATAGAAAAGATTTAAATTTTTAGAATAAATGGAAAGCTAATCTCATTTTGAGAATTTAGGATACTCTGATTTCTCCTAATTTTAGAATTTTAGTTTTCTTGTTTTACTTCTTCTTCGGCTTCTTCGCACCATATTTGGAACGAGATTGTTTGCGATCGGCAACACCCTGAGTATCGAGCACTCCGCGGATAATGTGGTATTTGACGCCCGGCAAATCTTTCACCCGACCACCACGAATCGCAACAACCGAGTGTTCTTGCAAATTGTGACCCTCTCCCGGGATGTAAGCGATAACTTCGTAACCATTAGTAAGACGAACGCGGGCGACTTTTCGGACTGCGGAATTCGGCTTCTTCGGCGTCGTCGTGTAGACACGGACACACACTCCCCGCTTTTGCGGACAACCCATCGGCATCTCCCGTGTCGTGGACTTGAGAGAATTAGAGATGGACTGCAGGGCCGGAGATTGAGACTTTTTTCGAGGGTTCCGGCGAGGTTTTCGAACGAGTTGGTTGATTGTTGGCACGAAGTAAGAATTAAGTTAGTAAGGATTAAGTCGTAAGGAATAAGTTGAGAATTTTGTTGCGAGATTCTAACAATATTATAATTTTCTGCCAAATCACGACTTTATTCTTTGTTTTTAATCCTCATTTTTACAGAGTCATAGCCTCGGGATGCATCTTTTGATATGTTTTGCCAGCCGGAATGAGTTTGCCGATAATGACATTTTCTTTCAAACCATGGAGGATATCGATTTTCTTGGTGGTGGAAGCTTCGACCAAGACACGAATCGTCTCTTGGAAACTCGCAGCACTGAGCCACGAATCGGTATGCAACGAGACTCTGGTCAGTCCGAGCAGTAATTGCTCGACGCTCGCCCCGCTTTTACCAGCTTCGACCAAAGATTTATTAACTCTTTTTAAACGGACAACATCAGTGACCTCACCTGGCAGTAATCCGGAATCACCAGCGTCGTTAATCCGAACTTTGGAGAACATTTGGCGGACAATCACCTCGACATGTTTGTCGTTGATGGATTGCCCCTGCGCGACGTAAATTGATTGGACCTCCTTGACGATGTAGCGCTGAACCGTCGTGACATCGGTTAGTTCCAACATTTTGCGCAAATTGAGATGCCCGACGGTGAGCGGCGCACCCGCCCCGACGAGATCACCTGTCCGAACCGAAAGGCTGACTCGCGCCGGAATTTCGTATTCTCGCTCACTACCTTTAGTGTGAGCGACGATGATTTCGTCTTTCGTAATTTTATGAATTACACCAGCGTTCTGTGCCTTAATCGTGAGACGATTGCCGATACCGCGAGCGATAATTTGTTTCACTTTAATCTTTTCACCTTCTTTCGCGTCGACCGTGAATCCCGCCAAAGCATATTTATCGAAACTCTCCCCACTAGCAGTAATGGTGACGATTGTCTTATTTTCCCGTTTAGAGACTTTCACTTTGCCAGCGATTTCGGAAATCACCGCCTCCGCTTTGGGACTGCGTGCTTCGAACAACTCTTCGATTCGATTCAAACCCTGAGTAATATCATCTTCGCCCGCGACACCTCCCATATGGAAAGTACGCATCGTCAGCTGCGTCCCTGGTTCGCCGATAGATTGAGCCGCGATGATACCAATCGCCGTACCGACTTCGACAGTAATATCGCGACCGAGATCACGACCGTAACAACGTTGGCAAACTCCGTTTTCAGATTGGCAGGTGAGAATAGATCGAATTTGGACTTCATTAATCCCAAGTTCATCGATTTTTTTGACCAAGGGTCGATCAATCTCGCTCCCCGCATCCGCGAGCAATTCGCCAGTCTTGGGATCAACCAGCGGCGCAGACAGAGTCCGACCGAAAACTAAATCAGCAAAATTTTCCCCAATCTTTTCAATATCCTCGCGGTGTTGGACAACAAAGTCTTTTGAGCCACAGTCCGCCTCGCGACAAATAATGTCTTGAACTGCATCGACTAAACGACGAGTCAAATAACCAGCTTCGGCAGTTTTTAAAGCTGTATCAGACTTGCCTTTGCGACCTCCATGCGTCGCGATGAAGTACTCGAGGATAGTGAAACCTTCTTTGAGTGAAGATTTGACTGGTAACTCAATCGTCTTACCAGCTGGATTCGCAACCAAGCCTTTCATACCAGCGAGCTGTGTCACCTGTCCCCAGTTGCCACGAGCGCCAGAATCAATCATCGCAAAAATGTCGTTGTCTTCTGGTGTCGCTTTTTGAATTTCTTTGGAAATACGTTGCTTGGTCTCCGCCCAGACTTTGATAGTGTGATGATATCTCTCGTCGTCGGTGATGAAACCTTTCCAGTATTGGTTGTTAATTTGTTTGACCACCTCGTTGCTTTCTTCGACCATATCATTTTTATTGTCAGGAACGATGACGTCATTCATCGAAATACTCAGTCCTGATTTGGAAGCGAATTTGAAACCGACACGCTTCAAATCGTCAGAAAGTCGCACCGCTCGATCTTGCCCGATATTTTGCACCGCGTCAGCAACCACATTTTTGAGGACGTTTTTATTCATCACTTCGTTGCGATAACCCAATTCTTTGGGCACGAAGGAATTGAAAATCATCCGCCCAACAGTCGTCTCGTGAACCTTTTCACCTTGTGCCATCCGACCTTTGATCTTGGCGTGGAGGTGGACAAATCCCATTCGGTAAGCATTCACTGCTTCGGAAATATCGGTGAAAACCATACCTTCACCCAACATCCCGTCTCTCACTAAGGTGAGATAATAACAACCGAGCACCATGTCTTGAGTCGGCGCAGTCGTCGGCTCACCAGTCGAAGGTTTCAACATATTTTGTGTCGCTGCAATCAATTCAGAAGCTTCAGCTTGAGCCGCCGTCGAAAGGGGAAGATGGACCGCCATTTGATCGCCGTCGAAATCAGCGTTGAAGGCTGGACAAACAAGCGGATGAATTTGAATCGCCTTGCCCTCAATCAAGACAGGCTGGAAGGCCTGAATACCGAGACGATGAAGTGTCGGCGCGCGATTGAGCAAAACTTTTTTGCCCTCGATTACTTCTTCTAGCGAATCCCAAACTTCACGACGATTTTGCTCGATTAATTTTTCGGCGGATTTCACATTGTAAGCCAAATCGCGTTTGATCAAAGCTCCGATAACAAAGGGTTTGAAAAGTTTGAGCGCCATTTCTTTGGGCAGACCACATTCAGACAAATGGAGTTTCGGACCAACGACGATGACCGACCGACCAGAATAATCGGTGCGTTTACCGAGCAAGTTCTGACGGAAACGACCCTGTTTGCCTTTCAGCATGTCGGACAACGAACGCAATTTGCGTTTGTCGCCAACGGAGAAAACCGCTTTCGCGGAGCGCGCGGAATTGTGGAGCATCGTGTCAACGGCTTCTTGCAACATTCTTTTTTCATTCCGTTGAATAACTTCTGGTGCACCGATTTCAATCAATCTTTTCAAGCGATTGTTGCGATTGATAACCCTTCGGTAAAGATCATTCAAGTCGGAAGCGGCAAAACGACCACCATCGAGGTGAACCATCGGACGCAAATCCGGCGGGATGACTGGCAATACAGTGAGAATCATCCACTCCGGTTTAATTCCAGCTTGCTTGAGAGAACCAGCTAGCTTAAGTCTTTTAATCGTTTTTTTGTACTTTTGTCCCGTCGCCTTTTTCAATTCCTCGGTCCGGAGTTTGATGAATTCATCCAAATCAATCTCAGCAATAATGTCACGAATCGCCTCAGCACCAATCCCCGCTTGAAAAACATGCCCAAACTTCATCGACAAATCACGGTAATTCAACTCAGAAACAACCTTTCCAACCTCAAGGTTGTTGAGTTGATCCTTGGAATCATGATACTGCTCAGAAATTTCTTCAATCGTCGATACTGCTTCATCTTCCAACGCATTTAATTCTTTGGCAATAACGTCTTTTTCGGTTTTGTCGGTTTTTTGGCGCAATTTTAATTCGTTGCTTTGGTTTTTAAATTCTTCCTTCGCCGCTTTTTGCTGATTTTTGTACTCAATCTCCAACTCAGCCAAAGCCTTCTCTTTGGCTTCCTCATCAACAGATTTGACTATATAGGCCGCAAAATAGACTACTTGCTCGAGTGTCTTGACTGGTAAATCGAAAAGTAAACCGATACGACTCGGCGTCGAGCGGAGATACCAAATGTGGGTAACTGGGACAGCAAGTTGAATATGTCCCATTCTTTCGCGACGAACGACGGAACGAGTGACTTCAACACCACACTTTTCACAAACGACGCCTTTATAGCGAACACGTTTATATTTACCGCAATAACATTCCCAGTTTTTCGACGGTCCAAAAATCTTTTCACAAAAAAGGCCATCTCGTTCCGGCTTTTGAGTGCGGTAATTAATTGTCTCCGGTTTCACCACCTCACCGTTGCTCCACGAGTGAATCTGCTCGGGAGAAGCAATCGAGAGGCTAATCGCGTCGAAACCTTGCAGTTTGTCGCGATCGAGAGTGGGGTCGTTGGCCATATTAATTGGTAGTTAGTAGTTGATAGTTAGTGGAACAATTTCGAATCCATAATTTTAATTTTTGAAACAATTTTTAATTTCTTAATAATTTAATTTTGAAACTTTTCAAATTTTGAAAATTGAAACATTCTACCTTGTTTTAAAATTAGAAATTTAAAATTTAAAATTGTCTAAGCATTCCCCTCTTCCAAATCTTCCAACCCTTCTTTCAGCTCTTGAATCACACCTTCACCGACTGCATCCTCGCTGGCGACCTCATCCTCCTGCTCCTCGTCGAAACTATCGAGCTCGGAAATCTTTTCATCTTCGGGCAAGATCATGCCCGCATCCGCATCAGCCTTGGAGACCGAGACACTCAGACCTTCTTCTTCGTCGGCGGAAAGTAATTCGTTTTCTTCCAGTTCGGAAATCGGATTGAGATCAAGCAGATCAACATTGAGACAAAGTGCTTGAAGTTCTTTAATTAAAACATTGAAGGATTCTGGTGTCCGCGGACGTCGAATTTCTTCGCCTTTGACGATAGCTTCGTAAGCTTTGGAGCGACCGTAAACGTCATCGGACTTAATCGTCAGAATTTCCTGGAGGACATTCGCCGCACCGTAAGCTTCGAGCGCCCAGACTTCCATTTCTCCGAAACGCTGTCCACCATGTTGAGCTTTGCCGCCGAGTGGTTGCTGAGTGACGAGGGAATAAGGTCCAACCGACCGAGCGTGAATTTTGTCTTCGGCAAGGTGGTTTAGCTTCAGCATGTAAGTAATCCCAACCGTCGTTTTGCGGTTGAAAGGTTCGCCCGTCAGGCCGTCAAAAAGTTGGACTTTACCGTCTTCTGGTAAGCCTGCCTCCTTCATTAATTCGGTAATTTTTTCGGTGTGAATACCTTCAAGCACAGGAGTCGCATATTTGAATCCCAGCCTGCTTGCAGCCCAACCGAGATGTGTCTCGAGAATCTGTCCGATATTCATACGACTTGTAACACCGAGCGGATTGAGAATAATGTCGACTGGCGTGCCATCTGGCAGAAAAGGCATATTTTCTTCCGGCACAACGATGGAAACGACACCTTTGTTGCCATGCCGACCCGCCATCTTATCGCCAACTTGGAGTTGACGACGTTGCGCGACGTGAACGTGGATTTGACGAACTACGCCAATCGGAAGCTCAACTCCGTCGTCACGAGTGAAGGTTTTGACGTCAATAACTTTGCCGCCCGTCCCACCCGGCATGCGGAGAGAAGTGTCCTTCATATCACGCGCTTTTTCGCCAAAAATGGCTCTAAGTAATCTTTCCTCGGCGGTCAGTTCAGTCTCACCTTTTGGGGTAATTTTGCCGACGAGAATATCGCCCTCAGAAGCGTAAGAACCAACCTGAATGACCCCGTCTAAATCTAAATTTTTCAATCTTTCTTCGGCCACATTTGGAATGTCGCGCGTCACTTCTTCCATACCGAGTTTCGTTTCGCGAACATCGACTGTGTAATCTTCAATGTGAATCGAATCGTAACGACCCGTCCGAGCAATTTTTTCGGAAATAATGACCGCGTCTTCGAAATTGTAGCCACCCCAGCTCATGTAAGCCACCATTAAATTTTGTCCGAGGGAAAGCTCACCTTCATCCGTCGCGGCACCTTCAATCAAAATGTCGCCTTTTTTAACTTTGGTCTCGAAGCTGACGACCGGCCGCTGTGTCACACAAGTCCCCTGATTCGACCGGCGGTAATTCGTGACATCGTAAGTTTTCTTTTTACCGGTTTTGTAGACGACGGTCACTTGGGAAGCATCGACACTCGTCACCTCTCCGTCTTCTTCGGCGATTACGACTTGGTCAGAATTTTGGGCGACAATCGCCTCGGCACCCGTGCCAACTAACGGAGCCTGCGGCTTAAGCAAATTGACCGCCTGTCGTTGCATGTTCGATCCCATCGAAGCACGAGTATTATCATCGTGCTCGAGGAAGGGAACCAAAGCTGTCGTGATTGAGAAAATCTGTTGCGGGACGATGTCGATATGGGTCAAATCGTTGACATGCGCGAGCAAAGGATTACCTCCGCCACGCGAGGAAATACGAGTCTGGAGGAAATTACCATCAGCATCGAGATCGGAATTCGCCTGAGCCACTTTCAAACTTTCTTCTTCATCGGCATCGTAATATTCGTAATCTGTGGTAATAAAAGCCCGCACCGGAGCGGATTCCAAGCTGTCTTTTTTAGCATCAGCGATTAGCTTCTTGGCTGCCTCTTTGGAAATAATTTCCCCTTCTTTGGTGAGAATGCGGTTGCCGTCTTTAATATCGCTGCGTGCTCGTCGTTTGGTTAAATCTTCAATTTTGAGAGAAGTTTCTTGAGCAACTTTATAATAAGGGGTCTCAATGAAGCCGAATTCGTTAATTCGGGCGTAAGCCGCGAGATGAACAACGAGACCGATATTCGGACCTTCTGGAGTAGCAATCGGACAAATACGACCATAATGAGAAGTATGCACATCACGAACGTCGAAACCGGCGCGCTCTCGGGAAAGTCCGCCTGGACCCATCGCTGACAACCGTCTCTTGTGAGCCAACTCCGCCAAAGGATTCGTCTGATCCATAAATTGGGAGAGCTGTGAGGAAGCGTAAAATTCACGCAGCGCCGCAGTAATCGGGCGAGCATTGATCAATTGTTGTGGCGCCGCACTTTCCAAATCCATCACCGTCATCCGATCACGCACAATCCTGTCGACACGCAGAAGACCAACACGGAATTTATTTTGAACCAGTTCGCCAACCGCTCGGACACGCCGATTGGAAAGATGATCGATGTCGTCCGGCGCACCGATTCCATTGTTCAGGTTAATTAAGTGTTTAATAATTAAAATCAAATCATCAACCTGAAAAACGCGATGTTGCTTGTCGCTCGGTGTTTTGAGTTTGAATCTTTTGTTGAGCTTGTAGCGACCAACCGGACCCATGTCATAACGACGGTAATCGAAGAAAAGCTGATCAATCAAGGCTTTCGCGTTGTCTGGTGTAGCCAAATCTCCCGGTCGAATCTTTTGATAGATCAATTGAGCCGCTTCATCGACCGTCTTGGCAGGATCTTTTTCGAGCGTCGTCGCGATGAAGGGCAGCTTGCCCTCAGGTGAATCGACGTCGGCAAACTCAGCCAGAATTTTTTCGTCGTCCCAGCCGGTGAAAGCACGCAGTAAAGCCGTGATTGGAATCTTCCTTTTACGGTCTATCTTGACAGCGAGAATCCCCCGCTTGTCTGTCTCGAGCTCCAACCAAGCACCGCGTTTTGGGATAATCTTGGCAGCGTGATAATAAGGCACTGCTGGATTCGGCGCGAAGAAAACTCCCGGCGAGCGGACTAATTGGGAAACTACGACACGCTCGATTCCATTGACGATGAAAGTCGCCTTGTCGGTCATCAGCGGAATCCCACCGAAGAAAACCTCCTGTTCTTTGATTTCACCAGTCACTTTATTGACAAGGCGAACTTGAATTTTGAGTGTCCCTTCGTATGTCCCACTTTTTTCTTTCGCCTCCTTAGGAGTTAGCTTGGGAGCCTCGATGGAATGTTTGAGAATGTGGAGCTCCAACTTTTTGCCACTGGAATCTTGAATCGGTGTAATCTCGTCGAATAATTCATCTAAACCCTCACCAAGAAACCAGTTGTAACTTTTGAGCTGCGTTTCGACTAAATTCGGCAACGGAACAACATTTTTCTTGGTAGTAAAAAACTTACGCGGATTCTTGGGTTTCGCGGTCAAAGCATTCGGTACAACAGTCGGAATCTTGTAAGCCTTCGTCTTGACTGTCGACTCAATCAACGACCTTTTGTTGCGCGTCGAAGGAGCCCCTTTGGGTGGTGAAGCTTTTTTGCTTGGTGCCGAAGTAGGCGCAGCAGTTTTTTTCTTGGTAGCCATAAAATGAGGTGAGATGAAAAAATGAAAATTTGAGAGATTGTTAGCTTGCGCTAAAACCTTCTTTTTCACTCACGACTCACTCATTACTTGAAAAACAGCCGCGGCATTTTAGGGAAATAGTTTGGAAAAGTAAAATATGTGAGAAAACTGACTTGACTTTATTTTAAAAATATTTTTAATTAACTATAATTAAGAAGCTCGAGATTAAAATTGGACACCATAAAAGAATTGGCAAATTTCAGACAACCAGAAATGACACCTTCTATAAGGTACCATTTCTTGTTTTGATTAATTACTGTTGTCTAAGAACTCCAAGCACAGGTACAAACATTGCTTACACATTGCCAAGTTCCATTCCCACTATCACAAGCACCATTACAAATATTTGGATCACAAGAAGGTGGCAAACTAGGCACGGTAACACACGAAAAACTAGTTCCATTGAATTGAAGGAAATTAGATCCTGTACATGTCGGAATTGATGTTATCGAAACACTGTCTCCAATACATTCACTATCCCCATTACACACATCCCCTGAAGCTTGGATGTTTCCTGCGACGTCTAATTTTTCCCCAGGCGTCGTCGTCCCAATCCCGACGTTGCCGCCTGTTATATAACTATCCCCATTCGCATACAAACGATTTTTAAGAACACCACCACTATAAAGATTTAATAGACCACTATCTGTTCCACCATACGATAAGACATAAGCAGTATTCCCCGCGACTCCATTTGTGCCTGATATACTGCTTCTTACATACAGATCTCCATTAACATCTAATTTTCCACCCGGTGCCGTCGTCCCGATGCCTACGTTGCCAGTTGCACGATAAATATTCGCTCCACTTTCTGTCCAGAGACTACTGCCACCTAGTTCCACATTACCAGCTCCTGGTGCGGCTAGCGGTGCTGAACCCGAAGGCCAAGACGTGGGAGTCGCTGCATAAACAATGGCTGCTAAAACTAGGATGAGAGAAAAC
>JAIPGZ010000025.1 GCA_021735425.1 Candidatus Altimarinota bacterium | reverse complement strand
TTGGTCCCAGGAAAACCCCGCCAGAGCGGGACGGGGCAAGGTTTAAGATTAAGAAGAGACAAAGACGCAAAATTTTGCGCCTTTACGCTAGCTAAAATTCAAAAATCCACTTTCCAACATCCACTTTCCAATTTGGCTCGGGAGGCGGGGGTCGAACCCGCGACATTTCGGTTAACAGCCGAACGCTCTACCACTGAGCTACTCCCGAATATGATGTGATGTGAAGGGATGAACCTGCATCCCAGTCTACCTGAATGACAGCCGTCCCGATTTATCGGGACTACCACTGAGCTACTCCCGAATATGATGTGATATTAAGGATTTTCTTAATCCGTTGACCAGCTTTGAGATTTTTTAAATATTTTTCCCTTTTAATCGCCAAGATTTTTTCACTGAAGGCTTCTTGATAAATTAATTTCCATGGTCCTTTTCCATTTGTCCAGTTCTGATAGTTGTTTGAATTATGCTTTTCTAAGCGTTGAGACAGATTATGCGTACTACCAATGTATATTCTACCTTTGCCGTTTTCAAGCAGATAAACATAATGCATAGACATTAATCTAATTAACAGCCGTCCCGATTCATCGGGACTACCACTGAGCTACTCCCGAATATGATGTGATGTGAAGACCTTATTAATGTTAACAGCCGAATTTCTACTCCCGCCTGTCCACCGTAGTTCGCCGTGGCGAACGTAGGTGGGAATGATTGAGTGGGGAGATTTTACGAGAGTAAGTTATTCCTCGCAAGTTTTTGCAAAAAAAACGGCTTTCAGTGAAAATGGGGACATGCAACCAAAACAAGTTGTTTGGACCATCGCGATTTTGAATCTCATCTTTATCGTAATTTTTGTGTGGCTCGCGCAAACTGCAATCTTCGATCGCTGGGTTGCGAATAAGGTTTTGCCGAATCTTTGCACTGAGAAACAAGCAGACGGAAAAGTCGTTTTCATTTTCTGCGACGATACCAAATCAAATTAAAAAAATCCTTACTATCTTTAAGGCTCTTTATCATCCTTACGGTCCTTCCCGCGCAGCGGAAGCCGAATAAGTTTTTCGACCAAATCAGGAAACGGAATCCCCGCCGCCGCCGCTTCTTTCGGGAGGAGCGAGTTCGCAGTGAAGCCGGGCAGCGTGTTCGTCTCGAGGAGGTAGATTTTTTTGCCGACGAGGATGAAATCTGTCCGCGACAAATCTTTTAGCTGCAAAACTCGGTGCGCTTTTTCGGCGAGTCGGCGAACTTTTTTTTCGAGCAATGGTGGAATCCGCGCAGGGCAAATTTCCTCGCAAAATTTCGAATCATATTTCGCCGCGAAATCGAAAAACTTTTTTTTGGGGCAAATCTCAATCGACGGAAGAGCGGTCAGGTCCGCTTGCCCTGAGTGAGAAGGGTTGGAATTCTGCAAAACGCCGACGGAGATTTCTGTGCCGCGTAAATATTCTTCGACCAAGGCATGACCGAATTTCCACGCCCGCCGCAGCGCCGGAGCGAACTCTGATTCTTGCTGAACGAGCGAAGCGCCGAAGCTACTCCCCTCGTCCGCCGGTTTGACGAAAACAGGCAGTTTTAATTTTAATTTTGCGGCAGAGTCTTTGGGGAAAATTTGGTCACGCGCGACTGGTAATTTGTTTCGGCGGTAAATTTTCTTCGCGGTAATTTTGTCGAAAGAATTTTGCATCCCCTGGACGTTCGAACCGACAAAGGGAATTTTTAATTTTTCGAGTAATTTTTGAATCTCCCCATCCTCCCCACCCCGACCGTGCAGCGCGGGGAAAACGACGTCAATTTTATTTTGCGCCGCGAGGAATTTTGGCAGTTCGTTTTTCGGGTCGAAGCGCAAAACCGCAAAACCTTTTTGGCGCAGCGCGCGAGCGACCGCTTCGCCTGACTGGAGCGAAACCTCTCGTTCAGCGGAATCCCCTCCCGCGAGCACCGCGATTGTGATTTTCTTTTTCATCTTGAAAATTTTAGCACCACGGAAAATTTTTGGATTTAGTGCTTATTTGAAAATTGGTGAATTGAAAATTGGAAATTTGGGGACTCACTATGATCACATTTCTAAATGCTCCTCATCAACTCCACCAAAATCTCGGTGAATTCAAAAACCTCTCTTTCTCGAATTTTCTCATTCGCGCGGTGACACTCCTCCAGTTTCCCCGGACCGAAAGCCACCGTTGGAATTTTTTGCGAGCGCAAAACTCCGGCGAAAGTAAAAGCCGGCATCCCAATAATTTTCGGCCTACGATGTGAAACTTTTTGCATCGCGGCAGTGGTGGCTTTGACGAGCGGCGAATCAGCGGGAGTCTCCGACGACGGCAGGTCGGCGAGTATTTCGAATTTGAATTTCCGCACCCCCCATTTTTTACTTTCGGCATCAGCGAGCCTTTCGATTTTGGCTAGCAAATCTAATTTCGATTCGTTCGGTGGAAAACGGAGGTCGAGCGTCGCGACAGCCTCGCCCGGAATCACATTCGCGGCCGCCCCCGCGTGGAAACTCGTGACTGCGATTGTCGTCGGCGAGAGTAGTCGCGTGCGCCGCGTGAATTTTAGTTTGCGAATCTGGCGTAAAAAATCCTTGAGAATAAAAATCGCGTTAGTCGATTTTTCAGGAAGCGAGCCGTGCCCCTGTCGCCCAAACGCAGTAATTTTGAGATGTAGGACCCCTTTCTCGGCAATCTCGATTTCGCGATTTTGACCACAAGAATCGGGAACCACCGCCGCGGAAATTTTAGGGAAAACTTTTTTTGCGTAGAGAAAATCCATGCCGAATTTATTGCCGCATTCCTCATCCGCCACCGCCGCGAAGACGATTCTGTTTTTTAGTTTGTCGGAAAATTTTTGGAGAATCCGCGTCGCGAGCAAAATCCCAGCCAGCGGAGCTTTGTTGTCCACCACTCCCCGCCCGATGAGTAAATTATTTTTGCGAAGCATCTCGCAAGGATTGCTCTGCCAGTTTTCACCCGCTGGGACAGTGTCGGAATGTGCCGCAATCAAAACCGCAGGCAGCCGCGGGTCACCCAGCGACCAAATAATATTCCCCCTGCCGGGCGCCTTACGATAAACGCGATATTTCACTCCTAGGTTTTTCAAAAACTGCTCAATCACTTTAACCACTCGGTCTTCGTTACCTGGAGGATTGACCGTATTCGCAGCCACCAGTTTTTTCAGAATCGTCAAAAGCAGTTTCTTGTCGCTCGCGGAAAATCGGTAAACATTATCCACTACAAAACTTTAGAAAACGCACTCACATGACCGCGCCTAATTGTACACTGCACATTGAACACTGAAAATTACTACCCCTTGCTTTCCCAACGAACCAGCAGCGGAGTTGCGATGAAAATCGAGGAATAGGTGCCAACGGTCATTCCAATCAAAAGCGCGAAAACAAACCACCGAATCGAATCAGCGCCGAGGAAAAAGAGTAAGGCCAAGACAAAAATTGTGGTGGCTGAAGTATTGATACTTCTCGCGAGAGTTTGATTCAAACTTTTGTCGCCGACCTGCACGAGCGTCTCGCTCCCGGTTTGAAATTTACGATTCTCACGCAGACGATCGAAAACCACGATGGTGTCGTTGACCGAAAATCCGAGCAGCGCCAGCAGCGCCGTGACCGTGAGCGAGTCAATCTCGACCCCGAGGAATTTGCCGAGGATTACGAGCACGCCGAGTGTAATCGTGACATCATGCACCAAAGCGACAATGGCGCAGACACCATACTTGAGGCTCGCAGATTTTTTGCGAATTTCCAAAGCGAGAAAGATAAAAAAGACAGCGAGGATTCCGAGAAATGTCATCCAGCGAATGAAATCATTTTCGACCATCGTCTCAGCCACAATTGTGGTGAAACCAAGCAGTGAGCCAATCGAAACATATTTAGTGAGGGAATCTCGACGAGTATTGCGAAAAACAGCAGCGAGATACAAAACAATCGCGATGGAAGCGTAGCTAATCGCACGAATCGCGCGTTCTCGTAAACTTTTGCCGAGCGTCGGTCCCATCGTCGTGAAACGCAGCGTCTCGAAACTACCCAGCTCTTTGCCCAATTTTTCCGTCAACTGGACACGCTCTTCTTCCTCGAGGAAGCGAACCCGAATCAGGTAAGAACCGGAATCCGTCGGGGTAATGATGGGATTGCCGAGATCGAGTTCTGAGGAATTGAGGGTCTCTGTAATTTTGGGAATATCGAGGGTTTGCTCGAATTTCAATTCCAGCAAACTACCCCCGGTGAAATCGATTCCCAGATTCAGTCCAAAAATCAAAATCGCGAGCAAAGAGATGCCAATCGCAATCCCGGAAGCGGCGAACCAAGTTTTGGAGTGGCGGATAAATTGGAACATTTTTAGAGGGGGTTATTTTTTAAATCCGTAGAATAATTCATTTTTAATAAAACTAACCGCGATGCGCAGGAAATTGCGGGAAACCGTGATGGCCGAAAACATCGACAATAAGATACCGACCGCGAGCGTCAGCGCGAAACCTTGAATAATCGATGAACCAAACCAAAACAGAATCGCACAAGTAATGAGCGAAGAAACATTCGAGTCACGGATGGAAGTCCAGGCTCGATCAAATCCGTCTTCGACCGACCGTGCCAAACTTTTACCAAGTTTCAACTCTTCTTTCATCCGCTCAAAAATCAAAATATTCGCATCGACTGCCATACCGATAGAGAGAATCACACCTGCGACACCGGCGAGCGTCAGGACGACGCCGAAAACTTGGAACGCAAAGACGAGGAGAATACCGTAAATCGTGAGGGCGAGCGAGGCGATAATCCCCGGCAAACGATAAAAAAGCATCATGAAAATCGCCACGGCGAATAGTCCGAGAATCCCCGCCTCAAGTGAGGTCGTGAGCGCCTCCTCACCGAGTGTCGCGCCGACAGTGAATTGACCCGACAGTTTGACTGGAGCTGGTATCGCACCAGTGTTTAAGTTTTGCACTAATTCGTTCGCCTCCTCATAACTCTTCAGACCGGAAATAACCGCCTGTCCGTTAATAATTTCGCTTTGAACAACCGGCGCGTAGGCCGGATCGAACTCGTTGATTACCCCATCTCCATTCGTGTCGATGATCGAAAAGCCATCGAGAAAAATCGCAATCGGCTTATGGAGATTACGTTTAGTAATCTCGGCAAATAAATCCACCCCGGCAGAATCTGTTTCGGAAACTTCACCGTTAGAAGCTTCAATCTCAGGTTGGGCAACCTCAGGAGCATCGTCCGTCTCTGATTGCATAATGCCGTAAATAGAAGCCGCGAGGATAACCACCGATGCCAGCGCCAAAATCTTGTCGCGACGTAAACTTTCAATCCGCCCCTCCGACATAAAAATACCAACCAAAGACGAGAAAAGCGCAATCGTCGAGCTCAAAGCCACTAAATACCAAACCAGAATCCACCAATTGGTCGCCTCTTCAGCAATCGCAACTTGAGTGAAATAAATATTCACAATCGGACGCATCGTCGTCGGGTCGGAACCAACATCGGCGCGACGGAAATGTTGACCGGTCAACCCTGTCGCCTGCCAACCATCAGGAGTAGTCGAGAAAAAGGCTTTCGCAAACTTGACCCGCGTCTCAGCGCTAGTCTCGGAAGTTGAAGCTTTCGAATCTTCGTAAACAATGATGTGAAAACCAAACTGCGTCTCGACCACCTCTGGAATAACACCGAATTCGGGAGCATTGAAAACCGCTCGAGAAAACTCCGGCACCATTTTGTCGATTGCGAAAAATCCCAAATCGCCCCCATCTGGTCCAGTCGGTCCGTCGGAATATTTTTGAGCCAGCTCGGCGAAAGTTTTGGGCTCTGGAGCTTCTGTAGCCTCTTCTGAATCTGCTGTAATTTCAGAATCAGTGGAATCTTCGGCTGAATCGGAATTCTGTAAGTTTTGGGCTTTAGCGAGAATCTCCTCGGCAAAGGCTTGCGCCTCCTCCTTCGTCCGAGTTTGCGTATCCGCCGCCATTTCCGCACCGGAGTAATTGATGAGAATGTGGGAAGCCTTCCGCTCCTCCGGCGTCTCGATGACCCGCTCCACCCCCTCCTCTTTGGCAAGCAATTGAACAACGTAGTAGCCCTCCTGCTGCTTCACGCTACCGCTCGAGTCGACGAAATATTCACCTTCCGGGGGAATCAGGAATTGATAAATTTCGCCAACACTCATATCCGCAGCCAGCTTGAATCCATCGCTCAAATCGCTAACCCACTTCCAACCCTCTTCGACGACCTTGTCTTCAATCACGACATCTTCATCTTTTTGGAGAGTAATTTTCGGTTTGTCTTCGAATTCCTCAAAAATTTCTTCGAATTTATCAGGAGCTAAAGTCGCTTTATCGAGAAAATTATTCGCAAGACTACGAATCTTTTCCTTTTCGTTTGGGTCAACTTCCGTTTTTTGCTCTTTGAATTCGAGCTGAATCGTCTTGCCAACAATCGCCTTCGCCTCCTCAATGTCTTTAATTCCGGCTAATTCAACCACGATGTGATATTCGTCTCCCACCCGAGAGTCAAAAATATTGGGCTCCGCCACTCCGAGCGAGTTGACTCGCCGCTCAATGACCTCTTTCACCCCAGCGACAATCTTTGGAATGTCATTCTCCCGAATATCGTCGGTAATGACACGATAATCAAGATGTGTGCCGCCCTGCAAATCGAGCCCGAGATGGACTTTCATATCTGCCAGCTGATTTCCGACAAACGGAACAGCTTTGAAAAATCCCTTTTGGGACGGCGGCAAATCAACCAACACGAGAATTCCCACGACTGCGAGAATAGCGATTAGTTTGCCTAAATTTTTTCCTATCATCTTTTGTGAATTAAATTTTGTTTGAGTTTAGCGATGAGATAAGGTTTTGGGAAGAAGCCAAAAATGAGTGATGTTTGAGATGTTCGATTGCCTTACTGTAACGAGAACATTTAGAACACTTCCAACATTTAAAACATCTAGAACACTTAGAACATGAACCCATTTCCATTGCTTTTTAAGCCATTTTTTGCTAAAATAACGAGATTATAAAAACCAAAACTGAAACAAAAAAATGAATTATTTTATCTTCATCTCCGCGCTAGTGAATGGGATTGCGGCAATTTCGATTGGCGCGCTCGTTTATTTCAAGAAGAGAAATAATCTAGTCAATCAAACTTTCGCAATTTTTTGTTTTGCGATTGCTTTTTGGGCTTTTGGTAGTTTTTGGCCAATCGTAACGGATAATGCCGTCCTTTCGGTCGCTTCTTTTCGAATTCTGCATGTTGGAGCCTTTTTCCTCGCCGTCGCCAATTTCCATTTCATCTGTGCAGTTTTGGGAATTACAAAAAAACAAAAAAACTTAATCCATTTCGGCTATTTAATCTCAATCCTCCTATTACCACTGATTGGAACGGAATTTTTTATCGCAGGGCTGACCGAACCGAAAAATTTCGTCTTTTGGATTAAGCCGGGACTTTTGTATCATATTTGGATAGCAATCTGGCTGGCTTATTTTGCACGCGCCTTTCACCTACTCGGGACTTATTACAAAAAAAGCGAAGGCATCAAAAAGCAGCAAATCAAATATATTTATCTCGGCGAGGTAGTCAGTTTTTCGATTTTGGTGATGAATTTTCTCCCTACTTACAACCTCTCAGTTCCAATCTATTTCAATGTTCTGCTCGCCGGTCAAATCAGCGCCTTCGCCTACGCAATCCTGCGCTACCATTATCTGAATGTGCAACTGAGCCTACTGGGAATCGGTAAAAAGATTTCCGCACTTTTAATTTCAATCGGGCTGGGTTTAGGAATTTCTTATGTAGTCTTTTTCCGTCAAGAACAAGTTTCTGTTTTATTACTTTTCCCAATAGTTTCGTTTGCAACTTATTTCTCGCTTTCGGGATTTTTCAATTCGCACAGCTTTTATCGCATGTTGGGGATAAAGCACATCGACGACTTCACCAAGGCAGTAGACAACTTCTACGATAAAAAACTTTTCTACTCGGGCTTAGGCGAGTTATTGAAATCAGTTCGCGAAACTTTTATTCAGGAACTGGGACTCAGCTCGGCCGAATTGGTTTTGCTGAATTCGGAGAATCGGAAACTCTTTGACTTACTGATAAATTATTTCCAAGGCTCCAAAGAAGAATATCTCGCCCTTCAGGAATTTTTTATGGAGGGCCAAGAACAAAAATTCAATCAAATTCTAAAGCTAGGAATGTTTTGTTTCCCACTGAGAGGGGCGAAAAAAGAAGTCGTCGGCTTCTTCTTTCTCGGTCACAAACCACGCCAAATGACCTACACCAACCAAGAGCTGGCGATTTTGAAAGCAGCTGTAGCGCATATTTCCCTCTCGCTGAAAATTTTGAACTACAACGCCGACTTGCATGAAGATGTCGCAAGAAAAACCAAACAATTGAGAAAACAGGAAGCTAAGCTGAGAGTTTCTTACAAAAAACTGAAAGAGCTGGATGCCGATAAAGATCTTTTTTTCTCAACCACTTCCCACGATTTGAGGACTCCGCTGACGATAATTAAAGGTTATAACGACTTCCTGCTTTCAGAAAAATTCGGCAAAACAAATTCCAAGCAAAAAGACTTTCTAGGCCGAATCGCAAAAAACACGACCAACATGTTATGGCTGGTGAATTCCATCCTCGACATCAGCAAGCTGGAAGCCGGCAGAATGGAGTTTAATTTTGAGGAGCTGGAGATGTTACCGTTTCTGGAAGAGATTGCGAAAGACTTCGAAGTCAAATGTGCAGAAAAATCTATCCAACTCACTTTTGATAATCCCCAAAAACTGAAACCTAAAATCAAGACTGATGGCGATAAATTGAAACGAGTAATTATAAATTTGATGGGCAATGCTTTTAAATTCACACCTGAAAAAGGCAAGATCATTTTGCGACTGAAGCGCTGTGAAAAACCAGAGTTCTTGAGAATCGAGGTCCAGGACACTGGAATTGGAGTTCCGAAAGAAGCGCGCAAAATGATTTTTAACAAATTCACCCAAGTCAAAAATTCCCAAGACAAGGGCGGCACTGGACTCGGCCTTTCGATTGTGAAAAAAATAGTGGAAAAACTAGGCGGACGAGTTTGGGTCGAAAGCGAGCTAAATAAAGGCTCTAATTTTATTTTTACCACTCCGGAAGAACCCAGTCTATCTCCAAATCAAAAAGTAACCACTGTGACAAAAAAATAAATGGAAATCATAAATATTTTAACTGCGCTGAACGGAATAATCGCAATTGCGATTGGAATTTTCGCGCTCTGGAAAAATTCGCAAAACTTAATAAACCGCTCTTTCGCTTTACTAGCTTTCAGTCTGGGAGTTTGGAAAATCGCTACCATCCTCCCCTTCGATGCGAGAATCGGAGAACTAATTGCTTTCGGCGGAATCGTCTTTGCGATTACCGCCAATCTGAATTTTTATCAGGCTCTAGCTGGAGTGAATAAACGCGAATTAATAATTGGAGAATACGTTTTGGCTTTCGTGTTTTGGGCAATCGAAGGTTTGGCTTTTTTTCGAAAAGATTTGCTAGCAATTTTTGATTTCCTGACTTTGAATCATCAAATCTGCCTATTCGCAGGAATCTTCGCAATCGGCGCTCCTGTTTTTTTACTGGTCAGAGCGACTCGCGAGGTCTCGGGAGTCAAAAAATATCAACTTAAGTTTGCGGCCTTGGAATATTTCACCGCCCTGTTGTTTGTCGGAATTGCTTTGACGCTGAATTTTGATGACAAGCAAACGATTAGTGCAAACATTTTGAATGCACCTAGCCTGCTAGCCGCGTTACACCTTTTGCTTGTTTTTTATTTCTTTGTGGAATATAAATTTTTGAAACTCAAAATCATCGCTCCTAATTTTTTGAAAAAACTAATCGCATTTGGTTTTACGATTGCAGTAACCTTGAATTTACCCCTACTTGTTGATTTAATGAATTGGGATATTCCAGAGAAAACCACAAGTATTTTGGTCATCGCAATTGCAGTTTTATTTTATAATTTCACGCTCTATTTGTTCGACGCGAAGAAATGGTTTGAAGCAGTTAGTTTGGAAAATTTTCGTAAAGCAGTAGACGAATTTAAAGACAAAAATATTTTTTATGCCTCAGTGGATGAGCTCCAACACAACGTTCAAATAAATTTTTGTCCCTCGGTCGGAATCAAGGAGGCGCAAGTAGTGGTTTTAAATTTGGACGGAGGAACAGCGGAATTCCCTCAACTAGAAAAATACTTTATACAAAACTCAAATTACCTAATCACAGCAGAAGAAGAATATTTACAAAAAAATAAAAATATAAAATGTCCCTACTTGGCGGAATTGAAAAAATTGGGGGATGTTTGTTTCCCACTTTTCCAGCATACGAATGAATTAATCGGTTTTTTCGTGATTAGAAAAAGTGTCGGTGATGATATTTATCTCGCGGAGGAATTGAAACTATTGGAAGGCAGCGTCCATTATATCGCGCTCTCTCTGATGGGAATCCTTTATACGAAGAAATTGAGGGAGCAGGCGGAAAAACTACTCGAAGATTACGAAAGACTAAAAACTCTCGACGACGCGAAGGATGCCTTCATCGCGAATGTCTCCCATGAGTTGCGAACTCCCGCCACCGCCATCAAAGGCTACGCCGACCTACTCGCCTCACCGAATTTCGGCAAATTAGCTGGTAAACAAAAAGATTTCGCGAATCGGATTGAAAAAAACACCAGCTGGCTCCTCGCCCTTTTGAAGGACATTCTGGAAATCACAAAACTCGAAAGTGAGCAAATTGAATTTAAATTCGCGACCGTGGCAGCACGCAAATTTTTAGAAACGCTGGCGAATAAGTGGAAAAAGTCTTTTAAAAAGAAAGGACTTAATTTTCGAATTGAGCTCGAAAAAATCAATCCTCAAACTGTACTGTTGACCGATTCGAAACGGCTAGAGGAGATTTTGGATCGCTGCCTCACAAATGCCCGTAAATTCACAGAAAAGGGCTCAATTACTTTTGAAGCACAACCAAAAGAAGAGTTTCTGGAAATTAAAGTAAGAGATACAGGAATCGGTATTCCCACAAAAAAACTTGAGAATATTTGGGACAAATTCTCCCAAAGTACAAATTTCTTAGAAAAAGGCGACCAAGGCACCGGACTCGGACTTGCAATCATAAAAAAACTTGTAGAAAATCTAGATGGTGAAGTATCCGTCCAAAGCGAACTAGGAAAAGGTTCAACCTTTACGCTTTTAATCCCACTCCAACATGAGCGACAATAAAACCAAAGTTCTCATTATCGAAGATAATGAAGATTTGAACGAGATGTTCAAAACTGCTTTCGAGGCCAAAGGCTACGATGTCGCAGTCAGCTTGAACGGCATGGACGGCATCACCAAGGCCGCGGAATTCAAGCCAGATGTCATCCTCCTCGACATCATGATGCCACAAATGAATGGTTACGAAGTTTTGAGCGCTTTGAAAAACAACACCTCACTTCCATCCAAAGTAGTGATTAATTCTAATCTCGAACAAGAAGGCGACACTCAGAAGGCGATGTCGATGGGCGCCGACCTTTATTTGAAAAAATCAGAGTACACTCCCTTCGAGGCAGTCGAAAAAGTGGATGAGCTCTTGGGAAAATAGATAATGGTTCGGTCGGTCACTGGTTAACTGGTTGAAGATGAGAAAGACGTCTCGTCTTTTTGCTTGAACTATAATTAAAAGGGCTGAAGGATCAACTTCGACTGCTCGGACTAATCAGGAAAATCCTTTAATCAAGCGAATCAAGGTTCAGACGAACGAACAAGAAAGATGTTCGCGGTTTTTTGCAAAGGTGATGTTTTTGAATAAAAATGCCATCTTGTTTTTTAATTTTTAAAAATGCTTGAAAAAATACGTCATCGGTTCTCTTCAGAAGGAAAACTGGAAAATGCAGCTGGAAAGATGCCTCCTTGTGAAAATGCTTCCGATTTATTTAAAGACCTACTAGATGAGAAAAAAATTATTAAGCTGATTTCAAAACACTTTAGAGAAGAGCTGAAAGCAATTCTCGGGAAGGAAGGAAAACCAAAAGGTTGGGACTGGGATGATATAGCTGTTGAGCTACTCACTAATCCTAGTCTGCAAGAAAAGTGTGAGAACTCGGAAGGCTTCAAAGAAAAAATTGCATTAATCGCCAAAGCTCAAAGTCGTAATGTTGGAGACTTAAATAAGCTCCTTGAAGAATTAAAAGAGCTGGCTCAGAAAAGGTGGGAGCGAATTAAAAAAGTAATTAATACAGATGGTTTTAATGAAAGTAGATTCATCAAAGAAATGGCGTGGAAAATAGATGAAAGATATCCTCTGGTATTTGACAAAAAAGATCTAGAAGAAAAGGGGATAATGAAAAAAATGGGGTCTAACTAATCCCATTTTCAAGAAAATAGTCAGTCATTTTCTTTCTTCGATGGGGTCTCAGACCACGATGGAGTTTTACTTTTTGTTTGAGGTGAGCGAAGTAACCATCACAGGAAT
>JAIPGZ010000024.1 GCA_021735425.1 Candidatus Altimarinota bacterium | reverse complement strand
TTTTACCCCAACGAATTATTCCACCGATTACGCCGCAGTGAGGGCATGTTTTTTGTGCTGGCATACTTTTTGAAGGGTTAGGGGCTTAAATTAGCCCGATTCTTCAGTTTTACCAACACTTAATGTTACTAGTCCCAAGAATTGCCGAGTTTAGATTGCCGAGTTTAGATTTATTTTTTTGAAAAAAATCTTCAATCTGAAATCACAAATTAATTAATGTTTAAACCCCCTCACTCCACTAAACACCATCGCCACATTCGCTGCGTCGGCAGCCGCGATTACCTCTTTGTCGCGAATGCTGCCACCTGGATGGATGATGGCTCTGATGCCAGCTTGAGTGGCTGCCTCGACTCCATCGGCGAAAGGGAAGAAGGCATCTGAGGCCAAGACACTGTCGCTGGCTCGTGTCCCCGCTTTCGCTACCGCGATTTCCACTGCATCGACTCGCGCTGTTTGACCCGCGCCGATTCCGACTGCCACTCCGTTTTTTGCCAAAACAATTGCGTTTGATTTTGCATGTTTACAAACATTCGCGGCGAAGATTAAGTCTTCGATTTGCTGTGCCGTTGGTGGTTTTTTCGAAACAACTTTTAAGTCTTTTTCCGTGACGACTCGCGTGTCGCGTCTTTGAGATAGCACTCCCCCACTGATTTTTTTCAAATCAATTTCACTTGAATCGTTTTGAAAATCTCCGATTTCGAGCAGACGTAAGTTTTTCTTTTGGGATAAAATTTTAAGAGCAGCTTTTTCAAATTTGGGTGCGATTACTACCTCCATGAAAAACGGCTTGATGGTTTCAGCACAAGCCTTATTGACACTTCTATTCAGCGCAATGATTCCCCCAAAAGGAGATTTTTTGTCGGCATTGAGCGCTTTCCCTAGCGCGTCTTCGATTTTTCCACTTACCGCGACTCCACAGGGATTGGCATGTTTGATTATGGCGACTGCGGGTTGGGAAAATTCAAAGGGAATACGGATGGCAAAGTCGCTGTCCACGAGGTTATTGAAACTCAATTCTTTTCCTTGCAAAACTTTTGCATTAGCGAGAGTAGCTTTTGAGTTTCCGATTTCGTGGTAAAGGAAGGCTTCTTGATGTGGATTTTCGCCATAACGCAATTTATTCTGGAATTCGAAAGCCGGAACAGGATTTTCGCTGCCGAGGAAATTAGAAATCAGCGCATCGTATCGATGGGTTTCTTCGAAAGTCAGCGCAGCAAGTTTTTTTCGATATTCTTTAGAAATCCCTTTTTGCAGCTCATCCAAAACGTCGGCATACTTTTTCGGATGTGAGACCACCACTACTCTTTCGAAATTTTTGGCTGCGGCACGTAGGAGTGAGACTCCGCCGATGTCGATTTGCTCAATCGCTTCACACTCTTGTGCGCCCTTTTTCTCGATAGTTTTTTGGAAAGGATAAAGATTCACACAAACTAAATCGATTTTTGGAATCGCGTGTTTCTGCAATTCTGTAGAATGTTTTGCTTCATTTTTGGCTAAAATTCCTCCGAAAACTTTAGGATGCAGGGTCTTCACCCTACCGCCAAGGATTTCTGGAGACCCTGTTAAGTCTTCGACTTTGCGCGCTGCGATTTTATTTTTTTGTAAAAAATCAAAAGTGCCGCCCGTCGACAAAATAGTGAAATTTAATTTCACCAGCCCCCGCGCGAATTCGGCGAGTCCAGTTTTGTCGGAAACGGAGATTAAAGCGGTTTTTTGCACCGGCGGAGATTTTAGCAGAAAAAGTGGTGAGGCGGCGCATTGAGGGTTTAAATCTCAACGACCGCCTCAATTTTCAGGCTATTTCTATTTCCTCTTTTGCAGGAGGAGACTTGTGAAACGACCTCCTTCTTTTTGATTTTTCAATTTCTCTCTTCCTCTTTTTTTTATTGCCAAATCTGATTTCCTTCTTTTTTTCTGCTTCTTTCTCCCACCATCGTTCAGCCATATTTCCTCCTCGAGAAAAAGTTTTAGCCTGCCAATCTATTGATTAGCAAGCTTGTTAAAAATAACAACTCACCAACCAAAAAAAGATTAGAGAGGATTTTACCTTTCTTGAGTCAAAAATCAACTTTCCAAGACTTCTCGATAGACCTGCCAAGTCGCTTCTGTCATTTTGCGCCAGCTGAAATCCCAAATTCTTTTCGCACCCGCCTCGGTCAATTTTTTGCGCACTGATTCGTCGTTCCAAATTCTCCAAATTGCTTTCGCCATCTCGTCGATATTTCTTGGGTCAAAATATTCTGCCGCTTTGCTGCAAACTTCAGGAATCGAGCTAGAATTGCTCGCTGCGACGGGAATTCCGCAGCTCATTGCCTCGATGGGCGGTAAGCCAAAACCTTCGTAAAAACTCGGGAAAACGAAACCGCGGGCATTTTGATACAGTTTCCGCAAATCCTCGTCTGAGACTAACCCTGTGAAAACCACAGTTTTTTCTAAGCCTAATTCTTTTACCTTTGCAAAAATCTCTGGTGCGTAGACCGGATTGGCTTTTCCGGTGATGACGAGCTCGCCGTCAAAATTTGTGTCTTCGGCTAATTTTGCAACAGCTGCCAGCATTCCCAAAATATTTTTGTGGTCCCGCCAAACACCAGTGTAAAGTAAATAACTTTTTTCGATTCCAAAATCTCGGGCGAGTTGTTTGCGTGAAAGCTCCGTTGGGACAGCCGGGATAAATTCCCGTCCGACTCCATTCCAAACCACCTCGATTTTTTCGCTTGGAGTTCGTAATAATTTTATCAAATCTTTTTTGGTGTTGGCGCTGACTGCGATGATTTTGGAGGCATTTTTTACTCCTCTTTTTAAAACTAAATTGTAGGCCGTGCGGTGCAACCAGTCATTCATCTTTTTGCCTGGGAAAAATGAAAGCGTGAGGTCGTGAATCGTCGTAACCGATTTTCCACGGTAAAAAATTGGTGAATTAAAATGTGTGAAATGCATCAAATCTAGCTTCTCGTGATTCAAAATCCGCCGAAATTTAATCTGCTCGGTGAGCGAATAATGTTCTGCGTCGACTCTCACTTTTTGAAAATTCGATGCCGGCGGGACGAAGTTCTCAAATTCAGGAGAATTCAAAAAAATTACAAATTCGTTTTTCGCGTCCGACTTCGCGAGGTTTCGAATTAACTCAAAAGTATAACGTCCGATTCCGGTAAATCCGCTCGAATACATTCGAGCGTCAATCCCAATTTTCATCCGCGAGATTTTACCTTAAAAATCTTGATTATGGACTTCGTGGTCGTGGTCGATTTCATCTGCGTGGTCGTGCGTCGCGAACAAATTCTGCAAACCGAAAATCAAGAAAATTCCGAGAAACAGAAAAACAAGATTTAATTTATTTTTCGTGTGGTGTGTCTCAGGAATGAGATCAGAAAGGGTGATGTAAAGCAGTGTTCCTGCCGAAAACGCGAGACCGATTCCTAAAGTTTCGCTTGAAAGATTTGCCAAAAACGGTGCGAAAACAGCAGCAAGGGGTGTAGCGAGAGCAACGACAAAAACCCACCACAAACTTTTGCGACTCTTTTTTCGGCAAATCAAAGAGTGCAAAATCGCACCCGCTGGAAATTTGTGCAGCATGATTCCGAGCGCGGCGAACCAGCCGAGCATCGGATTCGCGAGGAAAGAAAGGACAATTAAAACTCCGTCGAAAAAGGAATGTACGCCGATGCCGATTGCGGCGAGTGGTCCGAGCGCGTGATTCTGACATTCCTCTGGATGGTCATGGTCGGGGCAGCCGTGAAGGTAAAAAAAATGTTCGAGCGTAAAAAAGAAAACTACGCCTGCCAAAATTGCGAGAAAGGCATAATCGCCACCGAGTTCGACCGATTCCGGTAAAACATGGAAAAAGGTGATTGCCAACATTGCTCCGCTCGCGAAGGCAATCACTGGTCCGGAGTTTCGGGCGATGAAATGCGAGAGACGGTGCGAAAGTATGCCGCCGCTGAGGAAGGCGAGAAAAGCGAGTCCGGTGGCGAGGAAGATGGGGAGCATTTTTAAAGTTAAAATTAAATTATTTAGCCAATTCCTCGGCTCTCGTTTCACGGATGACATTCACTTTAATCTGTCCAGGGTAGGTCATCTCGCTTTCGATTTTATTTGAGATATCTTTCGCCAATTTATGCGCTGCGAGGTCGTTGATTTCATCGGGTTTCACGATTACTCGGACTTCCCTGCCTGCCTGGATGGCGTAAGCATTTGAGACACCTGCGAAGTTTTTAGAAATATTTTCCAACTCTTCAAGTCGTTTGATATAGGCATCCAAACTTTCTCGTCGCGCTCCTGGCCGACTGGCTGAGATTGCGTCGGCGACCTGTACGATGATGTCAGTCATCGATTCGATTGGCACATCCTCGTGATGGGCCTCGACGGCGTGGATTATTTCTTCTGACATTTTGAATTTCCGCAAAATATTTGCTCCGATAATGGCGTGGGGACCTTCGATTTCGTGATCGACGGCTTTGCCAATGTCATGAAGCAGACAGGCAGTTTTTACTGTCTTCACGTCCGCGCCGAGCTCACTCGCGATTGCCGCTCCGAGCCAGGCAGATTCCGCTGAATGTTTCAAAACATTCTGTCCGTAACTTGTTCGAAAGCGTAGTCTCCCGATTAATTTCATTAAATTCGGCGGCAGGCTGATGACTCCGGTTTCGACGACGAGTTGTTCGCCCCATTCTTGCATCAATTTTTGTGCATCTTCTTCCGTCTTTTTGACTACCTCTTCAATACGCGCCGGATGAATTCTACCGTCGGCAATCAATTTTTCGAGCGAAGTTTTCGCGACATATCTTCGCAAAAGGTCGAAACCTGAAATTAGCACTGCGCCAGGGGTATCATCGACGATGACATCTACGCCGGTCGCCATTTCAAAAGCGGTGATATTTCGCCCCTCTCGCCCGATGATTCTTCCTTTCAGTCCATCATCCGGCAGTGTCACCAGGGTCACAGTCGATTCGCTGGTGGCCTCTTGACTCAGTCTTTGAATGGCCTGGGCGATGATTTTGTTCGCTTTTTTATCAGCTTCCAATTTCGCTTTAGCTTCGCCCTCTTTAATTTTTTTGACCAACTCCTCTTCTGAATCTTTCTCAACTTTTGCGAGTAGCAGCTGCTTTGCTTCTTCTTTCGAAAGCTTGGCAACCTCTTCCAGCTTCTTTTTTTCCTCGTCGCGAATTTTTTCTGCCTCGGTTTTTAACTTTTCGACTTCCTCCTCTTTTCCCACCAAATCTGTTTTTTGTTTCTCTAAATTTTCGACCTTTTTGTCTAAATTACTTTCTTTTTCAACTAATCTTTTTTCACTGATTTCCAGTTTTTGTTTAATCTCTTTCTCGTCGGCTCGCGCTTCTGCGATAATTTTCTCGGCTTTTTCATGATTTTTAGCCGCCTCTTTCCTCGCATCCTCCGCTATGGCGAGTGCCCGTTTTTCATTTTCATGAACGTGTTTCTCGACATCCCGGGCGTGCTGCTCGGCGTCGGCAATTATTTTGGCAGCCTTTTTGTTGGCATCTTCAGACTCTTTTTTGAATTTTGTCGAGGCGAAGAAAAAACCGCCCGTGCCGCCAGCGAGCAATCCAAGAAGGATAAAAAGTAATGTGGAATCCATTTTATGGGGGGTTAGAAAAACCCCTCAAACAGTTTTATCGCAAAAAACTCTTGATTAGTGTTAGAGTTTTTTTGACTTTTTTAAGCGATTTCTGAGAAGTTTTCCAACTCGTTTCAGTTTGCATTTTTTCAAAAATAAATCTTGGAATCTTCCGCAATTGTTTGAGGAAATTGTGGGGAGATTTTAGCTTTTTAATTTTCCACCGGCAAATTTTTATTCTTCCGCTAAAATACTTTCACTTTTGCGCCCGTAGTTTCCGCCTTCGCTCTTCGAGCTTCGGCGGACAGGGCAGCTGGAGATTTCTCAACATCACGCGCCCGTAGCTCAGCTGGATAGAGCAGCACCCTTCTAAGGTGAAGGTCGGATGTTCAAATCATCCCGGGCGCACCAAAACTTCAAAATGATTGAGCGACAAAAGAGTTCTCGCAAAAAAGTGGTATCGAAGCAGCGCGAGATTTCGGCGAAACCCACTTCTGATGAGTTTTCGCAATTCGATGCCTCGCTGCGTCCGCAAAATTTCGAGAATTATATCGGACAGATTGGTTTAAAAAAAAACCTGAAAGTCTTTCTCGCGGCAGCGAAAAAGCGGGAAGAACCGCTGGAACACGTCCTTTTTTACGGTCCACCGGGGCTAGGGAAGACGACTTTAGCGACAGTTCTGGCGAATGAAATGGGAGTGAGTTTACGTATCACCTCGGGTCCAGCCCTCGAAAAAGCGGGTGACCTTGCCGCGATTTTGACGAATTTACAGCCTGGTGACATCCTTTTCATCGATGAGATTCATCGTCTCAAAACTGTCGTCGAGGAGGTGCTTTACTCTGCGATGGAAGATTTCGCGATTGACCTCGTCCTCGGCAAAGGTCCCTCGGCAAAAATGATGCGGCTCAAAATTCCGCGATTTACTTTAGTCGGTGCGACGACCAAATTTAGCGGGCTCTCCTCCCCTCTTCGTGATCGCTTCGGTTCAGTCTTTCGGCTCAATTTTTACGAAAATTCAGAAATCGAAAAAATTCTCGATCGGTCGGCACAAATTCTCGAAATTAAAATTCAGCCGGAGGCTTGCCAGATTCTCGCTCGCTCGACTCGGGCGACGCCGCGGATTGCCAATCGGTTGTTGCGGCGGATGCGGGATTTCGCTCAAATTAATCACGACGGCGAAATTCATCGCGAGGTTGTCGAGCAAGGTTTGCGCGATTTGGGAGTTGATTCGCTCGGTCTCGATGATCACGATCGGCGAATTCTCGAAACTTTGATCCGCAAATTCGCTGGTGGACCGGCGGGATTGTCGACTCTCGCGGCGGCTACTTCAGAGGAAATGTCGACGATTGAAGAAGTCATCGAACCGTTTTTGCTTCAGCTTGGCTTCATTTCCCGCACCCCCCGCGGGCGGATCGCGACGCCGGCGGCGTGGCGACATCTCAGAATTGATTTGCCAAAAAATCTGAAATTAGGAATCTAGAAAATTTGCAAAACATTATTTCGCGAGTAAAATGCAAAACTTAATTTTTTCAAAATGAATTTTCACAAACAACCGATTTATCGTCGCGACGGCAAACAAGCAGAAGAACAGAGAGAGAGAGAGAGAGAGAGAGAGTCCTTTCAGCTGAAGAGTTAAATCAGATTCTGATTCCTCAGACAAGAAGAATTTTAAAAAGACTATTCAATAAAGATCCTGATTTAACAGTCAAACTATCTAATAATGGTGGTGATAACAAATTTGAGGTTAGATTTTCAGCACCTTTTTCTTTTCAGTTTGAAGAAATCGCTTTCAAGAGAAAAGCATGTGAAACTGCTAGAAAAAAATGGCGTGAAGAAAATGATTCAAAAGCGGCAAAAGATTTTTATAGATTACGATCTGAAATAGAAAAAACTGGTAAATTAAAAAGGACTGCTTCGCAGTGGAGACAGCTTGTCGAGGATGTTTTGAATGGTAAAAGGGAGCCACCGAGAGAAAAGCAATTATTAAATAAGCGTGGTGAGTTTTCAAATAAGCTCTCCCCAAAGCTTAGAGCAAGAAAAAATCATTTCGGACAGATAAAAACCCCAGCGAACCCAAAAGGTTCTCCTTATTGTTTCTGAATCAAGATTTAGCGTTGCACTCTTTCCAAACCCCAACATTTGGGGCAAAATCTTGGCGATGATTTGTCAAAAATGCAGCGCGGCGGATACTTCGGTGATTGATTCTCGGGAAACCGAAAACGGCAACGCGATTCGGCGACGGCGGGAGTGTAATAAGTGCGGTTACCGTTTCACGACTTATGAACGGATTGATGCTCCGAGTTTTGTAGTCGTCAAGAAGGATGGGATGCGGGAATCTTTTTCGCGGGACAAACTGGAAAAAAGTTTGTGGATTGCTTGCCAAAAGCGACCAGTGCGCAAAGATCAAGTCGACATAATTCTCAACGCAATCGAAGAAGAATTGCGTGGCGAAAAAGAAGTGGATTCGCGCAAGATTGGGAATTTGGTAATGAAATGTCTGAAACAGCTCGATGACGTGGCCTATATCCGTTACGCCTCGGTCTACCGAGAATTCAAAGATGTCGCGAGTTTTCAGAAAGAATTACAAAGAATACGGCGGTGATGATGTTCGAGATGTTACAAATGTTCTAATTGTTCGAAATGTTCAAGCTGTTTGAAATGTTTTTTTGGGCTAAAATCGGCTGCGCAATTTTAAATTTTAAGTTTCAAATTTTAAAACAAAATCGAAGTTAAAAAATTTAAAATATTCAAAATTAAAATATTCAAAATTGTTTTGAAATTTAAAATTAGAAATTGAAAATTAATTCCGGGGTGTAGCGCAGTTGGTAGCGCGCGTCGTTCGGGACGACGAGGTCGTGGGTTCAAGTCCCGCCACCCCGACCAACCTTCGCCTTTCAGGCTTCGGTTGGCTTCGTTAGAATAATCGAATTGAAAGTCAAATCGGGGTGTAGCGCAGTTGGTAGCGCGCACGCCTGGGGGGCGTGAGGTCGTGGGTTCAAGTCCCGCCACCCCGACCAATAAAAATTAAAATTTGGCGCTACTTAAAATGCAGCGCGTCCCGATGGGTATCGGGAAGGTCGTCTGTTCAAGCTTGCCCACTAGCAGGCATGTCCGGCTACCCCGAAATTCTTTTTTTAAAATAAAAACATGGAAGCACGCCGCAAACTTCTCGAAGGACCAATTGTGAAATCAATTCTTGGGATTGCGATTCCGATTATTTTAGTCAACTCCCTACAAACGGTCTATCAATTAATCGATACTTTTTGGGTGGGGCGAATCGGAGCGGAGGCAGTCGCTGCTGTCTCGCTTAGTTTCCCAATTATTTTTTTTCTCCACTCGTTCGCGATTGGTTTCACGCTCGCTGGCTCAATCCTCGTCGCCCAATTCAACGGTCGTGGTGATCGACGCGGTGTAGCACTTGCGACAGGACAGACGCTCTCCTTTGTAGTTTTAATCTCGGTTATTGTAATGATAGGCGGTTATTTCCTGGCGGAATGGGCGCTTCGTTTTCTCACGACCGATCCAGCTGTTCTCGTTCCGGCTGTCCATTATCTTCGAATTTCTTTCCTTGCGATGCCGGCGATGTTCATTTTCATGATTTTTCAATCGACGCTCCGTGGAATTGGCGAAGTTCGTCTTCCATTTTTCGTCGTACTAGCGACCGTTGTCTTGAATTTTTTTCTCGATCCTATTTTCTTATTTGGTTGGAATTTCATTCCGGCGCTCGGTGTGGCTGGGGTCGCTTGGGCGACTTTTATTACAGAAATTCTTTCGGCTCTGATCGGACTCGCGATTTTATTTTCTCGGCAATATAACTTCGGGTTGCGGCTCGCTGATTTTAAAATTCAGAAAGCATGGGTTATTAAAATTTTTCGCCTCGGTTTCCCCTCTTCGCTTGAGATGTCGTCGCGTTCTTTTGGAATGGTCTTATTGACGCTTCTAGTTTCAACTTTTGGTACGCTTGCGGTCGCGGCATTTGGTATCGGGACGCGCATTTTGATGTTTGTTATTATTCCAGCGATGGGTTTCGCGATGGCGGCGACTACTTTGGTCGGTAATAATCTCGGAGCAAAACAAAAATCTCGGACAGAGCAAATCGTGAAGTCGGCGATAAAGATTGCTTTCAACTCGCTTGCGATTCTCGGTGTTTTAGTTTTCATCTTTGCACAAAAAATAGTGGCTTTTCTTGTTCCTGGCGAGACAGAATTGATTGCTTCCGCGACGCTCTTTATCCGAGTGATTGCTCCGACTTTCGGCTTCATCGGGATTCAAATGGTCGTCCTCGGGACGCTCAAAGCGGCAGGGCAAACGACGACTTCCATGCTACTCGCGATGTTTCATGTTTTCACGACTTTTGTTTTTGGTTATTTTCTCTCTACCAACGCCGGTTTCGCGGAGTTCGGAATTTGGCTCGCCTACCCGCTCGCGAATTTTGCAGCTCTCGTACTTGCTTTTGTCTTTTATTTTCAAAAGAAGTGGTTGCGCGATTTGCTTGTTTGACTCTCGGTGAACTTTCATCGTAAAATAACTGTCGCCCAAGTAAGCGAGGTAATCGCTCTTTAGACTTCGGTTTAAAGGGAGGAAAGTCCGAGCAACATGCATCAACGAGAGTCGTTAACGGCGACCGTCCGTGAGGATAGGGAAAGTGCCACAGAGACTACTCTAGTCCCGCTTAGCGGGACCAAAGGTGAAAAGTTGAGCGATGTTCGAATTCTAGGATCGAGCTATGCTCTTCGTCCGTCGGTGACGACGAGACGCGGTAAACCCTCTCGGTTGCAAGGTGGGATTGGAAGTTCGGAATCAGCTTGATGCGAGCTCCGTGCTTCCCACCGCTCAGAAAAATGATTGCCCTCGACAGAACTCGGCTTACCGCTTGCTTGGGCAAATCTTTTTCTTTAAAATCCCCCGGCTTTAATTAAAATTATCCGATGGCTAAAAAAGTCCAACGCAAAAAAAACGAAAGTTCCGATCAACTCCTGACTCGTTTCAATCGTGGCTCGACTCGTTTCGTTAAATCTTCACGCACTTCGCGTTATCTTGCTGACAGAGTCGGTCCGCTCAAAAAAAAGCGTATGGCAGTGATTCGCGAAAATCATCGTGCGGAAAATGAGAAGAAGAAACACTACGAGTAGGTTGATGAGTCAGTTTTTTATTTAAACGTTAGCTCTAAAATGAGTATGTTTGTTTTTTAGACTTCAAAATTTTCAAATTTCAATTTTCTAGTTTACAAATAAAATTCAAATTTTAAATTCCAAATTTTGTGAAAATATCACGATTAATTAAAGAATCGTCCCTTCCTACTTTGGATTCTGAGCTATTACTTTCTTGCGTCTTACAAAAATCAAAGGAGTGGTTATTTACTAATCCGGATTTTGGGCTCTCGAATGAGCTTTTGGAAAAATTTAACGAACTGCAAAAAAAGCGGAGGGAGGGGGTTTCAATAGCAGCTTTAGTTGGTAGCAAAGAGTTTTTCGGCTTGGAATTCAAAGTCAATGAAAATGTCTTGATCCCGCGACCCGAGACTGAAATTCTCGTCAAAGAAGTGCTGAAAATTCAACCTAAAAGTTTGCTTGATGTCGGGACGGGTTCGGGCTGTGTTGCGATTTCAGTCAAGAAAAATCTGTCAAATTGTGAAGTTTGGGCTAGTGACATCTCCCCTACTGCACTCAAAGTTGCGCAAAAAAATTCACAAAAATTGGGAGTGAAAATCGAATTCATCGAGTCTGATTTGCTAGAAAAAACTTCAAGAGAGTTCGAAATTATCGTGGCGAACCTTCCCTACGTTCCGCAAAATTCAGTAGAAATCGAGGCTGGAGTGAAAAAATTTGAACCAAGCTTAGCCCTTTTTAGCGGGTCAGATGGTCTCGATTTGATTCGGAAGCTTTTGATTCAGATTTCCAAATTGTCTCAAAAACCGAAATTTGTCTTACTGGAATTCAGTGGAGACGAGCAGACTGAGGTTTTGAAAATTTTCACTTCTAAAATTTTCCCGAATTCGAAAATCGAAATTTTGCTTGATCTAGCTGGGATTCCGAGAGTGCTAAAATTGCAGTCATGATTGAAAAAGTAAACAAACTTCTCGTTGAATTTCAAGGAATCGAAAATCAGCTCTCTTCGCCGGAAAATGTTGCCGATCAGAAAAAGTTTCGCGAACTTTCGATTCGTCATGCTCAGATTGCTGAGAATATCGATTTACTGCGAAGTTACGCGGCGGCTTGGCAAAATCGCGTCGAGGCAGATGAGATTCTCAAATCTGGCGATGTCGAAATGAAGGAAATCGCCGAGGAGCAAAAAATTATTGCTGAAAAACAAATTGAAGAATTAGAAGAAGAATTAAAAATTGCCCTGCTTCCCCGTGATGAAAATGAAGGCAAGAATGTGATTGTCGAGATTCGGGCTGGGACGGGTGGCGAGGAAGCGGCGCTTTTTGCGGCGGAATTGGCACGGGCTTATCTCCGTTTCGCTGAGTCGGAAAATTTGAAAACCGAGATTCTGTCGAAGTCTGAGGCCGAGGCAGGAGGGATTAAAGAAATTATTTTTCGAGTCGAAGGAAATTGCGCTTACCAGAAATTCAAATTTGAGGCTGGGACACATCGAGTCCAGAGAATTCCGGCGACCGAGTCCAAAGGTCGGATTCACACTTCTGCCGTGACGGTCGCAGTTTTGCCAGAAGCGGAAGAGGTTGATATTGAGATTAAGCCCGACGAAATTCGCGTCGACACTTTTTGCTCGTCTGGTCCAGGCGGACAATCGGTCAATACGACTTATTCCGCTATTCGGATCACTCATCTCGCGACTGGTCTGATTGTTTCCCAGCAAGATGAAAAATCCCAAATCAAAAATCGCGCTAAGGCGATGCAAGTTCTGCGGTCACGACTTTTGGCTTTGAAGCAGGAAGAGGCGGCGCGTGAGCGGGGCGAATTGCGCAGTGGAATGATTGGATCGGGCGATCGGTCGGAAAAGATTCGGACTTACAATTTCCCTCAGGATCGAATCACTGACCATCGGATTGGTCGTAATTTTTCGAATCTTCCAAAAATTATGGAAGGTAATTTAGCTGAAATAATCGCCGAATTACGCGAGTCAGAAATTGCTGAAAAAATCAAGTCGAATTAAAAGGGACTAGTAACATTAAGTGTTGGTAAAACTGAAGAATCGGGCTAATTTAAGCCCCTAACCCTTCAAAAAGTATGCCAGCACAAAAAACATGCCCTCACTGCGGCGTAATCGGTGGAATAATTCGTTGGGGTAAAA
>JAIPGZ010000005.1 GCA_021735425.1 Candidatus Altimarinota bacterium | reverse complement strand
GAATGGGTTTACAGTAAGAAAAACAACTAAAAAAACCGCTCAAAAGCGGTTCAGGTACCCTAAAAAAACCTAAAATTTTCCAAAAACGTGGTTAGGCATCCTAAAACTTTTTTAGGAAGGGTGTTTTTCAGAGGTTCCTAAAAGAGATTTGTTTTCAATTCAACTTCAGCTATCCTGAACGGGTAGCCTACCTAACTGCTCGATTCTCTAGGCCAACTACCAACACTTAATAGGCGTAGTCCCAATTAAAAAGTCAATTTCAAATTTTGGCTTTTGAATTTAAAATTGCTCCGATGTTGCGCAAATTTTTTATTCGAGCATTGTTCATTTTTTTTCTCGCTTTTAGCGGGAATGTTTTGGCGTTGACCGATCCAGAACCGAATCCTTTTACCGATTTGTCAGAGGGTGAAAAAGTTTTCGAGGCGACGGTCGTCGAGGCGAGCGACGAAGTTTTGTCAGTCGTTAATTCCGATGAAGAAAATTTTTCTAGCCGGATGGAGGCGATTTTCAAATATCGCGACGGAGCGGGACCGGCTGCCGCAGCAGAATTTTTTGCAGGCGATACTGTTCGAATTTTGGTCAATTCCGCGGGCGTTATTATCGCTGCCCAAAACGCCGATTTATTACTCTGCGACCAGAATTTTTACGGCTGGGTGCGCGAGCCGACCGAAAACTCCTTCACTCTTGAGACAGTAGATGGTAAAAACTTCGAAGTTTTAATTGGCAAAACAACACAATTTCGCGACGAAAATTCGAAAATTCTTTTCGGCTATTCTTCTCGGGCTGATGATGTTGTTCGGATTCACGGAGTGATTAATCAAAATGTCGGCAAGATCTTCACCGAAACTTTTGGGGCTTATGTTTCTCTCCTCGCTGAGGATGCTTTGCAGCCCTTTCTTGATAAAATTGCGAAGCAAAAAGAGGAAGAACGGGCGAGAATTGAGGCTGAACTTGGGAAGCAAAAATTTAGTGATGTCGATATCGAAAATCCGTTTTTTTATGCAATCAATTTCGTAGCGAATGAAAAAATCGCGGCTGGTTATGCAGCTGGCGACTTCCAACCAGGGAAGGAAATTAATCGCGCTGAATTCACCAAAATTCTTGTGAAAACTAAATTTTCCGATGAGCTAGAAACTTTCGAAATGCCGACAGAAAGTTGTTTCCCTGATTTCGAAATTGATGCCTGGTTCGCATCTTTCGTTTGTTTCGCGAAAGAAAAAGGGATTCTGGGCGGCTATCCTGATGGGAAATTCAAACCGGCGAATCCAGTCAATCTTGCCGAGGCGGTCACAATTCTCGTGAAATCTTTTGAATTCTCAGTGGAAGATAATTCAAACAATGAATGGTTCGCACCCTTTCTTGAAAAAGCTTCCAAATTGGAAATCCTTCCCGCTGATTTTGCCGAAGCAAACGAAAATCTGACACGTGGGAAAATGAGCGAGCTCGTGATGCGGGCAATTAAATACGAGCGTGGTGAGTTGGTGGATTACCTTGAAAATAACTCATAATCCTTCTGCTTGAAAGATTTTCGTAATCAATGAATTTAGTACTAGAAATATGGGTGTTAATTTTCAAGTCTCAGTTTTCAAATAAATTCTAATTCTCAAATGTTATTTGTACGCCAGCTTAGTGAGCAGATTATTTTCAGAATAGTAATTTTTTAGGTCTAGTTAAGATTTGAGACTTATTTGGAAATTGTAAAATTGGTTATTGGAAATTTTGAAATGTTAAAATACATCAAATGCCAAATCTCTTTTTTGAATTTCATTCCAATAAGAACGGTCTAACTATCCCCCAAGTTTTGGCGAGTCGGGTGAAATTCGGGGTGAATGAATTGGAAATCAAAAAACCGGAAGGCTGGTGGGTGAAGCTCGCGCGACAATTCACTGATCTGCTCGTGATTGTTTTGATTGTCGCGGCTAGTCTTTCACTCGTTTTTGGTGAATTCACCGATGCCCTCGTGATTTTCGGGATTGTGCTTGCGAATGCTGCAATCGGTTTTATTCAAGAATTTAAAACCGAGCGTATGCTAGAGGCTTTGCAAAAACTGGTCGCGCTCAATTCGAAAGTTCTGCGTGATGGCAAGATTCAAATGATTCCGGCGAGTGAGGTCGTCGTCGGAGACATTCTCGTCCTCGAAGAGGGTGCCAAAATCGCGGCCGATGCGCGACTTTTCGCGATTGATATGATTAGAATTGACGAGGCAATTTTGACTGGCGAATCGCTTGCGGTTCATAAATTTCTCGACTCGCAAAACGAAAATTCTACAAAAATTTTTTCTGGTACGACGGTCGTGAGTGGCGGTGGACGCGCGATTGTGACAACCGTTGGTCGCTCGACCGAGTTTGGAAAAATTGCGAAGCTGACGACAACGACCGAAAAATCTGACTCGCCGCTCACGCAAGAAATGAGAAATATTGGTATTTTTGTTGGCAAAGTCTCACTCATAATTTCAATGTTTCTTTTTTTTATCGGTATTTTTTTTCAACACGCATCATTTGTAGAGGCACTTCTTTTTGCAGTGGCGGTTGCGGTCGCGGCGGTGCCTGAAGGTTTACCAGTCACTATTACGACAGCTTTGGCACTCGGAATGCGACGGCTCGCGGATAAAAAGGCACTTGTTAAAGATTTGAAATCAGTCGAGACACTTGGTGCGACGACAGTAATTTGTTCAGATAAAACTGGCACGCTTACGCGCAACGAAATGGTCGTACGACGCGGTTGGTTGGCGAGTCATGGTGATTTCGGCGTGACAGGGAGCGGATATGATCCGCACAGTGGTGCGGTCGCGATTGTTCGTAAAAATATCGACGCGCAAAAATTATTCTCAATTTTTGATGCGGTGAATGACGCGGAGCTTGAAAAAAAGGTTCGTTCGTGGCGAATTCTTGGTGATCCGACTGAAGCGGCACTTCGTGTCGCCGCACGTAAATTTGGCATTCAAAAAAACTGGCGCAGGCAGAAGACTTTTCCTTTTGACTCAAATCGCAAATTAATGAGTGTTGTCATTGGTTCTGAAATTTTCACGAAAGGCGCGCCCGAAAAACTACTTGCACGCTGCACACATTTTCTCGAACACGGCAAAGTCAAAAAATTAGATACAAAAACTAAGAAACGTATTCTCTCGCACGCCGAATTTTTTGCGGATGACGCGTTGCGAGTTTTGGGAGCGGCGTTTCGTGTTGTAAAAAAAGGCGAAAAATTGACCAATGAAAAAGCCGAAGCTAATTTGATTTTTGTCGGATTACTCGGAATGTATGATTCGCCACGCAAAGAAGTTCGCGAGGCGGTCGAAGCGTGTCGACTTGCCGGTATTCGTATCACTATCGTGACGGGTGATTTCGGTGTGACTGCACGTGCGATTGCTTGCGAGCTTGGGATTGCTGACGAAAAAACGCGCGTGATTACGGGCGACGAGTTAAAAAAACTTTCCTTGCGTGCCCTCAAAAAGATTCTCGCGAAAAAAGAGAACATTATTTTTGCGCGGGTGAAACCGGCTGATAAATTGCGCATCGTCGAGACGTATAAAAAATTGGGTGAAATCGTGGCGGTGACGGGTGATGGTGTGAATGATGCGCCGGCGCTCAAGCGCGCGGATATTGGCGTAGCGATGGGGCGGTGTGGCGCGGATGTCGCGAAAGAAGCCGCGAGTCTCATTCTCACTGACGACTCCTTCGCGACGATTGTAGATGCAATTTCCGAGGGGAGGCGGATTTATGGCAATATGAAAAAATTTATCGGTTATATTTTTTCGTGCAACATCGGTGAGCTCGTCGTGGTCATCGCGGCGATTTTGCTGAATCTTCCTCTCCCGCTTACTGCGGTTCTGATTCTCCTCATCGATCTCGGTACAGACCTCCTGCCCACTCTCTCACTCGGCATCGATCCCGCCGATCCCCTGGCTATGAGCGAAGCACCACGCGATCCGAATTCGAGAATTTTACGTGGTAAATTTATTTTCCATTTCACGTGGATGGGAGTTGTGATTGGTATGCTCGTGCTTGGAAGTTATTTCGGAATTTTGTTGCACGATGGTTGGCAGCTCGGTGCACCTCTTTCTGCTGATTCGGTGACTCATCTTCGTGCGAGTTCCTTTGCGTTTGCTACGCTCGTTGTCATCCAACTTTTCAATATTTTTAATTTTCGCTCGACAATTCTTTCCGCTTTTTCACAGCGTATCCAAAAAAACCTTTTTTTATGGTTTTCAATTTTCGCTTCACTTGTACTCGTTTTATTTGTCGTCCAGGTTCCCTTCGCCCAAAAAATCTTCACAACAGCGTCGCTCTCACTTTTTGAATGGTTTACAGTCGTTGCGGTCGGAGCGAGTATTTTATTTATCGAAGAAATTCGTAAAATATTCACTCGACTTTTAACCTCTAAAAATTGAAATTTCATTCGATACCTGTCACGACTAAATCGCGCTTTCCGTTATTTTTTTGGGGTGGTGTTTTGCTTGCCATTTTTTTATTTTTTAAAATTGTACTTGGTGGCGGTGAAAAAATTCTCTTTTCGCAATCGAAGTTGATGAAAATTGACTGGCCGAGTGATTTAGAATTTTGTGGAGAGAAAATCCCATTCGACGATTTTTACATCCGCGAGGCTTGGGAAAAAGAATTTCTCGTGACACTCGCGAGCGATTTTCAAAATATTCTTTATCTCAAACGAGCGCCGAAATACTTTCCGCTGATTGAATCAGAATTAGCCAGGCGCAATTTGCCGGATGACCTGAAGTATCTCGCGGTAGCAGAATCAGCTTTGCGGGACGACGTACGCTCTTCGGCTGGTGCGGAGGGTATTTGGCAGTTTATCCCTGCGACGGCGCAGCGCTACGGCTTACGGGTGGATTCAGAGATTGATGAGCGCAACAATTTCGAGAAAGCAACTCCAGCCGCCTTGAATTATTTAGAGTTTCTTCACCAAAAATTTGATTCGTGGAGTCTGGCTGCGGCTGGTTACAATGCGGGTGAGAATGGGATTAAGCGCAGATTAGACGAGCAAAATGTGGTCGATTACCACGATTTATATTTGAATGAAGAAACCTCGCGCTATATTTTTCGCATTCTTGCCATCAAGGAAATTATGAATTCGCCCAAGAAATACGGTTATGAAATTTCAGAGGATGGGTTTTTTGATTGGCCGGAGCTTGAGCTCAAAACAGTCGTTGGACCGATTGGAGATCTGGCTGATTTCGCGACGGAGAACGGGACGACGCTGCGAGCAATCAAAGAGCTAAATCCATGGATTGTAGGAGATTCGTTACCGAGTGGGAGTTTCAAAGTGAAGATAGTGAAATGATGAGACTGATGATAAAATAAGACCTTATCTTTTTAAAGATAAATATATGTTTGAATACAAAGATATTGATATTCCCAAGCTAGGAGTGGCCACAATTCGTTTTTTGTATCAACGGAAAGGACCTTTTTTTACGGTGCACAATAACGCTAAAGAAGCTGGAGGTAAATTAACTCCAGCAGAAGTTGCTGGAAATTTTCTTACAGTTTCTGAGCTCAGCGATAATATTTACATTACTATGGCAGCAGATGGAGAGGTGATCGATGACATCGAAGAATTATCACCAGAGCAAAAAGAACTTGTGCTGCAGGCTTTCGTAGAAGCTGCTAGGAAAGAAATAACTTCTGTGCTGAACTAACATTAGGTTTAGTTATTTTTGCACATAAATCGTCTGTGTTGGGAAGGCCATTTCTATTTTTTCCTTTTCAAACGCTTCCTTAATCGCAAAATTAATGAATTGTTGGGTGTTCATATAATCGATGTATTCCCGGTTTTTTACATAATAAACCACCTCAAAATTCAAACTAAAGTCACCGAATTCTTTGAAATGGACCCGCTCTATTTCGGCCATTTCCTCTTTGATAATAATTTTGCTGATGAGGTCGGGAATCTTCCGAAGTTTTGTTGTCGCGGTGCCGTAGACTACTCCGAAGCCAAAAACGATTCGCCGCTTTTTCATTCGTTTGAAATTCTTAATCCGTGTCGAAGTTAGCTCTGTATTTGAAACCACTAGCTCTTCACCTTGCAGCGTCGTGATTCGAGTTGTTTTTAGGCCAATTTTCTTCACTGTTCCGCTGTCTGTCCCGAGGACGATATAATCACCGATTTGAAAAGGCTTGTCGAAATAAATCGCGAAACTCGAAAAAAGATCACCGAGAATATTTTGGAGCGCGAAAGCGATTGCGACGCCGCCAATTCCCAAACTCGCGACGAGCGTCGAGACTTCGATACCGAGATTAGACAGGACGAGCAGAAAACCAATACTCCACAAAAGAATCGTGGCGATAATTTTAATCCCGTGAATCGCAGTTTGTTTCTCTTCCGCCAGTTTTTCATCCTTTAACCACACTTTGGCAATCGTATAATTAATGAATTTTTGAATAATCGCGATAAGACGAAAGACTAAAAAAACAACAAAAACGCCGTTGACAATTTTTAGTGCAAACTCGTTCGTCGTACCCAAAAAATGGAAAGCGATGAAAGCGGAAACGAGCCAATAAAAATAATTTGGAATTTCTTCCAAAACTTCCACTAAAGTATCATCTAAGTCAGTCTCGGTTTTTTTTGCGAGTTTCTTGAGGTTTTTGAGAATGTGATATTTAAAAAAGCGATAGCCTAAAATTAAAACCAAAAAAATAAGTAAAGCGATTCCCCATTTTGTAGCGTCAATCCCCCACCAACTAAAAGTTTGTAGTTTTGTAAGGAAGGGTTGAATTTTTTGTAATAGTTCCATTTTGATTTTTTAAACGCGATAATTTTAGCAAATTCCTGAAATTAAATTATGATGCTGATTGAAAAAAGCACTGATTTATGCTAAAATGGCAAGAATAATGGAGATTGAGAATCAAGATTTTCCCGAGTTAGACCGTCTATTGAGGATAAGGCGGTGGCGCAAATTTTCAAGTTTTGTGTTGTTTTTTTGTTTGCTTGTCATAAGTTTGAGTGGGGGAAATCTTTTCATTCAATACACGCAAGCTCTGCAAAATCCGAATCAAATTCAGGCTGCAATTCTGAAAACCGAGCTAGATTCCTCTCAGATTTATCGACCACTTTTGGCTTCTGTTCACAAGGAGATTAAGAAAGAAGTTCAAAAAATGGCGTTAGACATTCGGCTGGAGCCGGAAGCGCCTCTGCCACCGATTTTCGCTGAGCGTAAAGTTGGCGTCTACCTGCATATGAATAATATCGCTAATTCAAAAGTTTTCGACGCGGAAGTCGATAAATTAAAAAAGCTAGAAAATTCAGCAGTTGTTTTCGATGTGAAAGGTAGTTTTGTTTATTTCGATTCAAAATCCGTGCTCGCCAAAAAATATGGTTTAATCAAACCACTTTATGATTTACCTCAGATTATAAGTAAGTTAAAAAACGCTGGAATTTACACAATTGCGCGAGTGATTTCCCTGAAGGATGATGTTTTCGCAAATCAAAATTCGACAGTACGGCTTTGGAATTCTTCCAAAACAAAATTTGTGCCGGAGTGGGTTGATCCGACAAATTCGGAAGTTCTCGACTACAATCGGGAGATTATCACCGAAATTATCGCGGCGGGGATTGACGAAATTAATCTTGATTTCGTTCGCTACCCCGACAAATTCACGAGCGAGTGGCTTGGAATTTCCGGTGAAGAAAAAATTAAAAATGTTTTGGATTTCATCAAAATGGTTCGGGAAACAATTGACTTAGAAAATCCAGCAACGGTTTTGAGTGTAAACACTTTTGCGATTCTTGGCTGGGATTTAGAGGAAAATGCAGCGGCACTTGGGCAGGATATCCAGAAAATGGCGCCGCTCGTCGACATCATCGCGCCGATGCTTTACCCTTCGACTTTCTCACGCGATAATCAGAAATATTTTCTAGACGAAAAAAGTTTCGAATATTCGACCGTTTTTCAAACTCTACAAAAATATTCAGAATTACTCGGCGAGGACTCAGTGAAGTTACGACCCTGGATTCAGGGTTATTACACGACACGGCAGCAGATATTGGACCAGATCGAGGCGGTTTATGACGCTGGATTTTGCGGTTTCACGGTTTGGGATATTCAAAACGATTATTCTGAAAGCTACGAAATTATTGCGAAAATGGAAATCCCCGCGACTTGCCGCGACTAAATTTTCCCTGCTGAGCCAAGAATGTCGATTTTATGCTCGACCATTTTTTGTACTGCATCTCGGGCTGCACCGAGGGGCTTTCTGACATCGAAATTTTCGGGCATCTCCTTTAAGTTCTTTCGCATCGAGGCAGTCATCGCGAGACGGATATCTGTATCAATATTCACCTTCGCGACACCGTGTTTGCTCGCTTCGGTAATCATCGCTTCCGGCACTCCCTGACTTCCCTTTACTTCTCCGCCGTAAGAATTGATTTCCGCGACGAAATCCTGTAATACCGAGCTTGCACCGTGGAGAACGAGCGGAATTTTGACCAACTCAGCGATTTTACCACAACGCTCGAAGTCTAGCTCTGGCTTGGCATCAAGTGGGAATTTGTAAGCTCCGTGAGAAGTTCCGATGGCGACAGCGAGTGAATCGATGCCAGTTTTTTCGACAAATTCTGCCGCTTGATCGGGATCGGTGTAAATTCCCTCTCCTTTGGCGACTTTCACATCATCTTCCATGCCTTCTAATTTCCCCAGCTCACCTTCGACGACGACACCTTTTGAATGGGCGTAATCGACGACTTCTTTCGTTAATCTCATATTTTCTTCAAATGGATGTTTCGAGCCATCAATCATTACGCTGGTGAAACCGTTATCGATACAGTCTTTACAGATTGCGAAATCTTCTCCGTGGTCGAGGTGAAAGACGATGGGAATTTCAGGATAGATTTCAGCGCCACCTTCGATTAGCTTACGGAGAAAAATTGAACCGGCATACTCACGCGCACCGGCGGAGACTTGGAGGATGACAGGTGATTGTTTTGCCTTGCAGCCTTCTAGAATTCCCTGAATTATTTCAAGATTGTTGACGTTGAACGCGCCGATGGCATATTTTTCAGCAAGAGCTTTGGTGAAGAGGTCGGTAGATGTGACTAGCATGATTGGAGGGGTTAGAGAATTAATTTCTAATTTTCAATTTCTAAACAAACCTTGATTTCTGTTTAAAAATTATAAAATTCAAAAATTACTTTAGAATGATTTTACCTAAAAAAATTTTTCACACAAAAAAATGGAAATTTTCTTTGCTCTCGGCGTGATTGCGATTGTGGCATTTTTAGGTTGGTTATCTCGCAGGCTAAATATTCTCTCGAAAGAAAATACGCGTGGTATGAGTAGCTACATCTACTACTTTGCGTTGCCAGCTTTATTCTTCCCCAAGATTGCACAAATGGACTTAGCAAATTTAAATGGAGAAATTGTGTTGGGTAGCCTGCTTCCTATCTTTTCGATACTTATTTTTCTGCTTTTCTTGAAAATTACACGCATCATTTCCAAACATACTTTTATTTTATTAGCGTTAGCGACATCATTTGGCAGTAATGCTTTCTTCGGAATCACTTTTTTCGAAACTCTAGCTGGAGCAGATGGATTAGATTTTGCGATTCTCACTTCTTCAATACTGGGACCAGTGGGTATTTTTATTACGATTTATATCTTTGAATATGCCTCGAGTCGAGGAGAAGGTTGGTGTTTTTGTGGCAAGATTATGCGCAATCCGCTCATCATTTCTATCTTACTCGGGGTAGTAGTTTCGCTTTTAAAAATCGAAGGTGGTTTTATCTTTCAGGGAATCGAAACACTTGGTAAAACTGCTGGTCCTCTTGCGGAGTTTGCTTTAGGTACTTTCATTTACGACAATTTCTCTTTCGAGAAACTCAGACACTCCTACGCTTTTGCGCTCTTCCGTCTAATAGCGCTTCCTCTAGTTTCATTTCTAATTATCAGCACATGGTTAAATGTCGAAGGAGAGACAGGTAAATTTCTCATTCTCCAAGGTGGAATTCCAAGTGCAATTTCGCTGGGAGTTTTCGCTTCTCGTTACAACTACAAAGTGGATGAGATTAGCAATCTCGTGGTTTTAACTTCACTTGGTAGTTTTGTAGTTTTAGGAATCGCTTATTTTTTAATCAATTGATAAAATTCCCCGGCAAACAGGCCCATAGTGTCAATGGTTAGCACGTCGGTTTCCAAAACCGCAAGTGAGGGTTCGAATCCTTCTGGGCCTGCCACATCGCTCATGAGTGGACTGTGCTGCGATTTTTTTTGGCACCATCTTTTTCCCTACAACGCCAATATAGTAGCTGCTTTCTCTATTATCCCTTATTTTTTATTTCGTAATCTGATATTTATTTTAGCATAGAATGGTTTTTCTCCTTTGTTAGATACTGTTAATCCGTCTCCTGATGGCAAGATTTCGTCAAATTTAGTGCCACTCTTTGCCTTGAATTGTAATTTCAAAAGACTTATTTCTTGTACAAGCAATAAAGGTTCTTTGTAGCCAATCTCATAAAGAGAACTTTTTCCTCCGCCGACATCTATTGCTAAACAATTTCTTCCTTCGATGGTCATAAATTTTGGTTGTTCTCCTTCTATACCACTTACAGTTTTATCATTAATTTTAAATTCTACAGGTTTATCATTTTGTCCTTTTTCGAAATAATAAAATTTCTTTCCTATAACAACTAATGAAATTCCGTTTGGATATTGGAATGCAAAATCTGCTACATCAGTGCTTCCCCACTCGAAACCGAAAGATCTTGCTTCATTACTACCATTAGGGAAAATATATGATTTCCCTTTATGTTTAATAACTTGAGCATCATTTTCACTAGGGGATATTTCTATATCTGAATTTGAAGAAAGGATCTTTTCGCCCCTTCCAGAGGAAAAAGAATTAATTTCTCCATTGGATTTTTTTTCAATTTTAGGTTTTGCTAAAGCTTCGAAAGTATTGATTTGTATTTTTACCATATCACCAAATACTTTTTCGTTTTCGTTTTTCATTTTCAGATTATCGGCTTTCATTTTCGTAAAAAAAGCTTCTACTTCAGAGTAAGTTTTTGCGCCTTCGAAATGAGTGCCAATATCTAAGTCATTAGCTTCTATTCTTGCCTAGAATTTTTGTAATTATATCATCGAGTCTGTTATTAGCCATAAGACGGTTTTCCTCTATAGATGAAGTTTCCGATGGAAGTAGTTTAGATAAAATTTTATTTTCTTCCGCTCTTGTTAGAACTTCTTTGAGTTTATTGTCTAGCTCCAAAAAGTGTGTGTTCAGAGGCTTGAGACTTAGTTTCTTTTTGATTAACTTAGCTCTCTCGTCTATCAGCGAGTTCTCGTCACTACTAAGGTCATCAAAAGCTTTCTCTAGGGTTTTGAATTTTGTTCCTAAAACGTTATTTAAATCATCTAAAAGAGGTTGTGGATTTTTCATTCCTCTCATTTTTTCTTCCAATTTAGATATTGTATTTAGAAAAGGATGGTAGTAGTTATGTAGATGATTGTATTCTTCGTCGGCTCCATCGTATTTTTTTCTTCGAGGGGAGTAGTAGGTGATTTTGTTTCTATTGCCGAAGAGGGAATTTCTCCGATTTTAGGACCGTTTTTGTTAAGAAAAAGTTCCAAAGTATGGGGTATAAAATTAGTAAATATTTCCCATGATTTTATCACAAAAAGATGATATTTGCAAATATTTGTTATTTGGGACACTAGTGCATTTATCACATGCGCTTAGTGAACTCTCCTCAAAATAAAGTCTCGAAAATATCCCTCTCTCTGCTCAAGCCGTGATAACTTTATTAATTTATCATTGCCAAAACCTACTTCCCCCACCGCACTTTCTTTCGTAGCTCTTCCCACTTTTTTTTGCTCGCTCCAAAAATTTTGACGATTTCTTTTAGGTCCGAAGTGTAGCGCACGAGATAAAGATCTTCCTCAGCGATGAGAGGGGTATGACCATTAGCGATTTGCTTTTTGAACATAATTTCATTTTCGCGTTCAAAAATTGGTCGCCAAAAAGGGTGCGCAAGAATCGGAAAATCACTCTCCATTCTCCACCGCTGTTTTAGCTGAATAAACATTGCAGCTTCCAAATCGGTGCCGAAGCCACCTGGCGCGAGATAAATTCCGTTTGAGGTGCGCACAAATTCTTCCAATCGTGTGGAGAAATTTAAAAAATTTTTCTCCTTGTCGAGGAATTCATTTCGCCCCATTTCATGAGATAGATCGACTTTAATTCCGAGGTTATGACAGAGTACTTTTTTGTGATCTTTTCGCAAATCAGTTTGCGCTTCAGAAAGGCCTTCATTCGCGGCGAGCATCAATCCACCACCACCACCAGTTACGATGTCTACCTGTATTTCGTTACCTAATTTTCGAGTGAGATGTTCAATAAAACGATAATCGTTTGATGTCGTGTCTGCCAATAAGCCACTGCCAAAAACCGTAATACGAAAATTCTCAAAATACGAATAAGGAAAACTTTGCGCGAGCGCCTTTTCGTAAACCTTGCGGGAATGGTCGAGTTTGGATTCGGTGATTGCCTCTCGTGATCGCGAAAGTTGGATTTCTGATGAGGCTTTGAATTTTTCGATGGCGGCAAGACGGTAGGCTGACAAGAATTAAGGATTAGGAACTAATGACCTTGAATCTGATGAGTAAGTTTCTTATTTTTTAAAAATTCGTCGATTGAACGAAAAGCCTCGAGGTACATTTTTTCGTTCGATTGGTCAGTGTAAAAAGCGATGTGAGGAGTGATGATAATGTGTGGACAGTGCAATAGTTCGCGGTCTTCTTTTAAATTATTTTCATGTTCGACAACATCTAATGCGACACGTGAAAATTTGCCTTTTTTGACCGCTCGCATTAAGTCGTGAGTGTTGATTAATCCGCCGCGTGCTGTGTTAATCAAAACCACTCCATCCTTCATTTTGGCGATTGTTTTAGAATTGATGAGATGTTGGGTCTCCGGAAAAAGCGGCAGGTGAAGTGAGATGAAATCGGATTTTTTTAAAAGTGCGTCAAGGGTGGAATATTTGAAGTTTTTTAATTTTTTAAGTGCGGGATTTTTCGTAATATCGTAGCCCAAGACTTGCATCAAAAATCCGTCGCTCGCGATGCGACAAACTTGTGCCCCGATTCTCCCTGTTCCGATTACGCCGATGGTTTTATCTTTCAGAGCTAAACCTTTTAGCCCACACCAGGAAAAGTTGTCGTGATTCGTGCGTTCCTCCCCTTCCAAAACATTGCGACAGCTTGAAAGTAAAAGCGCAAAAACATGTTCGGCGATGGCATGACTGCCATATTCTGGTACGCTAGCGGCGAGAATTTTTCGTTCTGCCAAGAATTTCAAATCAAGGTGGTCGTAGCCAGCAGTGCGTGTCACGACGAGTTTTAGGTTCGGTAAATTTTTCAAAAGTTTGCCCGCAAAACTCGAATGGACCATGCCGCATAAAATTTCAGCATCGTGACATTTCGATAGTAATTTTTTAGAAAATGGCTCGGCAAAAATCTGGGCTCGTGGATATTTTTTGAGAATCGTTTTTTGATCCGATTTTTCCACTTCGAAAAAATAAATTTTATTTTGCATTTTTGGGTTAATAACTAATTAACAGTAATAGTTTTACTAGTTTGAGAGACATTGCTCAGCGAATCGTGAACCTTCAAGATTACTTCGTAAATGCCTTTTTTCTCGAAAATATGAGTAGGAGATTTTTCGGCGCTCGTCGATCCGTCATTAAAAATCCATTCGAATTTTGAGATTTTTCCGGTTGATTCGCTTGCGTCAAAAGAAATTCCCAAAGGGGCGTTTCCACTCAAACGCGAAGCAGAAAATTCTGCGTTTAATGAGGGGTAAGTCGCCACTATTTTAATAGTATCAAAATATTCGCTGCCGTCATCAGCGTGCAAAGTCAGCTGCACAAGGTGTTCGCCGATTGAATCGAAAATATGTGAAGTCTGAGATCTTTCGTAGATAAAGGTTTGTTTATCTCTACCCTTCAGGCTTGGGTTAAAATCCCATTCGTAAGAAATAATTTTTTTGCCTTTCGGAACTCGTGAGCCGCTAGCATCGAAATCGACTGTTAGTGGGGCAGCACCAGATAACTTATTCACTCCAAAATCAATTACGGCATTTTCATCGCCCACTTTGACATTAATTTCAGCACGAGATTCATTTTCATCTGAATCGGTAATACGCAATGTAGTTTTATAATTTCCGGAATCTAAAAATTGGTGTTCCACGATGCTGCCTTCTGCATCCCACTGACCGTCTCCATCGAAATCCCAATCGTACTTCACAACGTTGTTGTCGGCATCTTCTGATTGGCTGGCGTCGAATTTTACTTTGAAAGGTGCACGACCAGTCAAAGTTTTGTACTGGGCGCTTATTGTTGGCTCAGTTTTGATAATTGCCTTTGGGGCAATGCTTTCATCAGTTACCACGATTTCAACCATTTCATGTTTTATCTGCCCGTTCACAAAAGTAACTGTGAGCTCAACGGGGTAAACTCCTGCTTTTTCAAAAGTGTAATGAGCACGTTCGCCGCGAATAGTTTCCAGTCCATCGCCAATTTTCCACTCGTAGTTTTCAATCTTGGCTTTTTTACCGTTAATAACTTTTTGCTGTGCACTGAAATTTACGGAGAGTGGTGCAAAGCCTTTTTTGGTATTTGTCTCAATCCAAACTTCTGCATCTGTACTGCCAACTGGTTCGTAGACTGTGATTTTTTTCGTAAAAGTTTTTGTCTCGTGATTGCCTTTCTCGTCAAAATCTTCTGAAGTTACCAGAAGACTGACGGTGTGTTCTCCGATCGTGTCGAAAGTCCACTCGGTGTTACGGTATAAAAATCCGTCTCGGTCAGGTCGGCCATCGGCGTCGAGATCCCAGCTATAATTTATGATTCGAGAGTCGTCCGGATCAGCAATGGTGTCGGCGTCAAACTTAATTGTCAAAGGTATTTCACCAGACTCCCGATCGACTTTTATTTCGCCGTAAAGGTCCTGTCGTGAAATTGAAATAGTTTTCGAATAGTCTTTCGCGATTGTGTCTCCTCCGCCTTTGGGCTGCATTTTTATGAACAGCTTGACATCGTAAACCCCATTATTTTTGCCGCCGTCTGGGAAGTAGATTGTGACTTTTTGACCAGTGGCGTCGATTTTTCCGTCACCCTCCTTATCCCATTCATAGCTTACGAGATCGTAAGCTTTTTTGAATTTGTCGGTGATTCTTTCAGCAGAAAACTCAATTTGAATCGGTGAAACTAACTCATAAGTGTAGGCTGGATTTGTGACAATTTCGATTGGTAATTCCGGCGGTTTCATCTCGAATCTGGAAACATAACTATAAACGAAATACCAAATCGCGAGTGCAATCACTAAAATGATTCCGCTCACTAAACTTTTCATTGCTGCCCTAGATTTCTCGAAAATAGCGTCTTTTGAAGCAAGTAACCTAACTCCCAGATGATAAACAATTGAAATTATGCTGACGAGAGAGATTAAACCGAAAAATATGCTTACTATTCCAATTGTCCAATTTTTGAAATCAGCCGGATTTAAACCGAAGCTGATGATTGTCGCTTCTCCGGCGCGGAGACCGAAAATCATTGCTACGACGAGAATTATAAAAAGTATGAAAAAGAAAAACAGACAGCCAATAACCATTTTTTTCGGACTTGGTGGATTATTTTGATTCGTTGTTTTTGAAGGCTTGGGATCTTCTGGATTTTCTGTAATCACCACGGTCGGTTTCTCCGGATTTGGCGGAGAATCCGAGGAGACGGTCGGTTGTAGACCAATCCCGATTTCATCGAATTCAGAAAGATTTTGGTTTTCCATTTTTTTAAAATTAAAGGTCGCTGCCAGTAGGACCTTTTGTAATTAAAGTATTGACTAAAGCATAAGCGAGCAGAATCACGACAATTCCAGTGACGACCCAGATGATAATCTTTTTAGCCTTACCTGCTTGCTCGTCGTTGCCCGCAGCAGTGACATAAAGGAAGCCAGCGTAGATTAAAGCAATCATCGCGATTAAAGCGAGGAAGCGTAAGGCAAAATTAGTCCAGGTAATCAGAAACTGGCGAAAAGATGTTTCGACCGCAATACCACTGTATTCGCCGGCGTCAGGTGCGACGAGACAGTTGCCGCCACCGCAGCCAGGCGCTTGATTGCTGCCGCCACCGGCGTTCAGACTAAATTCGTCGGTGTCGATTGAGATGCCGGGTAAAATTCCGTCAATGCTGATTGCTGCCTTGAGATTTTCTCCTGCCACTCGACCGAAGATTGCAACAACCAGAACCACTGCTCCGAGGATGACTCCAGTGACAATGCGATTATTACGAGATTTATTTATTTTTATCATTTTAGAAATTAACATCTAAGCCACCGACACTGATACTCGTTTCGTTGTCTCCACCTCCACTGCTGCTGCCGAGGAGAGTATTCACGATGGCGTAAGCCGAGAAGATTACGATGATTCCAATGACGACCCAAATAATAATTTTCTTGGCTTTGCCGACTTGCTCATCACTGCCAGCGGCGGTGAGATAAAGAAAGCCAGCGTAGACGATGGCGGCGATGGCGATGGCGCCGACGAAAGGAAGAAGGAAATTCGTCCAACCTGTAATCATCCCGATTGCGCTGCCGTAGGTGTTGCCTTTGTAACTTTTTTCGAAAGTCTCGAGACCTTTGATTGCGCCAGGACCATTGAGGACACCGCTGCCGACTGCGTCGGAGTTTGTGCCACCCAAACCAAGTCCGTCTAAAATTTCATTGACTACACTGTCCCCTGCCTTAAGCGCACCTCCTAGAATATTCGCGCCGGCGATGAGTGGCGTGCCGACTGCTGTGATTGTATTATTTATGGCTGCTCCGATTGTATTATTAAGAGTACTATCAGGGAGGGTTGTAGTTAATGCTAGGCCATCAGATTCATATGTTATTCCATCACCCAAACCAGCCTTTAAATTTTTTGCTTGAATTTTATTTAGCAGATTACTTATTTTTTTATCGTTGGTCTTTTCTTTTTCGTACCACGCTTCTTCCGCTTTTTCTTGCAGTGCTTCCAACTTCTTTTTTGCATCTTCTTGCTTCTCTTTTATGAGATTTTCAATTTCGTTGACCTCTTTGAAATAGCTTTCTTTTGCTAGTAATAAATTTTGTTTTTCAGCTTCGCATTTTTCCCAAGTTTTAAAATTCTCAAGACAGTTTTTTAAAGTGTTGGCGATTTTCTCGAAATTTCCGCGTGCCTGAGCCTCTCTTTCTTCGAGTAGTGCTATTCCATTTTCATCAATAGTCTCGGTCATGATTGTTGTGGCCTCTTCCTCGAATTTCGCGACTGCCGCCGCCACACGCATTTCTCGTTCCCGCAAATCGATTTCACTTATTAGCCGCTGATATTCGGCTCGTAAATTTTTTAATTCTCCTACTCGCGAATTGAGGTTTGCTTCGCAAATTAAAGCATTTTGGTATTCATCGTAAGCACCTCCATTACCTTTCCCGATTGCTTTGAGATAGTTGTCTCGGGCAGATTGCACTACACCAGCCTCTAGCTGGATTTCTGCCAATGCGTTAGTTTTCTGAAGCGGTAATTCTGTCGAAACATTTTTACCTTCCAGTTGCCAACCAACGACAAGCAGCAAGGTCGCTACTGAGACAACGACCGCAATTTGCAGTTTTCGATTAGCGTGAAGTTTTTGTAAGAATTTCATCTTAAAAAGTGTTGCGGATTACGCTCCAAATACTGAAAATAATTTCGGCTTTAGTTTTTTTTTCGGTCGCCTCTATTTCCTGAGCGATTTGCATTGCCAGTAGAATCTTTTTTTGTTTTAACTTTTCGAGTGCCGTTTCATAATTCTTTTTAAGTGAACTGCTTGCGCTGATTTTTGTGCTCAAGCCGGATTTTTTACTTTGCAAATTTTGCTCGCACCAGCCTTTTCCGACGTTTGGTTCGAGGTTTTTGGAATCTTCTTTGCCGATTTGTATGGCGATGATGTCGGCGTCGATTGCGTCGAGTTTGTCGGTGAGTTCGGCCTTCAGGTAGCTCAATTCTTCGGTGACAGAAGAGATTTTTTCTTCTGCTTCTTTTTTGTTTTCGACATATTTTTGACAAACACTTGCATCTTCTGCGGTGACGCAGGTGATGTAGTCAGCTTCGTTTTTCGTCACAGAGGTGCGGTTTTTGGAGATATCTTCCAATAATGTTTTTGCGTAAACCGAAGCAGGATATTCTTTCCCTTTTGAATTCAGATAAGTGTAATTTTCGGCGACGGCTGTCCGCAGCTCAGAAAATTTCGTAATATTTTGAAATTCTTTTTCACAAATACGAGCCGTCTGCAAAGCCCTTTCGGCAATTTGACAACGATCTTCGTTTTCACAAAAAAGGATTCCATCCTCTGCTGCCGCGAGTCCAGCCGTGAAATCTTTGCGAGCCTTCGCCGTGTTTTTTTCTAATTCGGCAATATCGGAATTCAGCTGCCAAAGCTGTTTTTCGGTTTGATAAATTTTCTTTTCAGCGGCACAATTTTTATCTTCGCAAAAGCTGAGATTTGCGAACTGTTTAGGGAAATCACGGTTGATGTTTGCCACTCTTATATTAAGATCCTCGAATTGTTTTGTGATTTCGGTGGCTGCACAGGCCGAATTTCCATCATTGGTAAGCAGCGCACTTTGCAGCGAGCTGCCGTCACCGATCCACATTCCACTTGCGAGTAGCCCGAAAGCAATTAGACCAGCTGTGGTACGGGCAAGTTTGCGTCGGAATTGATGAAAAACTCGCGCATGGCGTGGATTTCTATTCGCAATCCGGCGGACGGTGAATTTGACCGCCGGTCGCGACTTTCGACTTATTTTTGTTTTTGGAGACATTCAGTTAAAAAATTAACCGTGCCACCCTCTGTTTTCTGAAATTAAAACGAGAAGATGCGCGCGAGGACACTACCAGCTCGGTGTGCGCGAAACTGTCGTGGATTCGCGTTGCGGATTGTGCGAACCGAGAAGTGAGCGCGTTTTACCAGAGTTCGAGTCGCCCTTTTTTGTGTTTTAGCCATTTTATGGGGGTTAAATTTTTGATTTGATTTTGGTTTTCAAATCTAATTATTTTAGCACTTCTGCCCTTTCTAATCAAATGAAGATGCTTGACCGAAGATTAATTTGATAGTTCCACGTTAATCCCACTTCCGCCCATTCCTTCGGAATTACCAGTCGTGACTGAGTTCACAATCGCGTAAGCCGAGACTGATAGGATCACCCCCACGATTGCCCCGAGAATTATTTTTTTCGATTTTTCGGCGATTTCCGTATTACCAAAATTGGAGACCCAAATCATTCCTGCGATGATGATTGAAATTACAGAAAATACTCCGACGAGAGTCGCGATGAAATTCGTCACGCCAGCGATGGTGGTGATGCCCGAGGCAGCATTTATCGTTGCTGCTCCTGTCGCTGGATCTACAACGAACAAAAATTGATTTACAAGAGTTTCCGAAAGTATGATCACTACTAATCCAGCCAAACTCCAAGCTAAGGTTTTTTTATGTTTTGTGACGAGTTCTTCGTTACCCATCGAGGAAATAATCGCGACCCCCGAATACACTATGAAAAAGATAGCAATGCCGCCGATCAGGCTTTCGAAAAATTTCACAATTCCAAGAATTTGATTTGAGCCGGCAACACCAAGTTCGGCAGCAGTCTGACATTTTTCCATTCTTGCTATTGCTTCGCTTTCATCGATTCCGTAATTTTTTGCGAGTTGAATGAAGTCGCCACTTTCCATTATGTGCAGATTGAGCGCATTTTCAGTCGTGAAATTCATAAATTCTGCGCATATTGGATCGCTTTGACCAAGCTCATTGTCTGGATAAATAAATCCGAAAATCATTTGATCCAAAATAAGCAGGGTGACAAAAGCGGTGATGGCGTGAATCAAAAACTTTTTTTCTTTTTCAATTTTCTCCTCGTTGCCACCGGCGGAGATCATGTGGGCGCCAGCGAGGAAAATGAAAAGAATCGCAAAAGCTCCGGCGATAGTTTTGAGGTATTCGAAGATTACTCGCACATTTGCTTTGAAATATACTGCGATTGCAGACATCAAATTTGTTTCGCTTTCTATCGCCACTCCATCTTTGATTTGGAACAAGCTTTCACCAGGGGTAGCGCCTGATTCGAAAAAAGCCGTCACCATGACATCGATTAAAAAAATCGAGACTAGCGCGACGATGCTCCACTTCAAATTTTTCTTACCCTTCTCAACACCTTCGCTTTCTACGGCTGTCACGATTTGAGTTGCGGCAATTATCAAATAAAGAATCGCGATTGAACCGACGATATATTTAAAATAGTCTTTGATGTTGTAAAGCATTGCATTAATCATTCCAATACCATCTTTTTTAAATGCTCCGTCTTTTGAGTCGAGTGTTTTATTGGTTGCGCTGTCGCTGAAGCCAGCCTCAGTCTCGAAGCCAGAGCCGAGAATTTCGTTTGCATCGGCGGAGAGTAAACTGGCCTTAATATTATTTTCAAAATTTCCACCGAAGAAAAATAAACCCGCAATTCCGAAAATTGCTAGAAAAATTACGACGGCGAGTCTCCAGGTTTTTTCCCGGAACTTGCGATAGATTCGGGGTAGTCGCGGATTGGCATTCCGGATTTTGCGAATCGTAAAAATTATTTTTTTTGGCATTTTTATTTTAAAGCGATATGCTGATTGCGGGGGTGACTTCACCGCCCGAGAGGACGGTATTCACCAACGCGAAAGCCGAAATCGTGACAACCAGTCCAAGTACCGCGGCGAGAATAATTTTTTTACCCTTCTCTGCTTGCTCTGGATTAGCGACGGCGCTCGTCATGTAGACTGCACCGACGATGAGCGCGAGGACGGCGATGGCACTCGAAAAAGTTAAAAGGAAATTCGTAAATCCACCCATTTGCGCGGAGAAGCTTTCGATTGCGGTTGTCGAGTTGAAAGCAATTTTTCCAGCTTCGCCTTCTGGTAAAAATACACTTACTAGACCTTCTGTAACCAAAATAATGGCCAGACCCATAAAAATCCAAGTAATCATTTGGCGCTGCTTGGTGACGATTTCTTCGTTTCCGGCGGCGGAGACCATTTTGAATCCAGCGAGAAAAAGCATTAGGACTGCTCCTGCGCCGAGGAAAGTTTGGAAGTATTTGACATAATTCAAAACCAAAATGCGCGCTTGTGATTGTCCAGATTCTAAAATTAATTTAAGTTGCGCTGCTGCGTTCCCGCCGTCGCTGATGATTCCAGTTGCGGCATCGGGGGCGAAAACTTTATCAACGAAAATTGCGCTGCCACCAGCGATTATCAAAGCAATTGCTGACCAAACCATTGATTTGCGTGAGCTCGTTACAGTTTCTTCGTCGCCGACAGCTTGGATCATGCGAAAGGCCGAAACACCCATCGTGATGAGCGCAATGCCGCCGAGGATGTATTGAATCAAATGAGCGGCAGAGCGGTAGGTAAACCCAACAATTTGGGCGGAAGCCAAGACAGAATCAGGATTTGTGAGTAGATCAGCCTTACCGTCGCGGAGTAACATAAAAGCTTCCGAAAATGGTTTGGCGAGCGCGAGAACAACGAAACCGACGAAGGCCCAAAGCAGCTGATCATTGAATTTTTTAGAAGCTTCTTCTTTGTTGCCTGTAGTTAGGAAATTCAAAACATATAAACCAAGGAAAAGCATAAAAAGACCGCCGAGGACATATCTCAAAACATTTATAATTTTATGAATAAGAGTTTCTTCAAAAATATTTTTGATTAACGCATCGTTACTTTCCCATTTAGCGATGTCTTCTGGGTTGAATTTAACTACTCCGTCGGGAGTCTCTTTAGGCAAGCTGAGGCTACTTGCTGTGAGCAATTCAGCCTGTGGCTGGGCGGCATCTGCTAGCAAGAGAGCTTTTAAGTAATCCCCTCCTGTCCCGATATTTTGTAAAAAAAATCCTCCCAAAACAAAAACCAAAGTTGCCGCAAACAGAGTTTCTTGAATGTGATGAATATTTTTTTCGAAGAAACGATGGATTTTGTTTTTTATTTCAGCCAATTTTGGTTTTTAAATCTTCTCATTTTAGCAAAAATACGCCTAAAAATCAAACCATTCTGAAATTCCAGACTGATAAGATTTATGGATTAGACCTTGCGTCCGCCTCGTCGTTTGCGGTTGGCTTCTACGCCTTTCTTTTTGGCAAGATTGAGCTTGTAAAGGGCTCGTCCGACACGCTCAAACCAAGGTGTTTTTTGTAAATTCAAAGAAATCGTACCTTTCTTGACCTGGCGTTGTTTCAAAACTCCGCGGATGATTTCTTCTTTCGAAAGTGGTGATTTCTTGGCCAATAAATCTTCGATAATGTCAGCGACGGTTCCTTCGCTGTAGCCCCATTCACGCAAAGCGTAAAGTCCGCGCCCGATTAAAACAAATTTTTCATCGCGGATTAATTCATTGTGGACGGCTTGGACGGTCACAACTTTTTTGTCGAAACCATGCTCGGCAATCTTATTCGCAATTTCGACAAAGTGAATTGGCTTCTGGATTTCTCGCATGATAATCAAAGCTTTGTCGCGGAGGCTACGCGGATTGATGTGTCGCCAAGTCATCAGTCCCCAACCTTCCTCAGTTTTTTTCAGTCGTGGATCGAGCTCAAAAATTGAGGCGATTGTTTCGGCTTTAAAATTCTTGCCGCTATTCGCCAAAGCTGCTCGCACCATATTGACCAGTCGCTCGCCGTCCACCAAATCTTTTTGTTTACCCAAAACATTGGCGGCCTTGTCGGCCATTGCGTTGACGTCGGCGGTGAGAATTTTGTTGGAATGCCAAAACGGTCTGAGGCTCGAAGTTCTTTCTTGCAGGACGCTTTCGTCTACCGCGAGAGAAAGACGGATGATGTTGCCGTCGACCTCGCTTACCGAGTGAATCAAATTCAAAACTTCGGTAATCAGAGCCTCTTCTAATTTCACTCCGCCATTCTTTTCCAAAACTTGTTTTGCTAACTCGTTGACATGTTTGAGTTTCGTGCTGGCTATGGTCCGGCGTAATTTTTGTAAAGCGATTGATTCAATTTGACGAATTCTTTCGCGAGTCACATCAAAATGCTGTCCGATTTTTTCCAAAGTCTGACGATTGTCGCCTGTCAGTGCAAAGCGCCGCGTGACCACCTCTCTTTCTTTTTGACTCAGGACAAGAAAAAGTTCTTCGAGAATCTGGGTGAGATCCATAGTGGGAGTTGGAGCAATCATTTTTGAAAAGTTAATTTAACTGAATGAGATATTAGAGCTTGTTCTGATTACTGTCAAAGCTCTTTTAGAAGACCGATTTATGCTATTTTCACAAAAGAATTTCATTTTGTCAAATTACTTCTGAGTCATTCTTTTACTCGCTTTGAGAGATTTTCCAAAGTGTTAAAATTTCAGCGATGTCCAAAATTAAAAAAGCCATTATCCCTGTCGCCGGTTTTGCGACTCGTTTTCTGCCTGTCGCGAAAGCCTTTTCTAAGGCACTCCTACCGATTATCGACAAACCAGTTTTACAATTCCTCGTCGAGGATGCAGTGGCGGCTGGAATTGAGCAAATTGTTTTTGTTGTCTCTCCCGATCAGACCGACATCCAAAAATATTTCGCTTCTGATTTGGCGCTCGAAAAAAAATTGGCGGAAAAGGGTGAACTCGATTTACTCGCTGAAATCCAGAAAATTTCCAAGTTGGCGAAATTTAATTTTGTAATTCAAAAAGAAATGCTGGGCGACGGTCACGCGATTTTGCAGGCGCGTGAAAAAATTGGCGATGAAGCCTTCCTCGTCTTGTTCGGTGACGACTTAATTTTTGGTCAGCCGTCTCGTCAGCTGGTAGAGGCTTACACCAAGAAAGATGCCACTGTCGTCGGATTGCAAAAAGTTGCCAAATTAGAAGTTGATAAATACGGCATTGTCGCGATTCAGGAAGATTCCACCATCACCCAGTTCGTCGAAAAACCGAGAATAGAAAACGCGCCGAGCGATCTCGCCATCGTCGGCAAATATATTTGTACTTCTCGTATTTTTGAAATTCTCTCCGACAATCCCAATGCCAGCGGCGAGATTCGCCTGATTGATGCTTTAGCGATTCTCCTCAAAGAAGAAAAGATTTTTGGCGAAATTCTCACAGGAAAACGCTTTGATTGCGGTAGTAAGGCGGGTTGGCTCGCCGCCAATAATTTCGTCGCGCAGCAGCATCCGGAGATTTTGGGATGAGCTTCGGAATTTAAAATTATTTTTTGTCCCCTATTTCAGGCTTCAAGATTTTTGCTAAACTCCCGCGGTGGATGATGACAAAATTGACGAGCTACTCGACCAGGCTGATGATCTGAAGCTTGGTGGTAAATATCGTGAAGCGATTGAGATTTGCGAGGAAATTCTCGCCGAGGATCCAGGATGTGTCGAGGCACTTGAAGAAATTGGCGACAATTTTATTTCGCTGAATCAGCTCAAGAAAGCAGAAAAGGCCTTGCGGAAAGCGGTTGAGCTTGATTCTAAATCCGCTAATGCCACTTACTTACTCGGCTTTCTTTTTTCCTGTCAGCGTGATTGGGAAAACTCGATCGAGTTTCTTGAAAAAGCTGATGATTTGAAATCCAATCATTCTGAAATTTTGCGTTGTCTGGGTTGGAGTGTCGCGATGGCGGGCGATCGTGGCAAAGGAATCATCCTCCTCGAGCGAGCAAAGGCGCTCGCGCCGGACGACACTTTCGTTTTGACTGACCTCGGTGTTTGTTATCTCAATGAAAAAAATATTCAAAAAGCCTTGCCTATTTTTCGTCGAGTTTTGGAAATTGACCCCGACAATGAAAAGGCGCGGGAATGTCTGATTATCGTCGAAGAATACGCCGACAGAGCTCAGAATTTAAAACGTAGAATTAACTAATTCTCTATTTCGACGCCGTAAAAATTGAAACAAAAACTTTTTATTTTCAAAGCGTCGTCGTCGGTCAAACCAAAATCTTCGATTTTAAATCGAGTCGTCATTTGAATCCCCTCCTGAGTCAAAAGTCTGACCAAATTTAATTGATCGCCGGAGTGAATAAAAATTGCTTCGGCTATTTTTTCTCGCAAATTAGAAATTGCGGCTTTTTCGGTTTGATTCATTTGGGCTAAAAGACTTCGACCATTTTTCATTTTCACATCTTCTCCATAACCGCCCTCGGTTCGATAAAAAATATCTTCCCCAGCTTCAACTTTTTCCATCAAAGCTGTCGCGATTTTTTCACGAATTTTATTAATTTCGGCCTCGGTTATTTGAGGTCTTTTTTTCAATGTTTCCATTTTGTGAAATTAAAGGTTTGCGATTTTTGCAAACAAAAAAATAAATTGCAATTAGAATATCTAAAGTTTGAAATGAAAATTCTCAAAGTAAATCCCGCGAATTTAAGCTCGGCGATTTCTGAAGCAATCGAGATTCTTCGAAAAGGCGGTGTCATCGCTCATTCGACCGACACGGTTTGGGGTTTGGCGGTGGATGCGGGGAATAAAAAAGCTGTCGCAAAAATTTACCGACTCAAACAATCCGATTCGACGAAACCGCTGCTTTTGAATTTGCCATCGAAAAATTATCTCAATAAAGTCGGTCGCAAACTTTGTAAGGCGCACCTTCTTGCCAAAACTTTTTGGCCGGGCAGTCTAAGTTTACTGATTATGGCGAAAAATTCTGACGCGAAAATTGGCGTTCGTCTCCCCGACCATGCAATTTCTAATCTACTCGTCCGTCGATTTGGAAGACCTTTAATTACGACTTCGGCGAATTTGACTGGTTCAAAAGTTGCCGAAAATGCCAAAGCCGTCGCCCGAATTTTTCCAGCAGTCGATTTAATTTTAGACGACGGGAGCATTTCCAAAAATTTCGCCTCGACGTTGGTTGATGTTTCCGGCAAAGAAGTTCAACTGATTCGGGAAGGGATGATTCCTTTTAGAAAGATTTTGCAAAAGCTAGACCGCCATTCGTGAGTCCGAGGACGATTAAGCCGGCGAGGAATATTCCGACCGCGATGAGCGGAATCGCGACTTTCGGTTTCACTCCGAAAAGCCAGGCGACGAGTGCGCCGGTGTAAGCGCCTGAGCCAGGTAGTGGGACGGCGACCAGAATTAGTAAAGAAAGTTCGGCGAAACGGAGAAAGTTTTTAGAATGTTTTTTGCGAGTTTTGGCGAAAACTTTTCGGAAGATGTGATTAATCGGTTGAAAGTGTTGGCGGGCGAATTCTGCGATTTTCGGCAAAAGTAAAACAATTAGTACTGCCACCAAAACATTTCCCAAATAACCCCAAAAAAGCGCTTCCGCAGAACTTAGTTTCCCGTAAGTCATTCCCCAAATTACCGCAGCGCGAATTTCGCCGATAGGAGTCATGCCGAAGAGGAAGGTGGTGAGTTCAGGAGGCATCCGCGGGATTTTAGCAAAAAACAGTTTGGCGTGAGCTAAAAAACTAGAAAGAAAAGATTGGCTTTAGCAGGCAATCCAAGGTTTGACAAATAAAATTTTTTAGCTAAAATGCTTAAAATTTTTTTCTTAATTTTTTTGCAAAATGTCTGATTTAGAAGCTTGTTCAAATGCAAATCAAAGAATTCTCATCGTCGATGACGAAACACCGATTTCTGAACTATTAAAGCGTGTTTTAACGAAGGAGGGTTACAAAGTTACGACCAAAAATAATCCGGTTGAAGTTTTGAAATTATTTGAAAGTGATTCGACAGCTTTTGATTTTGATCTTTTGATTTCTGATTTAAAAATGCCGGAAATTTCGGGGGTTGATTTAGCGGCGGCGATTCGCAAAATTCGTGATGAAATTCCTGTTGTTTTTATGACTGGTTTTTCTGATGAAACGGAAAAAATTGCGGAATTTCCTAACGCGGTTTTGATTGAAAAACCATTTAAGCTTTCAGATTTAAAAAATACGGTTTATCAGTTTTTAGGTCAAAATAGTAACGGTGCGACGACAAAGTCAAAAGCGGGTTAAAATCGCCGCGTGAGTCATCTCCCTGTCCTCCCCGTCGAAGTTCTCGAATTACTCGCGCCGAAGGCTGGCGAGGTTTTTCTCGATGGGACACTCGGTCTGGGTGGTCACGCCGGATTGATTTTGGAGAAAATCAGGAAAACCGGAAAATTAATTGGATTAGATTTAGACTCACGGAATTTGGAATTGGCGCAAAATAATTTACAAAAATTCTCTAACCTCGAAACTCATCAAGCCAATTTTCGCGATCTTTTGAAATTCACTTCGCCCGCCTCGCTCGACGGAATTTTGCTTGATCTTGGAGTTTCCTCGCTGCATTTCGATGACGCGAGCCGCGGTTTTTCATTTCAAAATTTGGGCAAGCTCGACATGCGCTTCGATTCCACCCAGCCGCTCGACGCTGCGGCGATTCTCAATTCTTTTCCCGAAAACGAAATCGCGGACATTTTTTACAAATTTGGTGAGATTCGTTCTTCCCGCAAAATCGCGAAACAAATCGTCGAGTTTCGCCGGAAACAAAAATTTCGCCAGACGGAAGATTTAGTTAATTTAATTGCTCATCCCAAACTTTTACCTCAAGTTTTTCAGGCTTTACGAATTCGAGTCAATTCTGAACTCGAAAATTTAGAGCAGGGTTTAAATTCCGCCGTCGAAGCTTTAAAATCAGGAGGTCGGATTGCGGTAATTTCTTTCCATTCACTCGAAGATCGGATTGTCAAAAATTTTTTCCGCGAACAAAAAAAGTTAAAAATTCTCGAAATTCTGACGAAGAAGGCAGTGGGACCAAGTGCCTCAGAGCTTGCTGAAAACCCGAGGAGCAGATCGGCTAAATTGCGGGGGGCTAGAAAATTTTAAATTTAAAATTGAACCTAATTCTTTCCAATTCTCGCGAAGCTAAACCGGGTATCCGACGGCGCACCTTGTCGGCGAAAATTGAAATCGGCACTTTCGCCTTGATGGTTGTGATGATTTTCCTCGCGCTGTCAGTCTCGCTTCTTTACCTAGCTCACGCGAACAGAACAGCGACGCGGGGTTATGCTTTGAAGAAATTAGAAATTGAAAAAAATCAGATTCAAACCCAAATGGAAATTTGGAATCAGCAGATTAGTGAGGCGGAATCTCTCGATGCGATTAAAAATTCCGGAGTGCTCGAAGACATGGAACAAATCAAAAAACCAATTTATTTACAGGCTGGTGTTCTGGATGCAGACTGATTTGATTTTTTTAATAAAAAGTGTTACAATAATAAGATATAAAATAAATTTTTAAGCCAAATATTTTGAACGAGTCAAAAATTTTCCGTCAATTTGTCCGAGATTCCGACAGAAATACGCTAAAATTAGACCGATGACTTCAGCTGAATTTTGGAATCTCGTGATTAATTGGGGCGGAATCGTCGTCGGTGGGATTGTCATAATTTGGCTTATTTCTTCGATTATGCGGTTCTGGATGAATTTTCGACGCTCGCTCGAGTTGGTTTTTCTCCGCATTTTGATTCCCAAAAAAGACTCCAAAGAAGATAAGGGTGGTGGTGATTCCGAACATGAGCAATTTGGCAGCGGCAAAGAATTTAAGAAAATTACCGGGATTATGGTGCATTTTCTCGAGAATTTACAAATCATGTTTTCTCGAAAAATTAAAAATCGCTTCATCGGACAGAACTTTTTTTCCCTCGAATATGCGATGCTTCAGGGCGAGCTCAATTTTTTTATGGTTGTGCCGCGCGCTTACAAAGAGTTGGTTGAGAAGCAGGTCACCGGTTTTTACAAAGACGCCGTTATCGACCAAGTCCCGGATTATAATATTTTTCAAAAGGGTAATAGGAGTGCTGGGACTTATCTCATTCTCAATAAGAGTTACGCCGAGCCGCTGATGACTTTCCAAAAACTGGAATCAGAAACCATTAACCCGATTCTAAATGCTTTTTCGAAGATCAATCTTGATGAAGGGGCGGCGGTGCAAATAATGTTGCGTCCGGTTCGTCCAGGTTGGCGCAAAAAATGTCGAGCACTGGCTGACGCTCTTTTCACCCGCAAAAGTCTGAAATGGTTTAGCCATCCTTTCAGCTTTCTCGCGAGTTTACTTGGCATCATCATCCGCGGGCCGCAGTCGGAGTATCTTTCCTCGCAAGGTGCCGATGGTTCAATTAAGGCGCAGGTGACCCAAAACATTCAAGATATGGTGAAATTGATTGCTGATAAATCGGAGCACACTGGCTTTGATTCCATCATCCGAATTGTCGCGTCGGCGCCGAGTCAACCGCGCGTTCAATCCATTCTCCAATCAATTCGGGCGAGCTTCGAGCAATTTCACGCCCCGTCTCACAATTCGCTTTATTTCACAGAATACCATTCCAACCGCAAAATTATCGAGTCTTTCATTTTTCGCAACTTCAAACGCGGCTGGATTGCTTGGTACAAGATGTTGCGTCGATTTGAAAAGACGATGATTCTTGGTGCGGAAGAAATCGCGTCGATGTACCATTTCCCCGACATTCGCTACAACCCTTCGACGATTGTGAAATGGCAAGATTTCAAAGTCGAGCCGGCGCCGCAAAATATTCCTAAAGAAGGGCTGTTGCTCGGTCACAACACTTACCGTGGATCGAAAAAAGAAATCCGGATTATGCGTGATGATCGCCGCCGCCACTTTTATATGATTGGTAAATCCGGGACAGGTAAATCAACTTTGCTCGAAAACATGGTTCGGCAGGATTTACAAAATGGCGAAGGACTTTGTCTGATTGATCCGCACGGTGATTTAGTTGAAGCGATCCTCCCTTATATTCCACGAAAGCGTGCTGACGATATCGTTTATTTCAATCCCGGCGATTTAGAGCGACCAATCGGGCTCAATATCCTCGAAGGTAAGACTGCCGACGAGCGCGAATTCATGGCGCAGGAGGCGCTCTCGATTTTTATCAAAATGTTTGGCGAAGAGATAATGGGGCCGCGGCTGCAACATTATTTCCGCAACGGCTGTCTGACATTGATGGAGGACCAGGAGGAGGGTGCGACTCTGATTGACCTGACTCGCCTTTTTACCGATGAAGCTTGGCAAAGATATAAAGTTTCGAAAGTCAAAAATCCGGTCGTGCGATCTTTTTGGACGAAAGAAATGGCTTCAAGTGGTGCGCGCGAAAAGCAGGAAATCATTCCTTATTTCAACTCCAAATTCGGACCTTTCGTAACCAATGGACTGATTCGAAATGTCATCGGTCAGACGAAGTCGGCTTTCAATCTCCGCGAGGCGATGGACCAAGGCAAGATTATTCTCTGCAATCTTTCGAAAGGTAAAACGGGCGAACTCAATTCCCAATTAATTGGTTCAATCTTGGTTGCCAAAATCCAACAAGCCGCGATGAGTCGAGTTAATATTCCCGAAAAAGATCGCAAAGATTTTTACCTTTATGTCGACGAGTTCCAAAATTTCGTCACTGATTCATTTGCTTCGATTCTCTCTGAAGCGCGGAAATACCGTTTAAATCTGATTGTCGCCCACCAGTATATTTCGCAAATTACAAAAGGACAGGGTGGTGGTAAGGGTAAGCACGAAGATACTGAAATTCGCGACGCGGTTTTTGGCAATGTCGGTTCAATGCTTTGTTTCAAGATTGGGGCGCAGGATGCAGAGACGATGGAAAAAGAATTCTCGCCGGTTTTCAGTCAACAGGATTTAATTAATATCGCGAACTACAAAGCTTGTATCAAGCTCAATATCAACAACGCGACGAGCCGCGGTTTCACTCTGGAAACGATTTATGATCAGGGTGGACGTGACGAAGAAGCCGCTGAGGCAATTCGCCAGCTTAGCCGATTGAAATACGGCCGCGACCGGGAATTCGTCGAGACGGAGATTTTCAAGCGGATTACGACTTAATTCTCAGTCCTCCATTTTTCGCCGTCGGAGACTAATTTTATGCTCCCTATTTTTGCTGTTTCGAGAATCTTAGAATTTTCCAATCGCGCCAAAACTTCTTCGTGCGGATGTCCGAAGGAATTCCCCTCCCCTGCCGAGATGATTGCAAAATCGGGATTCACTGCTGCCAGAAATTTCGCTGAGCTCGCAGTGCGGCTGCCGTGGTGACTGATTTTCAAAACTTGCGCTGTTAGGTTGGGTGCATTTTTTAAAATTTTCTCCTCTGACTCGAGATCGAGATCGCCGGTCAAAATTGCCGTTGTCTTGCCAAAAGTCATTTTCAAAGCAATCGAGCCGGCGTTCGCATCAGTCAGGCTGGCTCCCAGCAAATTTTCATCGGGCCAAAAAATATCAAAAAACACTTCACCAAATTTAAAATCTTGTTCGGCGTCTGCGATTAAAACAGGAATTTGTTGGCGGGCGATTTCCTTCAAAATCTCGTCGTACCACTGTGTCTCGTGTTGCACTCCAGTTAATAAAATATTCTCTACCTCGTATCTTTTTAAAATTTCTAAAAAGCCGGCGATATGGTCGGTATCGGGATGAGTTAAAATTGCGAGCTGAATTTTGCGTTCCCAGAAACTTAATTCTTCGGCGAGTGGTGGGAGAATCTGTCCTGGTTGACCGGCATCGATTAGAATTTTTTGCTGCTGCGGAGTGCGAATCAAAATCGCGTCACCCTGTCCGACATCGAGAAAAGTTGTTTCCAAATCATGCGAAGGGAGACTCCAAAATCCAAAAATTAAAACGGTTCCACAAATTCCGAGAATTCCGTAAAGTCTGAATAAGAATCTTTTTGGCATTAATGAAATCATACCGGCTTCCGACTAATTTTCAATCTTGTGGAATCTCATCAATATAAATTCCCATGTCGCATAATTGATCTCTTGTTGTTCCTGCGAGAGCGAAGATATCCTCGAGCGGAGTTTTACCTTCCCAAACACTTTTGTTGGGATTTTCACAAGAGGGAACAAAGCCTTGTTCCTCTAGAATCTTAAGCAATTTGTTTCCAAGTTCTCCATAGCTAACGAGGTCATTTACTTCGACTTCAATTTTAGGCATATTTTTTGGGTTAAAAAAATGAGACGTGAATTTATTTTAAAAATTTATAATTGTCAATTTGATAAATCGGAAAATGGTAAAGTGAGGGAGTTTGAAATTTTAGCAAAATCGCTTAAAATCGCTCGGCTGCTCGGGCGGGTAGCTCAGCTGGTTAGAGCGCGTCGCTGATAACGACGAGGTCGAAGGTTCAAGTCCTTCTCCGCCCACCAATTTTCGATTTTCGCTCTTCGGTTGGCTATGCCGTTCCATTTTTAATTAACTTTACCACTTCGGTTTCGAAGTCTTTTTCGTTAAAATAAAAGCCTGTCAGATGGATAGTTCTCTCAAAAAAATTCTCGAAGCGGTTAAGGAGTATTTGCCGAAAGCTAATTTCGACAGGATTACCGAGGCTTACGATTTCGCGAAAGCGGCGCATGCTGGTCAAAAAAGATTTTCCGGTGAACCTTATTTCATCCATCCTGTCGCTGCCACACTTCATTTACTCACGCTGCGACCCGACGAGGATGCTTTGATCGCCTGCCTGTTACACGATGTGATTGAAGATACTGAGGAGGATTTGAAAACAATTGAAGATAAATTTGGCAGCACTGTCGCTAGTCTTTGTCTCGATATGGAAAAATTAGGCACGGTGCGTTATCAGGGACAAGAGCGGCAGGTTGAGAATTTGCGCAAAATGTTTGTTGCGATGGCGCGGGATATTCGGGTCATTTTTATCAAGCTGGCTGATCGGCTGCATAATATGGAGACGATTGTTCACGTGCGTCCAGACAAACAAAAAAGAATTGCCCAAGAAACGCTAGAAGTTTATGCGCCGATTGCTGCGCGGCTCGGTTTGTATGAATTTAAATCGCGCTTAGAGGATCTCGCTTTCAAAACTTTGCATCCTGAGGAATTTCACAAAATCGAAAAAGCAGTTGCTGGTACTTCGACTGGTCGTAAAAATTTCATCGAAAGTGCACAAAAAACTTTAGAAAAAATATTCAAAAAAGAAAATATCGAAGTCAAGGTCGGAGGAAGAATTAAACATTTTTATTCGATTTGGCGGAAGCTGCAACTTAAGAAATATCCTTCGGTTGAAGAGCTTTACGATTTGTTTGCGTTGCGGGTGATTGTGAAAACGACGGCTGATTGTTATGCAGCGCTGGGAATCCTCCATCATTATTACACTCCCCTTTCTCATCGTTTCAAAGATTTCATCGCTGTGCCAAAGCCCAACGGTTATCAGTCGTTGCATACTACCGTCATAGGTCTCAATCGTAACTCTCCGACTGAAATTCAGATTCGCACCGACGAAATGCATTCTGCAGCGGAACGCGGCGCGGCGGCGCATTTCGCTTATTCTGAAAACAAAAAGTCGGTCAAAGTCGAGGAAGAAAAATTAAAATGGATTCGAGGCTTGGTGGAGCTACATGAATCGATGCAGGATAATTCTGAATTCACTGCCTCGCTGACGAGCGATGTTTTGGAGGATCGGATTTTTGTGCTCACTCCGAAGGGCGATGTTTTTGATTTGCCAGCCGAAGCGACGCCGATTGATTTTGCCTACATTATTCATACCAATATCGGTCATACCTGCGTGGGGGCCAAGATTGACGGCAAGATTGCGAAACTAGATACCAAATTAAAAAATGGTGATGTAGTGGAAATTCTTACCCGCAAGGATGCGAAACCGAATCGTTTTTGGTTGTCTTTCGCTAAAACAACTTCAGCTAAATCTAAAATTCGCGCTTACTTTTCGTCGCTCGGTAAAAGTGAAAATCTTCTTTTGGGAAAAGATTTAATTAATAAAAAATTAGCCCGGCTAGGCAAGGCGAAACTGGATGCAGATTATTCCATGCTGCGTGATTATAAAAAGCAAAATTTAGGCAAAAAAGAACGGGAATTACTACTCGAAAGAGTCGGTAACGGCAGTGTTTCCTCTTCTGCGGTAGTGAAAGACTTATTTGAATTCGAAGAATTTGCCGTCAAAAAAACTGGCAAAAAACCGGTTGCCTCACTCGATGATTCTTCTGCGAAAAAAGGCGACGTATTAGTAGAAGGTGTGAGTGGACTAGCTACAAAGCTGGCGAAATGTTGCGAGCCGAAAGCGGGTGACGTTATTCTCGCAGTGATGAGTCGGAATGGTGCGATGATTCATAAAGCAGATTGCAAACAAATTCGCCGTGTCGCTGATGAAAGGAAGTTGCGAGCACAATTCGTCAGTGATGTGAAATCCAAATTAGTTAAAATCGCAATTACCGCAAAAAATCGCGTTGGGATGTTGCATGATATTGCCGAAGTGATTGCCAAGATGGAGATTAATATTGCCGATTTGAGCTTGAAGCGCAGCGATAAACATGAAATCATCCATGAAATGACGATCGAGGTGAAAGGTGTCGAGCAGTTGGAAAAGCTGTTGGGAGAGCTAGAAAGAGTCGATGGTATCACTTCTGCCGCTCGGGCATGAGCAGATAAGGGATAAAGAATAAGAGAATAAGGTTTTTTTTTTATGCTTTTTTATTTACCCACAGCAATCCAGCAACCCCAATTAGTAAAACTGGGATGGAAAAAAATGCTCCGCGTGGCATTCCGAAGATGAAGCCGTCAAGCGGTTCTCGTAAAAAAAACTCAACCAAAATTCTGCCTCCACCGTAAAAAGTTAGAAACAGAAAGCTCAAAATTCCGCGGCGCGGTTTTTGGCGAAAAGTCGAAAATAAAATTTCAGCAATCAGTAAATTTTTCGCGGCTTCGAAAAGTTGACTCGGGAAGCGAGGTTGCTCATCGGCACTTGGGAAAACGACTCCCCAATCGGCATTCGTGGGTTTCCCCCACAGTTCGCCGTTGACGAAATTTCCCAATCGGCCAAACATCAAACCGAGTGCGGCGGGGATGGTGATGAGGTCACTAATTTCAAAAAAGCTTTTTCTCCATTTTCTTGCGAAATAAAAAATTGCCAATAAGACGCCGATTAGTCCACCGTGGAAGCTCATGCCACCGTGCCAAATTTTAAGAATTTCCAAACTGAAAAATTCGCTGAAATTGTAAAACAAAAAATAGCCAATCCTCCCACCCAAAATTACCCCCAAAATTATCCCAAAAATTAAATCTTCGACTTGTTGTGCGGAAATATTGATTAACTTTTTTTGCGCTGAATTCCGTAGCCAAAAGTAAGCGAGCAGAAAAGAGACGGCATAAAAAATACCGTACCAACGGACTTGGAGGAAGCCGAGGTCGAGGAGGACGGGATTAAGATTGTGAGTCCAAATCACCTCGGTAGTTTATAGTGGCTAGTTTTTAGTTGCTAGTCGTTGGTTGTTGGTTGTAGAGACGCGATTAATCGCGTCTCTACGTTGTTGTTCTTCTTCTATTTGTGAAGCTCTCTGAATCTCATTTCGATATTTAATTCTGACGATTTTTTCAGCGAGAGATTTACAAGTATCTTTTCTTGTTTTCGACAATAAATCGAAAACTTTATCAGCTAGGCTTGGCTCTTCTCCTGAATTTATGTTGAGTAATTTTAAAATTGTACAATACAGACTAATTGAATCACTATCTTTAATTTTTGCATCTAGTCGCGGTGATTCTTCTGACGGATCACGCTCTTTTATGTGATTTGTTAAAACTTCTAAAATAGAGCTAAAACCTTGGTTAAACTTAAGAGATTCTCGAACGTTGTTGTTTGAAGTTTGAAGTTGATTCATTCAAATGAATTTAAAATTAAAATTATATCTCAATATTTAATATTTCTTCAGCTCCAACCCTGCGTCGCGGCGGAAACCTTGGAGATTTTTTCACTGACATTTTCCAGAATTTCAGCGAGTTTATTTTCGGCTGCTCGGAAGATTTCTGGATCTGCGGCGAGCTTGAGGATTTCCGTGAAATCGGAATGCAAAATAAACTTAAAGAATTTACGTTCTCTTTCTGGCATGCTTGCACTGTCTTCGAGAAAGCCAAAAATATTCAGAGTCTTAGCGAAGAAAGCGATTTTGAGAAGTTGGAGTTTCTTGGCTGTCGGCAACAGTGCGAGGAAGTCGGCAAAGATTTTGTAAATTTTTGGTAATTCTTTTTCGGGCGGAGCGATATTCAGCAGCAGCTCGTTAGCGGCATAAGCGGTCTTCAATACTTCCAAATCTTTGCTCTCGAAATTCTTCTTCGTCGCAGCGTCGGTGATGAGGAATAGCTCTCCTTTGCGGCGGTAGAGACGTAAATTACTTTCACAAAAAAGCTCCAGACAGCCACCCTTCTTCGAGGTAATTTTCTTCACACCTTTGGCGATGGCACTGATTATTCCTAATTCTTGACTGAAGATGCGCAAAATCCGATCAGCTTCGCCGAAGTTTTGCTTTTTTAAAACGATGCCGGAAGTTTTGAGTTCCATGGGAATTAGAATAGTGGAATAAAGGAATAATGGAATAAGGGCTGATGGATTCGAAGTGTTTTGATTTTAAGCTAAAATCAGATGCAAGTGAGGGAGTCTACCAACTACTAACTATTCACTACACAACTACTAAATGAGTTTTGATCACAAAAAGTTCGAGTCAAAGTGGCAGTCAAAATGGGAGGCTGCACAAATTTACGCTGCCAGCGACGATTCCCCGAAAGAGAAGTTTTATCTGCTGGTTGAATTCCCCTACCCGTCTGGCGATGGTCTGCATGTCGGGCATTGCCGGAGCTACACCGCGCTCGATATTGTTGCCAGGAAGAAAAGGATGGAAGGCAAGAATGTTCTCTTCCCAATCGGTTTCGACGCTTTCGGACTGCCGACGGAGAATTTCGCGATTAAAAATAAAATCAAACCGCGCGATGCGACGGAAAAAAATATCGCGAATTTCACGAAACAACTAAAATCAATCGGTTTTTCGTTCGACTGGAATAGGGTCGTCGACACGACCGATCCAAAATATTTCAAATGGACGCAATTTATTTTCCTCAAGTTTTTCGAAGCTGGTCTCGCCTACCAAGCCGAAATTCCGATTAATTGGTGCGTCGATTGCAAAATCGGTTTGGCGAACGAAGAGGTTGTCGACGGAAAATGCGAACGCTGCGGTGGTGCAATTGAACGACGAGTGAAAAAACAGTGGATGCTGGCGATTACGAAATACGCGCAAAAATTACTCGATGGACTCGACACTGTGGACTTCCTGCCGCGGATTAAAATTCAACAACAGAATTGGATTGGACGCAGCGAAGGTGCGGAAGTCGATTTCGCAATTACGGATTCTGCCGAAAAGATTAAAGTTTTCACGACGCGCCCCGACACTTTGTTTGGCGCGACTTACACTGTCCTCGCGCCGGAAGCTAAGTTGCTTCAAAAGCTCAAACCGCAAATCAAGAATTGGAAAGAAGTTGAGCAGTATTTAGCAGCCGCGTCGGCGAAGTCGGATTTGGAGCGCACAGAATTGTCCAAAGAAAAAACAGGCGTTCGGCTGGAAGGCGTCATGGCAATCAATCCAGTGAACGACGAGGAAATCCCAATTTTCGTGGCGGATTATGTCCTCGCGGGTTACGGGACGGGCGCAATCATGGCGGTGCCGGCGCACGACGAGCGGGATTTTGAATTCGCGACGAAGTTTGGAATCGAGATTCGCGAGGTGGTCATGCCTACCGGCAGGCAGGTGAGATTGCCGAAAGGTTCAAGCGAAAAATGTTTCACTGGCGACGGAATTGCTAAAAACTCCGGCGAGTTCGACGGATTGAAAACTGCCGAATTCAAAAAGCAGATTATCGAATTCCTCGGAAATAAAAAGGTCGGCAAGGCGGCGATTAATTTCAAATTACGCGATTGGATTTTCAGTCGCCAGAGATATTGGGGTGAGCCGATTCCCATCGTGCATTGCTCGAAATGTGGGACAGTTCCTCTCGAATTGAAATATTTGCCGCTCGAACTACCTGAAGTCGAGAACTACGAGCCGACAGAGACAGGTGAATCCCCGCTTGCCTCGATTGAAAATTGGGTGAATTGCGACTGCCCGAAATGTGGCGGGGCGGCAAAACGAGAAACCGACACGATGCCAAACTGGGCGGGTTCGAGCTGGTATTTCCTCCGCTACATCGATCCGCAAAATGATGAAGCTTTCGCCGCGCCGGAGAAATTAAAAAAATGGCTGCCAGTCGATCTCTACAACGGCGGGATGGAACACACCGTTCTTCATCTCCTTTATTCGCGCTTTTGGCACAAATTCCTTTTCGACCAGAAGCTCGTCCCGACGCCCGAGCCTTACGCCAAAAGAATCTCCCACGGAATGATTCTCGGGCCGGATGGCGAGAAAATGTCGAAATCGCGGGGCAACGTCGTCAATCCCGATGAGATTATTGAGAAATTTGGCGCGGACACGCTGCGCCTTTATGAAATGTTCATCGGACCCTTCGATCAGGCTGCGAGCTGGAATGAAGGTGGCGTAGAGGGTGTGCGGCGATTTCTCGAAAAAGTCTGGAATTATTCAATTAATTGTAAAGACAGCTACGATTATTTTATTAAAGTAAATCCAGAAAATAAAAAATCCATCGAAAGAGAAACCAAAAATACGAAAAATGTGAAAATGTTACATAAAACTATTAAGAAGGTTTCTCAAGATATAGAGAATTTTAAATTTAATACCTCAATTTCAACATTGATGAGTTTTATAAATTATCTAAGAATTGAAAATGTTAAAAAAAGAGATGGAGTTATCTTGCACCAAACAGAAGAGCATCTTTTAACAAAAAAAGAACTTGAAAAACTTCTTATCATTCTCGCGCCTTTTGCACCGCATCTGGCGGAAGAACTTTGGGAGAAACTGGACCACAAGAAATCGATTCATCTCGAAGCCTGGCCGTCGTTCGATCCAAAACTAGCCCAAGATGAGACAATTACTTTGGCAATCTCAGTGAACGGCAAACTCCGAGACACGATTTCTGTGGCGGCGGATATTTCGAAGGATGAAGCGTTGGATTTGGCGAAAAAGTCGGAGAAGCTTCAGAAGTGGCTGGAGGGAAAGGAGATTCGCAAAGAGATTTTTGTGCCGGGGAAGATGGTGAATTTGGTAATAGATTGATTTATCTAAAAATTCAAAAATGAATATTCCTGAAAATGTCGATGAATTTATTAAGCAGCAAAAGGATTTTTATTTTGAAAAATGGCGAGGATGTGAAAAAGGTTGTCCTGCTTTCCAAGGGGAAGTGGTTTATGTGACTAGGGCAGGCTGGGAGCATATCAACAGTCGAAAAAGAAAAATATCTGAATTATGTTCTAGGCTGGAATTGCTGCCTCACGCCAAAAAACTCTTGGAAAAATCTACCACCTACCAAGCTTTCAAAAAAGATGAAAATAGTAAAACTCGTTACTGGAATTTCACGGGTTTTATCCGAGGAAAGTGGGTAACTGTAATTGTGAGACAAAAAGAAGTAAGTCCAAAACATGTCTATTCTGTATTTACTTACAGTCGCCCCAAAGAGATGCGCGTTGATTAAACAACGAAAATAGTGCTGTCTCCCACTTACGACCATAAGCCGATGGCGGCGTCGAGGTACGAAACCTCCCAGCACTATTTACAAATCAATTTTATCAAAAACGTAACAGCATTTCAAGAGTTTTTTCATCATAAAAAAATGAGATTTTCGTGCCAGGGAAGATGGTGAATTTGGTGGTTTAGGGGCTGAACTAAGAAAGATTTTTATTAATTTTCTCTCGACTTAACGCTAATGCCAATGCTTGGGTAGGAGAGAGTCCTTTTTCTAAGTGCAATTTTGCTTTCGCTTTTATGTCCTCTGGTGATTCTTCGATCTTACTAAAAGCAATTAATTCCTCTTCTTTTGTTGTTTGAATCAGTGTAGAGTTTGGAGTATCTTTCATAGTGGGTGTTAATTAAAAAAACCATTCTTACATTTTTTCGACAAAAGTCAAGTCTTCGTGCCGGGGAAGATGGTGAATTTGGTGGTTTAGAAAGTTGTATGGTGTTCAATAAAATCTCCCCAACCCCTCTTTACGAAAGAGGGGCTTTCCTTCTGCCAATAAAAAAGCCGCGAAGCGACAATTTGTTCCCTCCTTTTGTAAAGGAGGGCTAGGGAGGATTTTATAAATAATTTTCTTCCTTCCCGGCAACTTCTTCTTCTCATCTGGGACACGCGGAACGGGCATGCCCGTTCCCTACGATGATTCACCTGTTGTGTTTTTTTACGGCGTGCCCCGACAGGGCCACATTCTCGGGTTAGAATTATTTCGATGTCCGTTGTTGTCCGACCCAATCGTAAACGCACCCGCCTCGCCTTTTTCGATTATGCCACCGGCGGTGCCTACTTCGTCACGATTTGTACCGAAAACCGCGAACATTTTTTCGGTGAGATTCACGATGACAAAATGATTTTGAACGATTGCGGGAAAATTGTCGTGAAATGTTGGCAGGAAATTCCGACGCATTTCCCCGACACGAAATTAGATGAATTCGTCGTGATGCCGAATCATATTCATGGAATTGTGCGGATTGGGAATTCGATAAACGGCGTGGAAAACGCGGTAAATTTGGAAAACGCGGACGTAGGGAACGGGCATGCCCGTTCCTCCTCAAAAAAATCCAATTTATCCGCAATTCTCGGTTCATTCAAATCAGCCGCATCCAAAGAAATTCATCAAAAAATTCGGATGGATTTCGCGTGGCAAAAATCATTCCATGACCACATAATTCGCGACGACGAGGAATTAAATCTCATTCGCGAATATATTTCGTCGAATCCTGAGAATTGGGCGAAGGATAAAAATAATTTTTAAAAAACGGATTAGTCGATTCTATTTATTATCCGGAATGGGCATGCCCGTTCCCTACCTTTTTAATTTCTTCTTCTCATCTCCTAGCAAAGTTTTTTTCTCCTTCTCCTCACTCCACCGCTTAATCTTCTCTTCCACGACAGCTCGCGGTCGGGCGTAGCGTTCCCGTGAGAATTTGATGACCTTCTCTCTCCGCCCCTCCTCGAAACCACTCTCGACAGGAGGCAGCGTGGCGGCGCTGAAGGGTTGCGACGGCATCCCGTCGATTAAGAGTTTGGAATAAAGATTGTATTTCGGCAGTTGGACGAGATCGTTCGGCAGCGCGATTTCGCTGAATTGATTCGAGATATATTCGGCGTCGTCGAAACCGACTTGGAAGGCGAGCAGCGAGCCGACATTGCCAAAAACTGCGTCGCTCACTTCTTCCGGCATTTGTGCGATGTACTGATTCGCCATGGTCAGATTCAGTCGGTATTTGCGCGCTTCGGAGAGAATCGTGGCAAAAGAGTCGGTCGCAAAATTCTGAAACTCATCGACGTAAAGGTAAAAATCAGTCCGGTCTTTTTCCGGAATATTCGAGCGGCTCATCGCGTCGAGCTGGAATTTCGTGATAATCATCGAGCCGAGGAGTGAGGAATTATCTTCCCCGATTTTGCCTTTCGAGAGGTTGCAGATGAAGATTTTTTTCTTGTCCATCGCGAAACGGAGATCAACCATCGACTTCGGCTGCCCGACGATATTGCGGATGATTGAAGATGAGAGGAACTGCCCGACTTTATTTTGAATCGGCGAAATCGCCTCGGTACGTTGTCTTTCCTGCATCGCATCGAATTCATCCTTCCAAAACTTCTTCACGATTGGGTCGCTGATTTGGCGGACGACCTTCCGTCGGAAATCGGCGTCGACCAACATCCTGGGGATTCCGAGCATCGTCATGCCTGGACTTTCGAGCAGTGAAAGAATCGTGTTGCGCAAAATGTGTTCCAATCGCGGTCCCCAACTCTCAGCGTAAAGTTTTTTGAAAATACCGACGAGTCCTGACGCCACGACGCTATTCATCGCCGGATCGATATTTTCTAGCATGTTGAAAGCCACTGGAAAATCGCGGTCGGAGGGATCGAAGACGATGACATCGTTCGTCCGATTCGATGGAATGTTATCCAGAATGCTGTCAGCGAGGTCGCCGTGCGGATCGACCACCGCGACCCCTTTGCCTTCGCGGATGTCACTAATCACCATATTTTCCAGCAAGGTTGATTTACCCATACCAGTCTTTCCAATGATGTAAATGTGGCGGCGGCGGTCTTCTTGGCGGACGCCAAATAATTTATCCACGCCGCGGTAGTTCGATCTCCCGAGAGTCGTGATTTCTGGCTCTTTCGCCGGATTCGGTAAATCAATCGGCGGTTCGAGCTTCTTGCTATTCACCCAAAAAATGTTGGGAGTTTTGACTTCGATATTCGGCAGGTGAAAGACAGTCGCGAGTTCTTCAGTATTCAAAACAAAAGTCTGGTAAAGCTCGCGGTTGCGAAATCTTTCCAAAATTTCTTGCCCGCCAGTCTCCGCGACTTTGAAGCCATTCAGATGCGGCTGATTGAATTGTTTGAATGCCCCCGCCAATTCCCGTACCTTCATCGCGCTGGCAGCTTTATCTTTGAGCGTTGGCACGAAAACTACCCGTATGGAAACATCGAAAGCCATCTTCACTACTTTGTCCATCATCGCGTCGTGTGCTGACTCGTTGTCATGGGCTTTATTCGCGAGTTCCTCCAAAATATCATCCCCGCCGCCACCGTTTTCAGTACTACTAAATTTCACTTTGCTGCCGGCCATCAAACCTTGGAAAAAGAAAATTAAATAAAAAGGGAAGAAAACTGTTCGCACCCAAAGACTGCGCGTCATGAAAACCCGCACGTAAATTTTTTGTAACTTCTCGATTCCGAAAAAAACATTTTTACCAAGGATGCGGGCGCACTTTGTGGCGCGGACTCTCCACCAATCGGGCAGTGGTTGGGCGACGATTTGAACCGCGGCGATGTCGTTTTCGCCGGGTAGCTTCATCAGCGCCGAGGTAATCCCGCTCAAAGTATCGACGGCGGTGCGAGTGATTTTATCTTCGAATTGGGAGTGTCTCTTGATTGGGTAAATGTCCGGATCAGTGAAAGTTAGCTCCGCTCCCACCGCGTTCGCGAAGTTATCGAGCTTCTCAAATTCTGCCCCAGCGGGCGCGAGACCAGACTCGACTGCTGCCAAAGTTTTGGAATCCGAAATTTCGGGCAACTCTGCCGGCGAGCAAATTTCAATCTTTTTCTCTGCCAGATAATCCTCGACGACTGCAATCTCGACATCCGGATATTGGGCGTAAACCTGATTTTCGACGAAATTTCGAAGATGAATCGGAGTTTGTATGTAGAATTTAATTTGCGAATCGACATTCGCAATCTCGCAAGCGAAGCTTTCTGGGACGACACCTCGTACTTTCTCAAAAAACGAAAGCTGGTGAATGATACCGTGCAACACGGCGAACATCTGTTCGGCAACAATCGGCAGCTTTTCATTTAAACGGCTGACGCGAATCGAAAGCAAAACGCGTTTTTGCTTTCGGCGGAAACGGTACTGTTGAATTGCGAGAAAGATTTTCCAACCCAAAATGAGCACCACGATTCCAGCTAATCCAATGGCGGCCTGAAAGAAGTAATCTGCCAAATTTGATTTAGTTTAGTTTCGGGAATTTTAGCGCAAAACATGAATTGTGGAATGAATATGGGAGATGGGATTTTATTTTTCAGCTCTTTTGCTTTATTATTTCTTCTTCTAATTTTAAAAATGAGTGAAAAAGTTGAAATAACGGAAGATCAAGTAAAAGTCCTTGGAGTAGATTTTGAGAAGGATCTTTTTGAGATTGGTTCTGGCTTCAAAAATGTGCCTTTTCCTTTGAAGGGACATCCTGATGAAAAAAATCCTGAAAAGATAGATGGGAGTATATTACGTGCTGCCTACATTACAGAAGAGTTAAAGTCTGCTTTTTATAATATTAAAAGTTTTTTTGACGAAAATGATGCTATTCGTTTAGGTTTTTTTATTACTTACAACAAAGAAATTAGTAAATTTGTGATGGGATTTCGTAGAATACTGGGTTGCGATTGTGACATTCAGAGTTCGCAGTTATCTGAACTACTCGGAAAAGAGATTAAGAATAGCAGGGAGAAAAAATGGATTTATCCACTACGGGGCATAGTTGCAGGATTCCGAGATGATTTTGCTGCGGAAATTAACGATTTATTAGATACCTATTCCCCAACATCAATAGGTGATATTGATTATCTCAGAGGGTTGCCAAATGTTAAAACCATGGACATCCCTGAGGAGATTAGAAAAAAAGTCACACAAGCTGTGAGGATCGGGGTGGAGAAATTATGGTGCAAGATAGATTCTACGCAAGAGGAAAAAAAGCAGACTAAGTCCCCTCAATCAAAACCGTGAACTCCCCTCGCACCTTCTTTGAGTTCAAAAAATCCACCGCTTCCGCCAAAGTTCCTCGAAAAAATTCTTCGTGGATTTTCGTCAGTTCTCGCGCCAAAACAACTCTCCGCTCGTCGCCCAAAACAGCTTTGATTTGAGAAATTGTTTTCAAAATTCGGTGCGGTGATTCGTAAAAAATGATGGTTTCGTTTTTGTCACGCAAACTTTCGAAAAGTTTCTGGCGTCCTTTTTTCAGCGGCAGGAAACCGAGGAAAGTGAATTTGTCCATCCGCAAACCGCTGCCACTCAAACCGGCAATTGCCGCGCAGCAGCCCGGAATCGGGACTACTGGAATTTTGACTTGAATAGCAGCTTGGATTAAAGCAAAGCCAGGGTCGGAAATGCCGGGTGTACCAGCTTCGGAAATCAAGGCAATCGTTTTGCCTGTCTGCATTTTTTCCACTAGCTCGCTGACTTTTTTCTCGTTGGAATGCGCATGGAAAGAGGTAAACGGAGTATGGATGTCGAATTTGGCGAAAAGTTTCATTGCGGTATTTGTGTTTTCGGCAGCCACCAAATCAACTTTTTGCAAAATTTCAACTGCTCTGAAAGTCATATCTCCTAGATTTCCAATCGGTGTGGCAACAATAAATAAATTCAAAATTTAAAATTAAAAATGCAAAATTATTTTTTAGAAAACTTCTTTTTTAATTTCTCGGCGCGCTGAAAAATCCTCCGCCGGATGACGCGTTTAAACCGCCACGAAAACCACCAACCCTTCACTCCCCGCCAAAGCTGTCTGCCCCACCAAACGACTCGTTTACCGTGCTGAGGTGAAATTAAAAAAATACCGGCGACAATCGCGAGCACTCCTTGTCCCGGTGTGACGAGCATTACGATTCCCGCGAGAATTAGGAAACCCCCGCCAACGATTTCGAAAAAGCGTTTAATTTCTTTCTTCATTTTTTCAAACTCTTTAATTTAATAAAAGTTGCGCAGCTCACCGAAGTTTTGCGAAGGTGGGTTTTGGCAATCGTAATCGCTGGCTCGGTCGCATAAAAAGGTTGCAAATTTTCCACCATGTGAAATGCGGGATCAGATTTTTTTTTCGCGAGAACTCGACAGCCAGTCAAAAATTTAATCGCATTCCCGATGAGACAAACTGTCCGGACAGCGGTGAAATTGCCTGGACCGACGACGACTTTCAATTCGTCATTTTTTGAAATTTTCAATTTTGTTAATTTGCGAATCAGACTCGCGCCAGAGTCTCGCTTACTAGTTGGGAATTGCCAAACACGCTTCCCACTTTGGAGAGCAATTGATTTTTCACCGGTCGAGTCAAGCAAAATTTCCACCCGAAGATTTTAGCTTGAAAGCCTTTTTTTTACGAAGAATTTCTGTCGAGAGTGCTTCCTTAATTTAGCAAGCATTTTCTTTTGTTTCGAATTTTGGACAAGAATCGCCGAGCGATGGAGTGCCTCGACTAGGTCGCCAAGCTCGCTAACCAACATTTCGTCACCTTCGTCTTCGAATTTCTCCAATAAATCGCGAACTGTTTTGATTAAACTCAAATCACCAGTTTTGCGAATCTTGCGTTTGATAAAATGTGGTTTATCACCACAATCTCCTTCGTCCGGAATAGGTTTGAAAAATCTCATTTAGGTGTTTTGAGGGGTGAAGGCTGGTGTAGCTTTGGGAGGGACTGGTTGCGGTGTCGCGACAGCTTCATTCGGGGTCTGTCTGAAAACTTCTTCCTGAACTGCTGTTTTGACTTGTTTAATTTTTTTCAAATTGTCGATGAGGTGGTTCGGCTGTGCGAGCATATCCGAAGAAGCGGAATCCACGCGGAGAGTTTGAATCGGATATGGAATGTCGATACCGGCCTTTTGTAGGGTGTCAAAAATTTCTCGTAAAATCTCAGATTTGGCAATCCACCATTTCGATCGGCTGATTGTCCAAAATCGCGCCTCAAGCATCACTGCACTATCATTTATTCCTTTCGTCAAAACAGTCACTGGAGGCTTAGGTTGGACATTTGCATTGGCGGTAACAGTCTTTCGGATTAATTCACAAGCTGCAGCAATATCGGTTTGGTAGCCTACCCCGATTGGGATGACATGCCGACGGATTGGATTTTTAGTGAAACATTTCACTGGAGAATTTAGCATCCTTGTGTTTGGGACGGTAATTTCTCCTCCATCAATACTTCGTAAACTTGTGGCACGAGATTGAATATCCACAATAGTTCCGGCAATACTACTACTTCCGTCTTTGTTCGGGTCCAGCATTATGTAATCACCGATATTAAATTTATTATTCGAGAGTAAAATCATTCCTGCGAAAAAATTTGCGAGAATTTCTCTGAAAGCAAAAGCGATTCCTAAGCCGACGCCACCTGTAAATAATTCGAGCGGCGCGCCGACAATTGTCAGACTTATGATGATGCCGACGGCGAGGATTATGGAAAAAACAACCCTTCCGTAAAGAACTTTCATTTCTTCATGTTGGGCAATTTTCTTTTTATCAATTATTCTTTGCGTCCAAGACCGCAAAAAGGTTGCGAGAAAAAATGAAATTACTATTCCGATTCCTCCGATAATAATATTTACCAAAAAACCAGGAATGGATTCGACAACAGTAATGGTTTCTTCTGTGTTGGCAGCGAGAGCTGTGGGGACGAAGCTCAAATTCATTTTTGATTTTTATTTTTAGTTTTGAAATTATGTCATTTTATCACTTTCGCAAGCGAAAAGCAAGAATCTGCTAAAATTAAAATCATGATTGATGGTGTCCAAATCTTTGAGATTAAAAAAAATGCCGATGACCGCGGTTTTCTTGCCGAAATCTGGCGTGATTCTCGCCTGAAAAATTTTTCGCCACGGCAACTCAATTTTACCGTCGCGCATCCCGGTGTGGTTAAAGCCTTTCATTTTCACGAAAAACAACAAGATTTATGGTTCGCGACTAGCGGAAATCTCGAGGCGGTTTTATTTGACCGTCGGAAAAATTCTCCCACTTTCGGTGAGACACAAAAAATTATTTTGGGTGAATTTTACTCTGCTGCAATTTTAATCCCGGTAGGCGTAGTACATGGTTACCGTGTTTTGGGTAATTCTCCGGCTGGACTAATCTACCTTGTAGATGCGGAATATGACTCGAAAAATCCCGACGAAGGGCGGATTCCGCACGACGATCCAGAAATTGGCTTTAATTGGAAAACGGAGCCTCGCTAGGATGAGGATTATTTTAATCTTGTAATTTTTAAATGAAAAAATTATTAATAACAGGCGGTTGCGGTTTTATTGGCTCACATTTCTGCCGAATGTTGCTCGACGAGACGGATTTTAAAGTAACGAATTTGGATGCCTTAACTTATGCGGGAAAGATTGGAAATACAGACGACTTCAAAGATAATCCGCAATATCAATTCGTCAAGGGGGATATTTGTAATAAAGATTTAGTCGATGATTTAGTGAGTCAAGCAGAAGCCGTAGTAAATTTCGCTGCGGAGTCCCACGTAGATAATTCAATCGATAATCCAGGCATTTTTGTACAAACGAATGTATTAGGTACGCAAAATTTATTAGATGCTGCGCGTAGACATTCATTAGAGAGATTCGTTCAAGTTTCCACGGACGAGGTTTATGGCGATTTGCCTTTAGAAGGTTCGGAGAAATTCACAGAACACTCTGAGCTGAAACCCAGCTCTCCTTATTCAGCGAGTAAAGCTGCGGGAGACATGCTTTGTATCGCCGCTCACCGGACCTTCGGACAGCCAATCTTGATTTCTCGTTGCTCGAATAATTACGGCACACACCAATTGGAAGAAAAACTGATGCCGCTCGTGATTTCAAAAGCATTTAAAAATGAAAAAATCCCGGTCTATGGTAATGGTGAGAATGTGCGTGATTGGATTCATGTAGATGATCATCATCGAGCGATTCTCGCAATTTTACAGAATGGCGAAGCTGGTGAGATTTACAATGTGGGGGCGGATAATGAAGTAACAAATATAGATTTAGTGAAACTCTTACTAAAAATTCTAGGCAAAGACGAGAGTTTGATTGAATTCGTGAGCGATCGTCCAGGACATGACAGGAGGTATGCGATTGACTCAAGTAAAATTCAGAGCAAACTTGGATGGAGACCCAAAAGGACAAACTTTGAAAAAGAACTGGCAGAGATGGTGGAATGGTATAAATTACACAACACATAACATGGAGCATGAAACAGCGTTAAAATGCTTTATGTTTTATGTTCCATGTTTTATGAAAATCGCTTCCCATACTGTCGTCGGATTTCCGGATTTGAAAACTTCGACAAAAATTGTTGAAATTCTCGCTGCGCATTCGGCGATTGTGGAGTTGCAAGTTCCATTTTCTGACCCAGTCGCCGATGGGCCGGTCATTGCCGCCGCGAATTCTGTTGCGTTGCAAAACAAAATTACGCCGCAGATTTGTCTTAATTTTGCCGCCAAAATTTCCCAGAAATTTCCCCAAACAGATTTTTATTTAATGACTTATTTCAACCCAGTCTTTCGTTTTGGGATTACGAAATTTGTGAAGGCAGCACAAAAGGCGGGAGTAAAAGGTTTTATTATTCCTGATTTGCCAGTCGAGGAAGCTGGCGAATTGCTCAAAATTTGTCGTAAAAATAAGCTTGATTTAATTTTTGTCGTCGCGCCGAATATTTCTGAGATTACTTTGAGGAAAATTGCGGTAGCGGCGCGTGGTTGGATTTATTGCGTCGCGCGACTTGGCATCACCGGTAGTCAAACTGAGTTTGGAAAAAATTTGAAAAAATTTCTAGCTCGAGTTAAACGTTTCACGTCGCTTCCGCTCGGAGTTGGTTTCGGGGTGAAATCTCGAAAAGATCTTCAGCAAATCGTCCAAGCAGGAGGCACGATTGGAATTCTCGGCAGCGAACTTTTTCGACAGTTCGAAAAAGGCGGCTTGCATAATTTGGAACGATTTTTGCGAATTTTAACCAAATAAGTGGGTATCCTTTAATTAGGATTGCGGAGAACTCTGACGTTTTTGAGTGTGAAATTCCTCTCACCATCCTCAATCCAAAATCGGGCGAAAGTTAGAATCGCTCTTCCTTCGATTATTTTCTGCTCGAGGAAATTAGAATTCTCGTCATTGCAGCTCGTCTCGAAGCAACTCCGCGAGTCACGCGAAGCGAGACGATTATCACCCATTACGAAATATTTTCCTTCGGGAACCTCGAAATCAATATTGCGGTCTTTTTCTGAGTTCGGACAAGACCCACTACCAGCACAAGTATTACCTAAATTTTGTGGGGCGAGGAAATCTTCGTTTAATCTCTCGAATTCTCCGGCGGCATTCTGGACCCAAGTGAAGCCTCCCGTGAAACGTAAAGTCTCTCCCGGCAGTCCGACGACTCTTTTGATTAAATAATTTTCTCCGCCGTCGGGTTTGAAAACGACGATGTCGTCGCGTTCGTATTCCGCCCCAAAAACATAAGGCGTCTTCCAAACGATGATGAATTCCCCATCGAGAATATTCGGTGTCATCGACTGCTGCTGAACACGAAAGGGTGCGAAAAAAAGAGGTTTGACGACGACCAAGACGAGGAAAAAAATTACGACAACATCGGTGACAAAGTCGACGAAAGCCACCTGCAGTGGTGAAAGTTTTTTATTTTTCGGGAATTTAATATTTTGAAAAATTTTCATTTCGCGAGGGAGTTTAGCACGGTTGGCAATGGTAATTTCTTAGAATTTTCTGAAATTTTCAATAGTCCAGCCACAGAACTACGTTTGGGAAATTTGTTAAAATGGGCAGGAAGTTTATTCCTTAAATTTATTCCAATGCATAAATTTCTTCCTGTTTTTATCGTCATCATCCTCTTCGCTGGATGCCACCATGAAGTTCCGATTTTAGAAAATAAAATTGGGACAGATATTTCTGCAGAAGAGGCGGAATTCAATGCAAGTGGCAGAGCGAAAGCAGTCGAAGATGAGACTGATCTTTGGCAGTTTTTTGAAGATTCCAAGACTGGTTTTAGTCTCCGTTATCCCCTGGAAATCGATTTTGGCCAAGATTTGAGAATCGAAAGCGAATTTGTCGCTTCGCTCGGCGAGCGACCGCTCGGCTTCACGACGGAAAATGCAACGAAAATTCGCGATGCGCTAGCCGCTGGGAAATTCGGAAAAAATAATTTGGATTGGCCTTTAGAATCTTCCAAACAGGTCAAAAATTTAGGTGAGCTAAGTGGACAGGATTTTCTCGTCTTGGGGAGATTCGAAATTTGCGATGTCGCGTTTGAACGAAAGCTAGTTTTTTATTTAAACGACCGGCAGGTTGTTCTCACTGTCGTTGGCGATCGTGACAAAATTCTCGCTGAGAATCCGGAATTTTTCACGACTAATCCGGAAAATTGTTTCGAGGCGAAAATCTGGAATTTTGATAAACAAAAAGATTTTTATAAAAATTTAGCAAAAGGAAAAGGCAGCCCGGTGGCGCAAAAATGGTTCGACACTTTCGACGCGATTGTCGCCACGATTGAATTCCAAACTCCAGAAAGCAAGACTGAGGCACGAGGTAATCTCGAATCTTTGCAGGGATTTTGGACTTCGATTGAAGACACGAAATCTACAGTCGAATTCAGCGGCGAGCGCAAGACCGACTTTTACGACGGCGAAAAAGTGTCAGAAGAATATTTCAAAGTCGATGGTGATTCGCTGGTCGTGAATGCCGGAGTGGACACAATTAAGTATTCGATTGTAGCTGTTTCACCAGAATATCTGACTTTACTGCACCTGCCGCGAGGGAATCTGCTGAAATTTAAAAGATAGGCAACACACAACATGAAGCACGAAACATGAAACAAAAAAGCCCTCCCATCTCTGGAAGAGCTTTTCCCACCCCAACACTTGATTATTGGTTCATACGGGAACCACCTATTCCTTGACCTCCATGCTTATTACCTCTTTGTGTACCACCTTTGTGCCCAAAATCCTTACCATTTAGCCCCAGCTCTTCCTGAATCGTCTTCATCTCTCCACGCAACTCATGAAGTTCTTGAAGCTGTGAGAAATTTTCAGCTGTAATTTTTTCAAGGATTGGGGCGTCTGGATTCTTCTCGGCAATCAAGCTCGTCCAAGTCTCATAATCACCAGCTTCGACTGCGGCCTGAATCGCCTCGTGAGCTGCTTCATTTTCAGCTCGTTTTATTTCCATTTCAGCATGTCGTTCAAGCATTGTTTCAAATTTTTCCTGAGTCAGGTTTGAATTGCCAGTTGCTTCGACAAAGGCTGAGAAATCTTCCGCCTCAATCGCGGTCTCAATTGCTTCCCGATTCTCGGGATTAAATTTTTGGTCACCTTCGCGCGGTCCGAATCCGCCGAACGCGAATGTCGAGGGAATGATTGTAGCGGCGAGTGTGAGTGCGGTGATTCCCGCAAAAAGTTTTTTTTGCATAATTTTTGGGTTAAAAAATTAAATTAAATTTGAGGCGCGCTTCGAGAATTAATACGTCCGCCCGGCAGAATTTCTTTCATCAAATTTTTGCGAACTCGCTCGAACTCGCGAGGTGGTTTTTCGGGGAGAATGAATTCCGCACGAAATTTTTCGGTGGCAATTTTTTCGCCAATTGCCCGCACTTTTTCGCCAATTTTCAATTCGAGAAAATCCGGAATCTCGGCCGCCGCGAATTCGACTTCCCACGTCGAGCCGTCGAGTGAGTCGAGGAGGAGAATCGAATTTTCGTGGATCGCGATAATTTTTCCGAATAGAAATCCCGCCGCCGGATTTTGCCATTTTTGGGATTCGAATTTTGGTGGAAAATGTTGATCGCGGAATTCGAGAAATTTTCCAGGAAGTGAAGAAGAGAGAAGGGAGATTCCGCCGACGAGACTCGCGACAAAAATCACACCGCTGAGCGCTAGGCCGCCGAGTCGGTAGCCGCGGCGTGTTTTACGGAGAAAAAGAAAAGCGAGTGCGCCTGCCGCGAGAATTCCGACGAGCCAAAAAATTGAAATCGTGCTCGCGAGAAATCGCACGCCGCCGCCTGGAAAACGCTGAAAAATTCTCCACTCCGCGAGCAACAAATCGGCAATCAAATTACCGAGAAAAATTCCTGCGAGGACGATCGCGAGAACCGCGAGAATCCAAATTCCATAATTTTTCACTAGAAAAATCCATTTCTCCCGCGGAGAAATTTTTTCAGACTTAATTTTGGCAAGGATTTTTTTAGAGAGGTTTGGCATTTTTTTGAATTAAATAAATTTTTGAAAATTAGCTTCGCGAGCAGCGAGCTCGAAAGTGTGTTTCGCGCGGTGGACTAGTGTCGCGACTGAACCCATCGGTTTTTGTAGGATGTCGGAAATTTCGGCGTAATCCTTATTTTCCAAGAAACGGAGCACCAAAACCTCCCGATATTTCTGTGAAATCTTGGCGAGAATTTCACGCACAAATTTAGCGAGAAATTTCTGATCGGTTTGTCGGGGGATGTCGAGCGGCGAGGCGAGAATTTGCGCTACTTCAGCGGTTTCGAGATTCACTTCTTCTGCTCGCGCCGATCTTTTGCGCCAGGCTGAGATAACTTCGTTGTGAGCGATGCGATAAATCCAACTCGAAAATTTCAGACTTTGATCGAAGTCGTTCAAGTTTTGATAAGCCTTGAGAAAAATATTTTGAAGCAAGTCTTCCCCTTCCTCACGGGTGATGTTGGAAATCCTAAGGAGGTAATGCAACAAAGGCTTCTCATATTTTTCGACAATTTTCGCGTAATTCTGCGAATCGGCGAGTGCGAGAATAACGAGCTGGGCGTCTTCTTCCATTATTTAATTATACGCGACACGTGGTGATTTTCTTTCGACCAACGAAAGAAAGGTGCAGAAAAAGGCGTAATAAAATAATCTGCTATTTATAAAACGCTCCTTAACCTGATTGGAAATTGGAAATTGGACGGTGGAATTGCTGGTTGTAAAATCCTCCCTAATCCTCCTTTGCGAAAGGAGGGAATTAGTGTCGCTACGCGGCTATTATAAAAGCTGCGAAGCAACCGCTTACTCCCTCTTTCGTAAAGAGGGGCTGGGGGAGATTTTAGAAACAGCGAATCACGGTTCAGAAGATAAAACTACAAGAATATTTTTAAGCAAGAATAAACATGGCAATTCTTGCTAAATAGAATTCTTGTAGTTATTTCGAATCACAGTTCAGATAATCATCCGCGTTGGAAATCCAAAATAATTTTGGCGCGATTTAATATTTAATTTTATTTATTTTTTCCAATGCAATGTGGATTATTTTTTGTATGAGTCCAGCCACATAGGTATTTAAAAATTCCTTTCGTTGTTTCAATCATAACAACGACAGCTTCTCTTTCTGCCGAATCAGAGACTTTCATTTTTTCAGAAAGACAAAACTCTACTGCACCGCCGCCTTCAATTTTTGTACACGCACTAAAAATATGCTTATCGCTAAAGTGAATAAACTTTGAGGTCTCTTTGTAAACATTTTTCACCCATTCAAATTCTTTCTCTTTTGAAATCTGCGAGGCTAAATGTCCGTCTGTCATCTTGTTCCCATCTTTGTCCTTTAAGGTATTTGTTTGTTTGCCTTCTAGCTTTTTCATGGAAAACCCATGAGGGTCTTCAACAATGAAGCAAGCATAAAATTGCAACAATGTATCTAAATACAAACGAATAATTGGGGCGGCACTTAAAAAATTATCACTTCTAATTAGCGTACAGAATCCTGTCACCAACAGAAGCGAGCGATTTATTATCCCCATCGCAAACAAGTCCATGGGGAACATTTTTCCGCCATCTGCCTCCATCATTTCTTTACCAAGATTTTGGAATTGCGATTTTGAATCTTCAAGAAATTTAATTAACTCCTTTGTTGTTTTGATTTTGACCATAATTCAAGTTAAAAACAATCTTATTGTATCAACTTTTCATATCTCTCAAACAAAAACCCAACCCGATCTGTCTCTTTCACGAAAGACGCGGCGCGATAACAAAGATCGACGGCTCGGTCGAGCGCGGCGTGCGCACGAACGAGGTCGGGCGGCATCGTGAGTGGATCGTAAAGATCGGCGAGGGACGCACCGCTTCCCCCTTTCGCAAAGGGGGACTGAGAGAGATTTTGATATTTCGCGCGAACATCCAAAACTTTTTGCGCAGCGGCTTCGACCTTTTTTATTTTCGTCGCCAACGGCGAGTCCGGCCACGGGAAATTATTGTAAACAATTTGATTCGAATAACGAAAACGCCCTTCGAGCCGCCCGCAAACATAGCGCGTCCACGCCATGTGCATTTCGGAAGTCAAAACGCCGAAGTGGAAAAGCGTGGCACTCGGCAACGCGATACAGGAATCAGCAATAATAATTTCTTTTGAGAAAAATCCGAGCGGAATATATTTGCGATTTTCCGACGAATGGCGCGGAATTAAAATATATTTCGAATTTGGTTGACGATCTTCGGTGAAAACCGTCGGCGATTTCGCAAAGTCTCGAGTTTGTTTTTTACTGCTCTTCTCGCGAAATGTTTTTACTTTTTGAACTCGCTCAATTATTTTCGACATTGCTCGCAGCTCTTTTGGATCGGCATTCTTCAACCACAAACACCAACGCTTTTCGTTGTTTATAAATTCTTTTGCCGACATAAATTGGCGAATATATTTTTTTGCCAGTGGCTCGTTTTTTAAAAATTCTTTTTTCTCTTCGTCGGACAACAATAAATTTCCGTCGTCGGTCGGCTGACTCCCTTTTAGCATCTCCGGCACATCGCAAATCGGCTTCGTTCTTTTCGCGACCACGACCGGACTTCCCTCAATCAAATACGGATTGATATTTTTCACCCGCTTTTTGTGCGGTTCGCCGCGCACATCGTCGTATTCAAAAATCAATTTCGTCGCGCGATCATGCAAAGCAAAACCAATAATCACGACAAAAACCTGCGCCTTTCCGCGCGCCTGATTCGTCCATTTGAAAGTTTGGTGCGCGAAATTAATTCGCACGCCGCGACTCAATAATTCGCTCCACAAAATCCCGACCTGCTCACCCTGCGTGATCGAATTCGTCGAGACGAAACCGACCTCGACATTCGTATTTTGAATATATTCCGCCGCTTTTTTGTACCAACACGCGACATAATCCAAAACACCCGAGCCTTTCACGCCACGAAAAACATTGTCGATATCCTCTTTTTGCTCCGCAGTTTGCAGCTGTTTGCCGTAAAACGGCGGATTCGAAATAATAAAACTGCATTTTCGCGCGGGCAAAACTTCGTTCCAATCAATCCGCAGTGAATTCGCGTGGCGAATCGTCGCCGATTTTTTGAGCGGAATCCGCGCGAACGCCTGCCCGAGCGCACTTCCGACCAACTCGTTCATTTGGTGATCCATCAGCCACATCGCCACCTCCGCCACCCGCACACTAAATTCCTCGATCTCGATTCCGAAAAAATTATCGACATCGACTTTCAAGAGATTGGCAATATTAAATTTCGCGACATGGGCAGAATGCTCCCGCAAATTTTTGTGCAGAATTTTGAGAATCTCCAGTTCGAGTTTGCGAATCTCACGATAAGTAATCACGAGAAAATTACCGCAACCACACGCCGGATCGAGAAATCGCAATTCGCCCAATTTGGAATGCAGCTCGCGCAAACTTTTCGGCGACTTTTTCGCCTTTTCGAATTCCGCCCACAAGTCGTCGAGAAAAAGCGGCTTGATCAATTTCAAAATATTTTGCTCGTCGGTGTAGTGTGCACCGAGATCGCGCCGCAATTTCGGATCCATCACATATTGAAACAGCGAACCAAAAACCGCCGGCGAAATATTTTCCCAATCAAAATTACAACACTTCAAAAGTTTGTCGCGCATCGCGCTGTTGAACGCAGTTTTGCGCAGGTTTTCGGAATAAAGTCCGCCATTGATGTACGGAAAATTCGCGAGTTTTTCGTCGAGCGTCGTGAGCCGCGCATTTTTCGGCGTGTTCAGGATTTCGAAAATTTGGTCGAGCTTCATTCCGAGATCACTCCCGTCCGGCTCGGTGCGATTTTTGATGAACCACGAAAACGCGCCGCGCTCTTCGAAAATCCCGCGCGAGTCCTCCGCAAAAAGACAAAACAAAATCCGCACGAGAAAAACTTCAAGATCGTGACCGCCGTATCCGATCTTCGCCAGCTCGTCGTGCAGCTCACCCATCAACATCGCCGCGCGAATATTCACCGGATCTTCGACGAGCAATTCCTGTTTTTCGTAGCCCGAAATGAAACCGAATAGTTCGATTTTTTTCGGCAATTCTCCGAGCGCGAATTCCCGTTTTTTATTTTCGTCCAAGTCGTGAAGACGAAATTTTTTGAAATCTGAAACTAAAACATATTTAGGTAAATCCTTTTCATCAATGCCCTCAAAGTAATCTACTGCTTGCGTGTAAGCAGCATCCAAACTTCGACCTTCTGATTTATGTTCGACTAATAATTTACCCTTCCAAAAAAGATCAATGAAACCTTGCTTGTTTTTCAAAAGCTTAACTGGTTCCTCGAAACTGGCTAATCGCCTTCGTGAAATACCGAAAACATCAAAAAAGTCATTCCAAAAACTTTGCGCCTCGGCGCGTTCATCGGTTGCATCTTCCCATTCTTTGGCGAAAGCAATGGCGCGACTTCGAATTTCGTTGAGACTCAACATCTTGTTTTGAATTTTACCCTACCCACCCCCACTTCACTCACGTCGACGCATTGCGAAGCGAATAAAATTCCATAAGCTAAAATACGCGCAATGTTTTTTGCAGTCATTCTCGCAATTCTATTGGCTCTCCACGCCGTAGTTTACGATTTCTGTATTCGTGCTTTTTCGATTCAAGATAAAATTGGACAATCGAAAGTAGCTTTGAGTTTACTGCTTTTATTCGGTGGTTTTGTGGGGTCGTTTATTCTAGCGCGCCAGGGAGGTGGTTTATTTACAAAAATTATTAGTCTGAGCTTCGGGGTTTGGTTTGGAATTTTGTTGAATTTAGTTTGGATGATTCTCGTCGCATGGTTGGTGATTGGCGCGATGAGGATTTTCTGGCAAAAATTAAATTTCCAACTCATCGGACAAATTGTCATTTTTTGTGCGGTTGCTTATTCCTTGTTTGGCGCGTGGAATGTTTTCCATCCTGTCGTGAAAAATGTTGAAATCGAACTCAAAAATCTTCCTCAAGCCTGGAGTGGTAAAACAATCGTGCAAATTTCAGACTTACATTTGGGAGGCATTTTGGATGAAAATTTTTTAAAAAAAGTAATCAGCGAAATTAATCAACTCAATCCGGAAATTGTGGTGATAACCGGAGATTTGTTGGACGGCAGCGCCGATGGAATCGAGAAATATATTAACCTTTTAAATGAAATTAAAAGCGCAAGTGGAACTTATTTCGTGACTGGCAATCACGAAGGCTACCGTGGCGCTGAAGATTCTTTGAGAATTTTACGCAAACTTAATATTCATATTTTAGAGAATGAAATCGTTGACTTAGCTGGCTTACAGCTGATTGGGATTAGCTACCCTGGTAATGGCGAGAACAGTCACGTCCGCCAAATCATCGAAGACAATCCAAGCTTTGATCGTGATAAAGTGAATGTTTTGCTTTTTCACTCCCCCACTAGTCTCGGTGAAGGTGAAGTCCAACACAAAAATTTATACTGGAAGCCGAATGTAGATTTTCAAGCTGCACAAGATTTAGGAATTGATTTACAGCTTTCGGGTCACAGCCACGGCGGTCAAATTTTCCCCTTCACGCTCATTACCAAGTGGATTTACGACGGTTACGAACACGGTTTGCACAAAATTAATAATTTTCAAATTTATATCTCCAGTGGCACGGGTGTCTGGGGTCCGACACTTCGCACTGGTTGTAATTCAGAAATCGTTGCGATTAAATTGAAATAAGCAAGAAAATTGGTTTGCAATTGGTCGCAGAATTTGATATACTATGGTTGTTCAGTTACTGAGATTTTTTATTTCGAAATTTACTTCGGTAATTCTAGAAATACTTAATCGCTCAATTGATTCAGATCTTCGGATTTGATTCATTCGAATAGGTGACCGGACCAAAAACAAAAATAGCCTACTCCCTCGGGAACGGGCTATTTTTGAAAATGTTTTCTAAATATCCAAATTCTCAACCGTCTTCGCATGGGTTTGGATGAATTTCCTGCGGGGCGGAACCTCGCCACCCATCAGGGTCTCGAAAACCTGGTTTGCCTTTTCGGCGTCTTCCACCGCGACTCGTAGCTGAATGCGCTTCGTGGGGTCCATCGTGGTCTCCCAAAGCTGCTCTGGATTCATTTCCCCGAGACCTTTGTAGCGTTGAATTTTCACCCCGCCGACATTTTTCTTCTTCGGCGAATCTTCCTCTTCTTCTGAATCTTCCTCCCCTGGTGCTGAAATTTCATCGACGACCAAATTCTCGCGTTTCAAAATTTCTAATTTTTCTTCTTCAGTGTAGGCATACCAAACTTGCTTGCCTTTTGCGATTTTATAAAGTGGCGGCACAGCGATGTAGATAAAACCGCCGTCGATTAAGTAGCGGAAGTGACGGTAAAATAGCGTTAGAAGTAAAGTACGAATATGACTGCCATCGACATCAGCATCGGTCATGATTACGACGCGATGGTAACGCAGCTTCTTCGGATCGAAAGTCTCTCCAATACTGGTACCCAGCGCGAGGATTAAGTTTTTGACTTCGTTGTTGGCAAGCATCCGATCGAGTCGCGCTTGTTCGACATTGAGAATTTTGCCACGCAATGGGAGGATGGCCTGGGTGTGGCGGTCGCGACCTTGCTTCGCTGAGCCGCCGGCGGAATCTCCCTCGACGATGTAAAGCTCGGATTCTTCTGGTTTACGAGAAGAGCAGTCGGCGAGTTTCCCAGGCAGATTCGAACCTTCGAGCGCACCTTTGCGCAATACAGTGTCGCGGGCGGCGCGGGCGGCAATCCTAGCTCGTGCGGCGAGTGCGCATTTCCCGACCATCGCTTTGGCGTCGGCTGGATTCTCTTCGAGGTAATTGCCGAAAGCCTCGCCGAAAATCGCGTTCACAGCCGATTGGACTTCGGCATTGCCGAGTTTCCCTTTGGTCTGACCTTCGAATTGGGGGTCGCGGACTTTCACCGAAATAATCGCCGTCAAACCTTCGCGGACATCCTCCGCGGTGAGATTTGTTTCGTTGTCTTTGAGTAAACTAGTTTTTCGGGCGTAGGAATTAATCTCGCGAGTGAGCGCAGTGCGGAAACCGGTCATGTGAGTCCCACCATCGATGGTGTGAATATTGTTGGCGAAACTGAAAACTTCCTCGGAAAAAGCGTTCGTGTACTGCAAAGCAACCTCGACGAAAGCATCGGGGTTTTCTTTTTCGACATAAAAAATACTGGTCAGTTTCTCACGATTTTGGTCGAGATTTGCGACGTAAGACTTAATCCCGCCTTCAAAATAAAATTTATATTTGCGGTCCACTCGCTCGTCGTGAATCGCAATTTTCACGCCCTTCGTGAGGTAAGCTTGCTGACGGATACGGGTAAAGACCGTTTCGAGCTTGAAGTCTGTCCCCTCTTTGAAAATCGTTGGGTCAGGATAAAAAGTAATTTTAGTGCCTTGAATCTTAGTGTTGCCGACCGTTTTCAAACCGTTAATCGGTTTGCCACCGTCACGGAATTCTTGAGAATAATGCTTACCTTCTCGGAAAACTTCCGCGAGAATTTTTACAGAAAGTGCGTTAACAACGGAAACACCGACGCCGTGTAGTCCACCAGAAACTTTGTAGCCACTGTCATCGCCGCCGAATTTGCCTCCGGCGTGCAGGACAGTCAAAACAGTTTCGAGCGCTGAGACACCGGTTGTTTTGTGTTTCTCGATTGGAATTCCTCTACCATTGTCTTGGACAGAACAGCCGCCGTCTTTTTGGAGTGTGACAATAATGCTGTCGGCGTAACCACCCATCGCTTCGTCAATAGAATTATCCACCACTTCCCAAATCAGATGGTGCAGCCCACGCGAATCAGTCGAGCCGATGTACATGCCCGGACGCTTGCGTACTGGCGCGAGACCCTCGAGGACTTGGATTTGATCGGCGGTGTATTTAGAAGACATATTTTTGAATTTAATTCCGCGAGATTCTAGCAAAATTATACCGCTTCCGAAACAAGAATTCATAAAACTTCTTAAAAAATAGGTTTCGTGATAAACTACTCAGACGATGAAAAAAATAGCAGTATTTTTCGAACAGCCCAATTTTGACGATTATCCATTCGACGAAGAGGAATACCGCGACGCCTATCACGAGTTCGCGAAAATTATCGCAAGGCGAGGCGGCGAATTTTTCATTGTCCGCGGCGACACGAGCTACCTTGGCAAGATGAAATTTCGCGCTGGCTGGAAGTGGGATGGAGCGAAATTTGCCGAAGTCGGCGGAGAATTCGCGGTCGATGTGATTTACGACAAAAGCAACTCGGCGCTCACTCCCCCATTTCGTTTTGAGTCAGAAGCGAAAATTTTGAATCCAAATCCGATCGTGGAGATTTGCAACGACAAATTCAAAACACATACCCTCTTTCCGGAATTTTCGCCGCGAATCACAATCGCACTCGACGAGGCGCAGGTCGTGACTGCGACGCGGGAGACGCGCGGAAAGCGGATGGTTTTGAAGCCCTTGAATGCGGAGGGCGGCGCGGGAGTCGTAATTGGCGATGCGGAGAAATTGCGGAGCGCGAAAAAAGATTTTCCGGTTTTGATTTCGGAATTTATCGACACTTCGGAGGGTATTCCGAAAGTCGCGGGCATCGACTCACACCACGATTTTCGCATGGTCGTGATTGACGGCGAGATTATTCAGTCTTTCGCGCGGACTCCGCCAACGGGTAGCCTCACCGCGAATGTTGCGCAGGGTGGCGCGTCGCACGAAATCGCGCTCACGGATATTCCAGCGACGGCGCGCGAGCTTGCAGAAAAAGTCGATGCGAAATTCGCAAGCTACCGGCGCGTGTATTCGATCGACCTCGGCTTCGACGAGAATGGCGAGCCAAAATTAATCGAACTGAATTCGCAGCCCGCACTTTTTTCACAAAAACGCGGTGCGAGTTTCACGAAGTTTCAGAAAAAAGTCGCCGATGTTTTGTTGAGCTTTTAGGTGACCAGTACTTTCAACCTCTCTTGATAATAAAAACTCTTCTTTTTAAGTTCTTTGTAATTTTTGCCTTTCAGTAAAATCACCGCTACTGGCTCGAAATTCTCTCTCGCTTTTCCCACTATTTGATTACGTTTCGCTTTCATTTTGGAATAAACGAGAGCAGGATCTTTTTGTAATTCTTTTAAATTTTCGATTTTGACGAATTTGCCTTTTTCGCTAGGAAAGAGCTCGAGTAAGGAAACATACTGTTGCGCCTTTTTGCGGCGCTTCACCGGTCGACCGGTGACCGCACGAATCAGTAAATCTGGAAGATAAAATCCGTAAGCGTGTTGATACATCAAAGGTCGATAACCACCCATGCGACTCGCGATTTCGATAATCTTTACATTTCCGGCAGAATCAACGATTAAATCAGTAAAAACCGCACAATTTCGCAGACCCAGCACATTGATTGCCGTCGTCGTAATCTTTTTCGCCTCTTGCCAAATTGCTTTCGGTTGTTTGGAGGGAAGCATCCGAAAGGCTAAAAAAGAATCCTCGCGACCAATGTCGGCAGCCGTATAAATGTCGCAAAGCGAAGGCGCATGCCAAACTCGATGGCTGTCCACGAGTGAGGAGACCGTGACTTGTTTTCCTTCAATCGCTTTTTCAACCAAAACTGTTTCCCGCGGATTGGGGTAATTAAAGCGAAAGTCGAGATATTTGAAATCATCGTAAAGCTCGGTGTCCAGATCCATTTTGAGCTGGCGGAATTCCTTCCAGGCTTTGGTCAATTGTGCCTCACTCTGGACGTGAAAAATACATCTGCTTTTGATTCCAGCGATAGATTTTAGAAAAACATCACCACCCAACCTTTTACGGACTTTTTTCGCCTCTGCCAAAGTCTGCGCTTCTTCAAATTCGATATTCTCCGGAATCACTGCCAAAGCCTTACGCATCAGGACTTTATTGCGCGTGCAGGCAGCAGAGTAAACCGTGGTAGCAGGCACACCCAGCCTTTCGGCAAGGTATGAACGCTGCACGACGAAATGATCGTAATTACTCACGACTGCTTTGACGTTGTATTCCACTTTCAAAGTTTTCGCCAAAGCATCCCAAACTTCTTTCTGGTTTAAGTCCACTTCGAAAATTTTATCGAAAACTTTGGTCGCGCCATTGCGGATCTTGCGAGTCACGAGGACCGCAGCAAAACCAGCCTTTTGAGCAGATTCCACACTCTCCAGTTTATGGCGATATTCGGTAAATACAATTGCTTTTTTGCGGCGCATTGCAGAAAGTGGTCGCAGTTTAGAGATTCCTTTTTGACGACGCAATGGTTAAAATAGCTCAAATTTAAACAACACCAATGAAGCTAATACTCGTTAATAACGGACACAATCCCAAGTGTGAAGAATATCTTGTCGCGGCAGCAAAGAAACGTGGTCTTGCAGCAGAAGTGGTTAGCAGTGAGAAAAATATTTTTGAAATTGGCAAAAAGCAAAATATAAAAAATGATCTAATTTATCGAATCGCCGTCGATAAAAGTGAAGCACTCCTCGAGCAAAGCTTCTTGTTAGGTAATAATTTGGCTTCATTTTTTACAAAAGAGCTAAATTTAAAACGTCGTTTCGGTAATAAATTGACACGTTACATTGAGTTTGCAAACGCTGGAGTTCCCATCCCACCAACGATATTCTCGAATTCAACAAATACTGCCGACCTTAAAAAAATCTCCAAGAAGCTTGGACTACCCCTAATTATAAAAACCCTCACTGGGTCACTCGGTAATGGAATCTTACTTGTTGATTCTTTTTTTGGATTAAAGACCACAGTGCAATTTTTGGTCAGTAAAAAATCAGAATTTATTTTCCAAAAAATGATTCATGAATCAGCCGGAAAACATATTCGCGTGGTCGTACTCGGCGAAGAAATTTTATGCGCTTATCAAAAATCCGTTCCGAAAAAAGTCGACTTTCGCTCAAATGCTACTGGTGGATTTTTTTCCAAAAACAAAATCGTCAAAATTGATGCTAAAACTAAAAAAATTGTTTTGAAGGCGGTCGCTGCAGCCGGAGTAGAATTTGGTGGCATTGATCTTTTGCCAACTAAAAATGGCTACTTAGTCACAGAAGTTAATTTTCCTTGCAACTTCGCTGCCTCACAGGATTTCACTGGTGTCGATATCGCAGGCAAAATGCTCGACTTTTTGATCGCGAAAACTGCGCGTAAATAATCCCTAAGTTCGTCATAGATTCTGCCCCTCCCCTCCCTTGCCTTTCCTCTTGAATTATGGTACAATGAGAGCGTACTTACGCACTCGATGTCCACAAACACAAAAATGACTTTTGCAGAGCTGGCGGCGACTTTGGGTGTCCGCAGTGACACTCTTC
>JAIPGZ010000023.1 GCA_021735425.1 Candidatus Altimarinota bacterium | reverse complement strand
TGTGATGGTTACTTCGCTCACCTCAAACAAAAAGTAAAACTCCATCGTGGTCTGAGACCCCATCGAAGAAAGAAAATGACTGACTATTTTCTTGAAAATGGGATTAGTTAGACCCCATTTTTTTCATTATCCCGATTTTCTAAAAGAGATTTGTTTTCAATTCAACTTCAGCTATCCTGAACGGGTAGCCTACCTAACTGCTCGATTCTCTAGGCCAACTACCAACACTTAATAGGCGTAGTCCCGTAAATTAAAATTTGAGTTCTTTTAGAAAAATCGGCAGAATGAATTTTTATCTTATTTTTTAATTCTCCAAAAATGAATCAAACAATCCAAAATCTTGCTGCTGCTTTCATCGGCGAGAGTCAGGCGCGGAATCGCTATTCGATTTATGCCAAAATTGCGAAGAAAGAGGGTTTTGAACAAATCTCCGAAATTTTCGAAATGACCGCGATGCAGGAAGCGGAGCATGCAAAGTGGATTTTTCGCATGATTCAAGATTTGAAAAAAAAATCAGAAGAAGATTTATCTGAAGTTAAAATTGAAGCAGGGGTTCCGACGATTATTGGAAAAACTGCTGAAAATTTGATGGCGGCAATCGTGGGCGAAAATCATGAACATTCTGAAATGTATCCCGAATTTGCGAAAGTCGCGAGAGAGGAAGGATTTCCTGAAATCGCGGAAAGACTGAAAGCAATTGCGAGCGCGGAAGCGCATCACGAGGAACGTTACAAAAAATTACTCGTGGAAGTTGAAAACAATTCGATTCACGCGAAACAAGAAGAGGTTGAGTGGGTTTGCCGAAAATGTGGACACATTCATCGTGGCAAGACTCCGCCGGAAAAATGTCCGAGCTGTGGACATCCGCCAGCTTATTTCCAAATCAAGTGCGAAACATTTTAACCATTTGACTATGAACAAACTACATGAAGTTTATCGCTGCAATGTTTGCGGCAATATTGTCCAAATGAATCACGCTTCGATTGGTGAGCTGGTTTGTTGCGGACAGCCGATGGAATTGCTTGTCGAAAACTCAGTCGATGCTGCGACAGAGAAACACGTTCCGGTGGTTGAAAAAACAGAGAATGGATTTCGAGTCAATATTGGTTCAGCGCCGCATCCGATGGAGCCGGCGCATTTCATCGAGTGGATTGAGATTATTGCGGACGGAGTAAGTTATAAAAAATTTCTCCGACCAGGGGAGGCGCCGGAGGCGGAATTTTGTATCGAGGCATCCGAAATTACCGCGCACGAGTATTGCAATCTTCACGGTTTGTGGAAAAATTAAAATTTGCACTCTTTCGAAAAAGATTTTAAAATCAGTCCTTAACTTTTTTGAGATGCAAAAATTTTTTATCGCGCTTGCCGCCTTTTTAATTTTTTCGACCGTATTAGCTTTCTCCGATATTGGTCCGAAGAATTCTCACAAAGTGGCAATCGACTATCTCCAAAAACACGGAATTGTTGCCGGTTTTGCGGATGGAGAATTCAAAGCTAATCAAAGTATTACGCGTGCAGAGTTGGCGAAAATTTTAGTAAAAGTGCGAGGTATTCAAACGGACACAAAAAGATTTCGTAATTGTTTTCCAGACGTGGGTGCAGAGTGGTTTGCCGTGTTTGTTTGTCAGGCGAAGCATCAAGAATGGATTGCGGGTTATCCGAATAGCACTTTTCAGCCAGCTAATTTTTTAAATCGAGCTGAAGCTGTCAAAATTATTCTCACCGCGCTTGGAGTTGGGCTCGATGATTTTTCTCAATTCCCCGACGTTGTGTCGACAGATTGGTTTGCAATTTTCGCTGCCACGACTCATAGTCAAAATTTGCTTGATGTCACAAAGTTTCAAGCTAACCGAGCGATAACCCGCGGAGAGGTTGCAGAAACTATTTTTCGAATTCTCGTCACCAAAGATTCCGGTGCAGATGTTTTTGATGCGAATCTTTTGGCGAATTTCAATTTAATAAAAAGTCCGAGCGAAATTCTGGCTGGTAGTTTAGATTTTCCATATACCGACTTCACGAATTTGGGAATTACAAACTGGGAGGTGAAAAATGGAATTTGGACGCTCCAGCCGACTTTGGAATTTGCCGAAAAAAAATATCAATTCGCTACTCCGCAAAATTACGTTGCGGCACTGCAAAAAATTCAAACCCATTTTTAACTTTTGAATAATGCTCGTTTTGACGAAAGGCTTAAATTTTTAATTGGTGAGTTTCAGACAGTTCTTCAGTTTGTCGACGCGACAAGTCCGATTGTGGTTTCGCCAAATTCTTCCGCAATTGTGGTGACCTCTTCTGACGTGGTAATTGCCAGTTCCGCTGACTTCACGAATTTTGATTTCAAAAATGAAAGTGCGGTGGCGGCGCGTGGTGGTCCGGTCGCGAAATTTGGCGCGACGGCGATTTATGCTGGTTACGAAAGTTTGCCTCCATTAAATAAAAATCCGATTCTCGTCAGCTTCACTGACGGGCGACTTGATTGGGTTCGTCGAGATTACGAAACTTCTGTCGACGAAAGTATGGCTTATGGTTTATTTTTTGATGATACAAATCTTTTCGCAGTCTTTACTTCGCGGGGGTTGGAAGAAAGCTCCAATTACGATTTCCGCCGCTTCGCGAAATACGGCTGGCTGAGTGAATACGGTGAGGGTGAAGGAAATCAAATTGCGGTAATCGCGAAGATTGATTCAACGAACGGAGAGATTCTCGCTGCTACTTTTCTCTCCGCTCGCCAAGTTTCTGGCGAGACAAACTCTTTGGTCGTGACAGGTCTAAAAATGAACGGACAAAATCTTGTGGTTTCTGCAAAGTGTTGGTATTCACCTCGACGGACCAGTCGTCAGCCGATGGATCAAAAGCTCTCAGCGGACAATTCTCCCTTTGATTATGAAATAGAATTCACTCCAAATTTGCGGGCGGCTGTGCGAACGGAAGCGCCGGGATTTGGTCAGTAATTAGATTTGCTTGAAAAACTGTTCCAGATTAAATTCGACGAGCGTGGTGTCCCAAACCCGTTTTTCGTTTTCGGTGTTACGTTCGCTTTTGAATTCTAAGCCGGAGAAAACTTCTTTTTTCATGAAGTCGTATTTCTTAGCGAGGACGGTGCTTTCGTTTGTGATTGCGCGAAAATCGGCGCCGTGCAAAACATAAAAATTAAAACTTTCGGCGAAATCTTCAAAAGGATCGGTCATCGCGTAGCCGCTCACAAAATCTTTCCGTTCAGCGATATACTTTTGCTTCGCTTCGTCGCGCCAGCTCAATTTATAAAAAGCGATACTAGGGTCGTCGGCGGGGATTTTTAATTTCCCGTCAAGGAAACCACTGGGGGCGAAACTGACTCCTTTTAATTTTCCCAAGTCCACGATGTGACCGAGCTCATGGACGAAAACTGACACGATTTCCGCCTCTTCTAAGCTAGCGCAACGGAGCTCGATGAGGTGAGAATTCGATAATCCGCGCGGATTGCGTTTAGAGAAAAAAAGTTTTAACTCGTCGAGTGAATCGGTTAGGTTTTCTGGAATGGCGGTGAGGGTTTTTTCGAGGAGGGCTTTGCAACTTTCCACTTCCGCTTTTTCGATTCTCGGACTGTTCGCCAAGACATCCACTCTCAAATTGCGTGCCTCAAATTGTCGAACGAGCTCGGTTACATTTAGTGGCGGCTGTTCGATTTTCGGAATTTTTGGCAGGTCGGGAACAAAAGGATTGGCTGCCGCTGTTGGTTGTTTGGGCAAAATTAACGGGGGTCGGAAGTTGCCGAGGTTTTCCACTGGATAAAGTTTCTCTTCGCTAAAAGCTCCGCCTGTGACGGTAAAACTAGCTATAATTGCGAGAATTATCGCTCCGAAGATTTGGAATTTGCTAAAGTTTTTGAAAGCCATCTGAAATTTAAAAGGGTCTGAATTTACTTCAAAAAAGGCTTTCTGTCAATACAGAGAGAGTTTATAATTTGTTACTCAAAAGTTTTAGCTACTCAACAAAAACGCCTCGAAAAGGGGCGCTTCTGCATTTTTGACGAGGTCCTTAATCTTCCTTTTTTGTCGTCGCTTTTACGGTTTTCTTTTTAGCGGCTGGTTTCTTTTTCGGTTTTTCGTTTGGTTTTTCATCTTTATCTTTTGTTGTTTCTTTGCTAGTTTTGGTTGTAGCTTTGGTTTTCTTCTCGATGGGCAATTCTTTCACCGAGAGCGCAATACGGTGGTCGTCGGGATTGATTTCAATTACTTTTGCCTTTACTTTCGCCCCAACCTCTAGTTTCGCTCCTTCGCCTTCAGGCGCGATTTCCGAAGTGTGGAGTAGTCCGCTTACATCGTTTTCTAATTTCACTAAAGCACCAAAAGCGGTAATTTTTTCAACTTCTCCCTCGACAATATCTCCTACCGAAAATTTTTCGACATTTTTCAACCACGGGTCGGGAGTGAGTCTTTTGATCGAAAGCGAAATTTTATCAGCATCGACTCCAATGACAATTGCGGACTTTGTTTCGCCGATTCGTGCGAAACTCGCTGCATCTGTGATTTTGCCCCAAGCAATTTCCGAGAGGTGGACGAGTCCTTCTAGGCCATCGCCGAACATCAAGAAGACTCCAAAATTTACGATTCCGGTGACTTTGCCTTCGATTTTATCTCCGATTTTTAATTTTTGAATTGCGGCATCGCGTTTTTTCGAGAGTCCAGCTTTTTCGCTGAAAATCAATTTATTTTCATCTTGTTCAGCAGTCAAGACTTGCACTGTAAATTTCTCGCCGACATATTTCTGCAGTCGCGACAAAATTTCGTTTGAGTTTGCTCCGTTGACGCGAGGATAATGTTCCGGCGCGAGCTGACTGACTGGGATGAAGGCACGAATGCCGTTGAAATCAGTCATTAGCCCACCTTTATTTGCCTCACGAATCGGCACCTCAATAGCTTCTTTCGAATCCCTCATTTCTGCCAAGCGGTCCCAAGCCTTTTCGCGACTTGCTTTCCGCAAACTTAAAACATAATAGCCGTTAGAGTTTTCTTCCTCGACGACATAAGAGGTGACTTCGTCGCCTTCCATTAATTTTTTCGCTGTGTCGAAACCGTCGACAGCTTCGCGACCGGCGATGATTCCAGTATAGGTGCCATCGATTTCTACGAGAATCCGACTGTTCGAAATGTTGACGACTTTACCGGTGACTGGCTTGCCGGGTTGCGGCGGAGCCGGGATTTCATCTTCTCGAAGAAGCGCAGCCATGGCGCTATTGTCTTTAGTTTTATTCATTTTAGCGGGGGTTAAAAAATAAAAACTTTTTCACGATTTCCGCAAACCGTGAGCAAGTTGGGGAATTTTAGTCGAAGTTGTGACCTCTAGCAAATCAATCTTCTCTAGCTAGACTTTTCGTTGTTTCGAACTGCAGTTTTATTTTTCCCAAAACGCTTTTCAAAACAAATTCTGCAAAACTCTCGATTTTCGTGAATTCCAGTTTAACCTTTTTCTCTTGTAAAAAATCGCGGATTATAAAACTATTTAATTTCGCCAAACTTGGGAAAATGTCTCCATCGGGAGAAATCGCGGTCGCGAGGAGGCGAGTCGGTTGAGTCAGTCCAAATTCCAAAAGTCCAAAACTCCAAACATCGAGTGCCTGTTTGATTTCCGGTGGGAATTCTCCCGACTTCACAAGTTCACGATTTTTCATTTCCGGAGCTGCCAAAAGTTGGCTCGACTCACCGAGGACGACTTCGAATTCTTTTTGTGCTTCGGACTCCACCAAGGCGAGAATTCCCAAAATCAATCCGGCAGGAATATTTTGATCGAGACAGCGGGAGATTAAAATCATGACGCCCGTGTTCGACTGTGTTTGCAGAAATTTGCCGATTACTTTCGCCAGGCGGTCGTCCTTCGCTCGTGCCTTGCCCTCCGCCCTTTTTAAAGCTTTTTGCGATTTCTGTGTTTTCTGCATTTTGTCTCGAAAGACTTCATCCGAAATCTCCGTCGCCTTTGTACCGGATTCTTCGTTGTCGAGAGGGGATAAATCTTCGAGACCCATTATTCTTCGTTTTCTTCCAGATCGTGAATTTTTTCCTCGATTTTTTCCAAGACTCTTTTAGCTTTTGCCTTCAAAAGGTTTTTAGTTTTTTTTGGGGTGAGGTGGAGTCCCAGCACTGAAGCAATTGCGCCGCCAATCACTAAACCAGCGAGCAATTTGCCGCTGCCAGATTTTTTGTCGTCATTTAAATTTTCATCACTCATTTAAAGAATCTTTGCCCCAAGTTTGATAAATCCAACGATAAATCATTTCTGTGGCTGTGGTGAAGATTCCAAAAAACAACCAAGTTGTTGGTAGAATCGCGAATAAAACCGCAGTTGGACCTTTACCGCCGCTACCACCTGTCGCCAGTTCCGCTTGTGTCGAGAAGTTTTGGCTGAGTTGATAGATCAAAATATTTAAAACAATAGTGAAGAGAATCGCGAAAGTGATTCCATAAACTGCGAGAAAATTTTCGCGCGGTGATTTCGAATTCGACAATTCCAAAGTAAACATACTGGCAATTGCGGCGACGACCAATTGAAGTGTAGAAATCAAAAAAATTATTTTGAGGCTTCCGTTTGAGCTCAATATACCTAAAAATTGAATCGGCAGAAGAAAGATAAAAATCAAAATATTTAATGAAATTATATGTTTGATTACTATGCGAATTTCCGCGTATTTCTCTCGATCTAACATCCCAAACAGAAAAGCACCGAGACAGTTAGAGACCATTGCTGTAATAAAACCCATTATGATTGCAGAAAAAACTAGAAAAGGTCCGGTACTCGAAACGCTGCTAACGCTTCCTAGTCCAACCAAAACAAAGATTAGTAAAACAACCGTTCCGACTATTCCTACACCGAAACCCGAGATGGCTTTGAAGAAAAGAAGAGAAAACTTTACTTCGCGAGGAGGGAGGAGAGGCATAGAGGAGTTGTTAGTTTGTAGTTATTAGTTGGTAGAAAATTTCTAATTTCTAGTTCTCAATTTTCAAACTTGCTTAAAAATTTTTGAGTGGAAGATTATTAGCAGGATTACTCCGATGGTGAGTGCTGTATCGGCGAGGTTGAAGTTTGGGATTGTCAGCAAGGCGATGAAGTCGGTGACTTGGCCGAAGATAATTCTTTCTCCTAAGTTTCCAATCGCTCCGCCCAAAATCAGTCCAAAGGCGACAGTCCCAATTTTAGAGTTTTTTTGTACATTTTTCACGAAAAGATTACCGAAAAAAATAATGGCTAAAATTGAAAGCAAAATCGTCAAAATTCTTGGAAAGGGAATCCCGAACGCTAAATTCGGATTTTCTGTAAATTCAAGTTTTAAGATTGGCAAGATTTCTGTCGGAGTGAGCAAAAGTTTTCGTATGAGATATTTCGAAACGACATCGAGAAAAACAATTCCTGCGATTGTACCGCCGAGGAAAATGTTTCGCTTTTGCATTGTAAGAATTTTAACACGCTGGAAAAAGGTCTCGAAATCTGCTAGAATGACGCGAACCCAAAACTAAAATGAATAAATTTCTAGAAGAAATAAAAAGGACTCCCTCTGTGCGGCAGGTGATTTCGGGGATCTTAGCAATTGGTGAATTGCCATCGGAAGTCTTAAAAAACCTTTTCGTAATCAAATCGCGGCGGTTGTCGAGATTTGATTCAGTTTTACTAGAAATAAGAAGAAGGTTTTTCGCGATTCTCGAATAAACCGCGAATATTTCCTCGATAATTTTCGCTATGACCGTTTTCTTTATCATCGCAAAAATCATCCACGAAAGCTTCAATCAAGTTCCACGAAAGGATTGCATCTTGCCAATTAGCAGAAGCTTCTTTGAGAATTCTCATTATCTCAGCTCTCACTTTAAATTTTTTATCAATCCGTCTTTCAACTGTTGTGATAAGGCTAGGTATTTCTTGATTGTGAATTTTATAAGGTGGTCTTTCTTGTCTTCGTTTTCTCATAATTTCAAAATTAAGGTGGATAATTTTACGAGTTTTGATTACACTCTGCAAGCTTTCTAATTTTTCATTATGGATTATAAATTTATCCCTACCGCTGATTTGGAAATCTTCGAATTAATTCGTGCCGAGGAGGCGAGGCAAAAAAATGGTTTAGAATTAATCGCGTCAGAAAACTACACTTCGGCGGCAGTGCTCGAGACGATGGCTTCGGTTTTGCAAAATAAATATTCCGAAGGCTATCCAGGTCGCCGTTATTATGCTGGTAATGAAGTCGTTGATTCAGTTGAAAGTTTGGCAATCGAACGCGCGAAAAAACTTTTTGGTGCGGAGTTCGTCAATGTTCAAGCTTTATCCGGTAGTTCTGCCAATCTCGCGGTTTACTTCGCACTCGTCCAGCCGGGCGACACGATTCTCGGACTCAAGCTCGACCATGGTGGGCATCTCAGCCACGGGCATCCGATTAATTTCACCGGCAAAACTTATAATTTCGTCCATTATGGAGTGGAGGATGATTCAGGCTTGGTCGACATGGACAAAGTCGAAGCGCTCGCCAAGGAGCACAAACCAAAAATGATTGTGGCAGGATTCTCTGCTTACTCGCGAGATTTTGATTGGGTGCGCTTCAAAAAAATTGCGGATGAGGTGGGAGCAATCACTTTTGCCGACATTGCCCACGTCGCGGGATTGATTGCTGGTAAAGCGATTGCTGGTCCGATCGAGGCGGGATTCGACGTTGTCACGACCACGACGCACAAAACTTTACGCGGGCCACGTGGTGCGCTCATTTTTTCTAAAACGGAGGAAATTGCTAAAAAAATTAACCGCTCTGTTTTTCCTGGAATTCAGGGTGGACCGCACGAACACATTATCGCGGCGATTGCTGTCGCGCTCGGTGAAGCTCTCAAGCCAGAATTTCAAACTTACGCCAAACAGGTAATCCTCAATGCTCAAAAATTGGCGGTTGAATTAATTTCCCGTGGATTCAAGATTATCTCTGACGGGACAGACAATCACTTGATGGTCGTTGATTTACAAAATAAAAATGTCGGCGGCAAAGAATTCACCGATGCTCTCGACCGTGCGGGAATTTCCGCGTCGGCTTCCACGATTCCCAACGATCCGAATCCGCCGATGAAACCGAGTGGGATTCGATTTGGCACTGCGGCTATCACGACGCGCGGAATGGGGGAGGCGGAGATGATACAAGTCGCGGAATGGATTGCGCGAGTAGCAGATGATTCGAGTGAAGAAAATTTAGCTGCGATTAAAAAAGAGATTGCAGAGTTGGCAGCGAAGTTTCTAGTTCCAGGAGCTTAGAACATGGAACATGAAGCATAAAAGATGTTAGCTGGTCTTTAGGACACACGAAACATTTCAAATTCTGTTCGTTTAACAAATCCAATTGTTTTTTGTAATGAGTCTAAATTTTGGTTTATTTCGACATTAGCTAAAGCTTTGTTTAAATTAGCAACAGCTTGTTTGATACAATTTTCATCATTCCCACTCAGTGAATCTTCTAATGCAAAAAGTGCATCAGAAATATTTTTCATAACACCAAATTCTTCTTCTGACATATCTCTAAAATGATTATCACTGCTTATTGAGCAGAACGCAGCACCAACAGCATCATCAGCAGTTGCTTCGGTTTCTACAGTATCAATCTGACCGTCTTTGTATGCAATCTCAACTTTAGAAGAGAGGTTATTTTGGGTTGACACACTTTCGTCTAATTTATCGTTCATAATGTAGGGGGTTAATAAGTTAACAAAAAGGAGGTAAAATTAACTCACTTTTTTCTTAAAATCAAATTATGGATAGTATCAAAGTTGGCATTCTCGGCTTCGGCGTCGTCGGCTCGGGTGTCGTCAAAGTTTTGCAAAAGAATTTTGCCGAGATTACAAAACGAGTCGGACAAAAAATTGAAATTGCAGCGATTGCTGATTTGGATTTGAAGAGCGACAGAGGTGTGAAGGTCGATCGCAAGATTCTCACGACCGATGGTTTCGCGGTTTGCGCCGATCCGAAGATTGACATCATCGTCGAGCTGGTCGGCGGGACGGGCGTGGCTGGCAAATTCATCGAGACGGCTCTCGACAACGGCAAGCACGTCGTGACGGCGAATAAGGCTTTACTTAGCGAAAAGGGTGCGCCGCTTTTCAAGCTGGCTGAACAAAAAGGCAAATTGCTTCTTTTCGAGGCAGCGGTCGGTGGAGCGATTCCCATCATCCGCACACTCAAGACTTCGCTGGCTTCCGAAAAGATTGAAAAGATTTACGGAATCCTAAATGGCACTTGTAATTTTATCCTCACGAAACTGGCGAACGAGGGCGGTGAATTTTCTGAAGTTCTCGCTGATGCTCAAAAGCGCGGATTCGCGGAAGCCAATCCTACGCTCGACATCGAGGGCGGCGACACGGCGCACAAAATTGCGCTGCTGGCGTCGATTGCTTTTGGCACACAGGTGGATTTCAAACAAATTCACATTGAAGGCATCACAAAACTGTCGGCTGCCGATTTCGAATTTGCGCGGCGATTGAATCGCAAAATTAAACTTGTCGCCGTTGCGAAAAAAGAAAATGGCTCGCTCGAAATTCGGGTCAATCCGACTTTGCTTTCCATCGATTCTCCGCTTGCCAAGATTGACGGCGTGACAAATGCGGTTGCTTTTCACGGCAAAAATTTAGGCGAAATTATTCTCTCAGGGCCGGGGGCAGGTTCGCTTCCGACTGCGACGGCTGTCGTCGGCGACATCATCGAAGCGGCGCGCGGTTCCGAGATTCCGAGTCGCGGTATTCCAGAAAGTTCGCTCGAAAAATTTCCAATGAAAAAAATCGAAGATGTTGAGAGCGAGTATTATTTGCGTTTCGGTGTGAAGGATGAGGCGGGCGTGATTCGCGATATTTCAAATGTGCTCGCGAAACACAAACTCAATATTCGCGATATCCTCCAGCTTGATTTGAATGAATTTCAGCGCGAAGTGCCGCTCGTGATTTTGCTGCACAAGGCGAATGAGGCGAAGGTTAGAAAGGCGGTAGAGGAGATTAATCAGCTGAAGTGTGTCAACGGGAAAGCGGTTGTATTGAGAGTGGAAGAGTAATTAATTAGTTTGAAGTTTTTTTGCAAGAAAGGATTTATTTGATAAAATTTAGTCTTATTTTTTAATTTTTTAAAATGAAAATTTTTTTCTAGCGAGCCTCAGACGAGGATTAGCGAAGAAGACGCTAACGCGGTACAAAAAATTCAAGATAGAATTACAGATATTTTTATAGAGAAGAAAGGCTATCAGCCTTTTTGGGTTGAGACCGAGACAGGATCTGAGATGGGTAGTCAGTTGGGGCAACTGGCACCAGCTAAAGGTCTCGCTATTTATGCTGGGAATTATGTTTCTTTAAATTCCAGAGATTGTCTGAAAGATGGTGTGTTGGATTTAACAGAATTAACAAGAGGATTGGTAGCTTTCTTGCACGATGCTTTTGGTAATAAAGTTTTGCCAAAGTTAGAGTCAAAACAAGAGCAAAATTCAGAGCAGGAGTAATTTTTTTGAGGGATGTTAAAATTCCTCAAAATGAATTCTAAGTTAAAAGTCGCGCTCGTTCATGATTGGCTCACTGACTTCGGTGGGGCTGAGCGGGTTTTGCTGGCTTTTCACGAGATTTTTCCCGATGCGCCGATTTTCACCACTTTCTTTCGTCCAGAAAATCTGCCGATGTTTGCCGACGCTGATATTCGTACCAGCTATCTCCAGAAAATCCCTTTTGCGGCGAAGCATCACCGTTTGTTTTTTCCTTTCATGCCGGCGGCAGTAGAGTCGTGGGATTTTTCCGAATTCGATCTTGTGATTTCCGATTCGTCGTCGGGCTGCTCGAAGGGGATTATCACCAAACCGGAGACGACTCACATTTGCTACTGCCACAATCCTAATCGAGTGCTGTGGGATGGGGCGCACGAATATTTGCGTTTGCATGAAAAAAATTATAACTGGCTCGCTCGCAAATTTATCCCGCGGCAGCTGATGAAAATGCGGATTTGGGATCGGGTGGCGGCGGATCGCGTCGATCATTTTCTCGCGAATTCCGAATTCGTCGCGCAGCGGATTCAAAAATATTATCAACGCGAGGCGGAGGTGATTCATCCGCCAGTCGAGACGAAACAATTCATCCCGAGCGAGGAGAAAGCGAAAAGTTATTTTCTTGCGGTGGGTCGGTTGATTCCTTACAAAAGATTTGACCTCGCGATTCAGGCAGCGAATGTGCTCGGCGTGAAGTTACGCATCGTCGGGGTGGGTCCAGAGGAAAAACGTCTGCGGGCGATGGCCGGTCCGACAGTTCAGTTTTTCGGCAAAGTTTCAGAAGAAATTCTGCAACGCATGTACCGCGAATGTCGGGCTCTAATTTTCCCGCAAGTGGAGGACTTCGGGCTGACGGCTGTCGAGGTCCAAGCTAGCGGTCGTCCGGTCGTCGCGTTTCGTGGCGGGGGAGCGCTCGAGACAGTTCGTCCTAATTATTCTGGAATGTTTTTTACTGAACAAACAGTTTCTTCTCTCGCGGACGCGATGCAGCGGACTTCCAAAAAACGCTGGGTAAAGAAATCGATTGTGAAAAACGCGGAACGTTTCGACACGGACAAGTTCAAAAAGCGGATTCTGGAGTTTGTGGAGGAGAAGTTGGGAGAGCGGAGAAATTAATTGATAAATCCTTTAATATTCAAGCTTTATTAATAAAACAAGTTTTATTTTTTTGGGTAATATAAAATTTTGATGTTACCTCGGTCACTTTCTTCCCAATTCTCATATAAAGTAAATTTGATCTGTTGAGTGCTTTTTTCATAAGAACAATCTAAATCATTAAATCCGTTATTTAGCTCATGTTTTCCTTCGCTTAATTGTTTTCCAAAAACATCAAACACAACATTAAAATTAGGAACATCTTTTACAATCGCCTCAATCCCTCCACCACGACCCGTTCTACATTTATAGAAGTATTTTCCGTCGTTTGAGAATCCAGTTTTTCCAACATCACCTCTATCAATAATTCTGCTTTCTTTCAAATTATAAACTTGCGTTAATTCACCAAAATAAGTGCCATCATCATAAAGTATGTAATTTTTATTTGGTGAAAAGCGAGGATTTTTGATGATCGAAATATTTGTTGGATCTTCTTGGTTTTTAATTTTTCCTTCCGCTAATATCGTTTCCTTCCCATCTTTATCTATAACTAAGTAATTCACATTACCATTTTTCCCGATTTTCAATGTCGGTTCCGAGTTTTTGGGAATATCTTGACTAGATTTTTGCGTTGTTTCTTGTTGCTCAACACATCCAATAGTAACGATTAATAATAATATAAGCGAAAGGAAAATATTTTTTTTCATGTTATTTATCATTAAGGAACCTCTGAAAAACACCCTTCCTAAAAAAGTTTTAGGATGCCTAACCACGTTTTTGGAAAATTTTAGGTTTTTTTAGGGTACCTGAACCGCTTTTGAGCGGTTTTTTTAGTTGTTTTTCTTACTGTAAACCC
>JAIPGZ010000004.1 GCA_021735425.1 Candidatus Altimarinota bacterium | reverse complement strand
TCCACTTTCTGTCCAGAGACTACTGCCACCTAGTTCCACATTACCAGCTCCTGGTGCGGCTAGCGGTGCTGAACCCGAAGGCCAAGACGTGGGAGTCGCTGCATAAACAATGGCTGCTAAAACTAGGATGAGAGAAAACAAAATCCCTGCTGATTCGATGAATCTTTTGACAAGGGATTTTTTGAATTTTTTAGAGTGCATTTTTTGAGTGGCTTAGTTCGGATGATATTTTAGCAAAGTTAAATGAACTGCAGCAAGCCCGGAGCAAGAATCAATAAACCCCCAAGCAATAGCATCAAAACTCCTCCAATGAGATTCGAGTATTTGGAATATTTATGAGTGATGCCTAGTTTTTCGACACCAGCGAGAGCAATCCCAAAAACGATAAAATCGTCGACCATGTAAAAGAGCGTGTAGATGAGAATCAACATTTGCTCTTTAAAAACGCTCAGCATGTTTAAGTCGAGTATCTTGGTGAAAGCCTGCGGAATACCGATCGAGCAAGCAAATTCAATGACATTCACAGAGAAAGCTAAAACCAAGATGCTGAAAATCGTAACCCAAGTCATCGGCTGTGCTGCGAGATTTTTAATTTTGAAATGAATTTTGGCGCGTTGTTCTACATTAGTCACCTTGCAAGTACCGTCTGAAGTGATGCCTTCGTAGAGGAAAAAGACTCCCCCACCCACAGCGATGAAGCCAACCAACGGAGTCACGAATTTATCCAAGCCAACGAAATCCCACGCCGTAAACCAGACATTGAGGATGAGGTAGTACATGACCGCCTCGGCGAAAATGAAGAGTCCGGCGATTTGAAACATTTTGCGACGGTCGCCGATCTGGAGGAGGACGATGAGGAAAGTGACCAGCACCCACATCGCACAAGGATTGAAACCATCGATGAATCCGAGCACCACCGCCATCGTCGGGAGAGAATATTTCGCGACATCGACCGCGCCGAAGAACGGAACATCGACGAGATAGCGCGATTCTGGCACTGCACACACTTCGCCAGAATCTTCACAAACGCCACCCTCCACTGTCTCGACTTTGCCACTGCCCCCACTCGCGATAAATTCCTCGAAATTCAAAGTCGCTTTTCCCGCAGAAGCGTCGAGAATTTCTTGAATGCGAACTCCCGTCGAAGCAGCCGAACCAAAACCTTGAATGATGGTATTGCCGACGAGAGTAACCGGAGTCGATTTGGGAATTTTTTCAAGTGAAGTCAGCTGATCGAAATGTTGATAGTGCGACTTGTCTCCAATATCGTGATAAAAAACTTCGAAGTCGTTTCGAGTTCCCTGAAGCTGGGTAAGAAATTCCTCCTCATCCTGGCAGTGACTACAACCTTCGCGCACGAAAACATTGATTGGCGTCTTTTGTAGTTCGTAGTCCGTAGTTATTAGTTCTTGGTTAGCTTCATTGCTAAAATCACCGCTTCCCTGAATATCATCAACTGCAACACCTTCAACGCCAAAAACAGGCGCAAACGTAAACAAAAAAGTGAGAAATGTAAGGATTAGTTTTTTGAGCATTTTAAAATTAAATTTGTTTGAAAATTGAGAATTTAGTTATTGAGAATTGTTTAAAAATTTGTAAATTGAAAATTGAAAATTTCCGCCCGATTTTAGCATAAAATGTTTTCGTGAAATCCGCCCTCTCTTCTCAAATTATCGACCACAACGCCGAATTCCGCGGTGTGAGTGTGACGAAACTGATGAATCGAGCTGGCAAAGAAGCTTGTAGGGCGATTTTACAGAAGTGGAAAAAACCTCGGAAAGTACAGATTTTCTGCGGCGGAGGAAATAATGGAGGCGATAGTTTTGCACTCGCAGCGGAATTTTTGGCGAAAAAAATCGAGGTCGAAGTCATCCTCGCAGTCGCAAAATCACGGATTCGGACAAAAGCTGCCAGACATCATTGCGCGAAACTGTCGGCAAAAGTTATTTCAATTTTTTCTGTGAAAACAAAATTCGACGGAGACATCCTCGTCGATGCTTTGCTCGGCATCGGAGCAGTAGGAGGCTTGCAAAAACCCCTTAATGTAATCGTGCAGAAACTCATGAAAGCGAAGGGAAATTTAGTAAGTTTGGATGTTGCCACTTCGTCGAAATTGAAACCCAAACTCGTCGTCGCTTTTCATGCTTCCAAAAACTCAAAAAACGAAATAGTGGTTCCGATTGGAATCCCCAAAATCGCCGAAACTCATTTCGGACCCGGTGATGTGAAATTTTATTTTCCGCGCCGGAAGTTGGATTCACACAAAGGTAAAAACGGTCGTGTGGTAATCATCGGCGGAAGCGCAGAATTCGTCGGCGCCCCACTTTTTGCTGGATTAGGCGCGGCGGCAATCGGCGTCGATTTGGTCGAAATCTTCGTGCCAGCGGTGAATTTTTCAGCCGCAAGAAAATTCTCACCAAATTTTTTAGTGCGAAAATTTTTAGGTAATTCGGGATTTTTGACTCTCACGGCAGCTGCGAAGATTTTGGAATTCGCGAGCAAAAACAAAGCAACTCTCGTCGTCGGACCAGGACTCGGGAAGCAAAAGGAAACCATCGCGGCAATTGAATTTTTGGCGAGAAATTGTCGGCAACCACTAGTTTTCGATGCCGACGCTCTGATTCCGAATTTACCGAAATTCGTTTCAAAAAAAGTAGTCTTGACTCCCCATGGCGGAGAGCTAAAACGTTTATTGGAACATACTAGCCCTAGCAGCACTACCTCTAGTGCCACTAACTGTAGGGGTTTATCTAAAAAACTAAATTCTGTAATTCTAGAAAAAGGCAAAGTAGACACAATCCACTCCTCTACTCAGACAAGATGGAACGATCAAGGCAACCCAATTTTGACTGTCGGCGGGACGGGCGATGTTTTGGCAGGAATCGTTGGCGGATTACTGGCGAGGGAAGTCGAACCTTTCGAGGCGGCAGGAATCGCAGCTTTTTTGGTCGGTCTCGCCGGGAAGAAAATTGCGGTAAAATCGGAAAGCACCACTCCCCAGCTACTCGCAAGAGAAATTCCAAAAGTGGTGAGGAAAATTCTCGATAAGAGGTTTTAATCTCAAAAATTTTCAATTTTTAATTTCTAATCTTCAAACAATTTCTAATTATGCAATTTCTAAACTTCTTGAAAATTGAGAAATTAACAAATTGAAGAATTGTTTGAAAATTGATAATTGAAAATTAGAAATTCTCTAGCAACTAGCCATTGAAACCTATCCCCTAAACCCTAGAACGTATGAAAATCGCAATCATCGGCACCGGAGTCATGGGCTCAGCCATCATCGCCTCGCTAATACGAGAAGAAGTCTTCACTCCTTCGAAAATAATCGCCGTCGATGTCGATGGCAAGAAGCTCGGAGGATTGAAGAGAAAATTCGGAGTCAAGACTGAAAAATCAATTCACGACGCCACGAAAGAAGCCGAAATCATTCTCCTTGCTGTGAAGCCCCAAAGTCTCAAAATCGTTTGCCATAACTGGCGCGGCGACAAACCAATCGTATCAATCCTCGCTGGTGTCCGTATGGCAACTTTGAAAAAAATCACTGGTAGTAAAAAAATCGTGCGCGTGATGCCCAATACCCCCGCTCAAGTCGGCATGGGCGTCTCCGGCTGGATCGCTAGCAAAGCCGTGACCAAGTCGGAAAAAGTTTTGGTACGCAAAATTCTCGAAAGCTTCGGAGAAACTGCCGAAGTGAAGAATGAAAATATGCTCGACATCATCACGGCAATCAGTGGAAGCGGACCCGCCTACTTCTTCGCATTTGCAGAAGCTTTGGAAGAAGCCGCCAAGAAAATTGGACTGGGCAAGCTTTCCACTGCTTTCGTCGGAGGAACATTTTTTGGAGCGGCGAAATTGGCGGATACTTCAGAAATTCCTTTCGCGAAATTGCGGGAAAATGTGACTAGCAAGGGTGGCACGACTGCTGCAGCGTTAGCAGTCTTTGAAAAAGCCGGATTGAAAAAAATCGTCACACGCGCCGTCTTCGCTGCGAAAAAACGAGCGGAGGAATTGGGAAAATGAAAAATTGATTTCGGTGGAATGTGAAAAACTGTAAACTATCATCGTGATATTTGATCGGATTCTTTTCGCGAGCCACCTACAGGATGACGAGAAACTGATTTATGTAGTTCACTCGCATTGGTTCGCAGCTTACAAGCCCATTTGTAAAGTCAGTTTTTTTGGCATGGCAGTTCCCGCACTTTTTTTCACGATGTTCCCGACCCAAGTTTCGCTTTGGATTTTTGGAGCTTGGTTCGCTTTGGGATTCTTCCGTTTCATTCATGAAGTGATGGATTGGTATTTCGACGCGCTACTCGTGACAAATTTTGGGGTCATCGACCTCGACTGGCGCAGCATTTTTGATAAATCTTCACAACGAATTGATTTCGACACCCTGACTGGCGTGTCTTTTGAGAAAAGGGGTATTTTGTCCAACATTTTTAATTTTGGTAATTTTACGATCCAAAGTTTCGGCGGTGATAATTTAAATTTGCCAATTGCCGTCTCACCGCAGCACGCCGAGAGAGAAGTGATGGAAGCGAAAGAAAAATACACTCACGAGCGCGGGATGGAGGACGAGAAAGTTTTGAAAGAAGTTCTCGCCGGAATGGTGCAACGACAAGTGCGAGGAGAGAAGGAGAGAGGCAAAAGTTTGGCGGATTTAATTTAAATTAATTTCTAATTTTCAATTTCTAAACAATTTTCAAGGTTTCAATTCTTGAATTATGCAATATGATCTCGAAGAAAGAACGAAGAAGTTTGCAGTTGCGGTAATCCGAGTTGTGAAAAAAATAAAAATGAATTATCTCAACGAGAATATCATTCGGCAGCTACTTCGCTGCGCTACAAGTGTGGCGGCAAATTATCGCGAAGCAAATGCCGCAAGTTCTAAAAAAGATTTTCGGAATAAAATTTTTATTTCTCGAAAAGAAATTCAAGAAACCGAGCTTTGGATTGAATTATTGGCAGAAACAAATCCTGAAGCTAAAACCGTCCTTCAAAAATTGTGGAAGGAAGCCCATGAATTAACTCTTATTTTTAATAAAATCTCAACAAGTTTGAAAAATTGAGAAATTAGTAAATTTAAGAATTGTTTGAAAATTAGAAATTAGAAATTGAAAATTTTTTAGTTAAGCTTAAAAAAATTAATGAAAGATAAAACCATCTTCACGTGTGAAAAATGCGGCTCCCAGTCTCCTCGCTGGGCGGGGCAGTGTAGCGCGTGCGGCGAATGGAATTCAATGATGGAGGAAAAAGTCGAGCAAAAAGTTTTTGGTAAAAAGGAAAAAGTAATCGGGACAGTCGGCGATGTTAAAAGTGCGCGAGAACTAATCAGCACTCCCCTGCTGCGATTGAAAACGAAAATCGACGAAGCAGACCGCGTCCTCGGCGGCGGAATCGTCCCAGGCAGTTTGATCCTCCTCGGTGGCGAACCAGGTATCGGCAAGTCGACTTTGACGCTGCAACTCGCCTCGCAATTCGCGACAGAATTCGGTCCAGTCTTGCTCGCTAGCGGAGAGGAATCAGCGGAACAAATTGCGTTGCGAGCGGGTCGCATCGGACACGCCGACGGAGATTTGAAAATTGTCGGCGAAAACATTTTGGAAAATTTGATTGCCGCAGCGGAAATCGAAAAACCAAAATTATTAATTGTCGATTCGGTCCAAGTTTTTTCCTCGCTGGAATTGTCATCGATGCCGGGCAGTATTCCCCAAATCCGAATCGTCACGGAGCGACTGCTGCGCTTCGCTAAATCAACCAAAACACCTGTAATTCTAATTGGGCATGTCACGAAAGACGGAGACCTTGCCGGACCACGCCTACTCTCTCATCTCGTCGATGTAGTTTTAACTTTGGAAGGCGACGCGAATTATGATTTTCGTTTACTGCGTAGCGTGAAAAATCGTTTCGGGGCCACGAGTGAAGTCGGAGTTTTCGAAATGAAGGAGGCTGGTCTCGTCGAGGTAAAAAATCCTTCCGCCGCTTTCCTCGAAGGTCGCGCGGAAAACCCAGTCGGGAGCTGTGTCGCGACGACCCTGGAAGGCACCCGCCCACTGCTGGTCGAGGTCCAGGCGCTCACCGCGCCCTCCGTTTTCGGTTATCCGAAACGCGCCGCGAGTGGTTTTGATTTAAATCGCTTGCAGCTCATCATCGCTGTTTTACAAAAACACGCCAGAATAAAATTAGACTCAAGCGATGTTTTTGTGAATGTCGTCGGCGGGTTTCGACTGCGCGAACCAGCAGCAGATCTGGCGGTGGCTTTGGCAATCGCGAGTTCGCAGAAAAAAATTCCGCTGTCCACCGACCTAACGGCTTTCGGCGAAATCGGCCTGACAGGCGAAATCCGCTCAGTCTCCCAAATCGAAAAACGCAAAAAGGAATCGCAAAAAATGGGTTTCGAAAAAATCGCCAGCGGAAAAGAATTTCGCAGCGTAAGTGAGGCAATTAAAAAAGTATTTCAATAGAAAAAAAAGGGGGGGAAACTGCGGAATGGTGTCTGCAGGCTTCCCCCAAAATGCGGCTTCCCCCCTTTTTTTTAAAACTTAAAAGAGACCATTCCGACTATGTGGGTCTCTTTGAAGGAGACCCGTCTGTCGTTAATACCACGTCTTTCACCTGTCGCTCTGACGGCGAAAGAAAAGTTTTCTGAAATTTTAACCCCCGCCTCTACGGCGGGTGCGACATAATAATAGTCAGTACTTTTTGTCGCCGGGGGAGCTATGGTATCCCACCCCTTGACATATACTGGTCCAACTTCCAACATCGCGCCGACTTTAATGCCGACGTAATTGAAATAATCTCTTTCCCCTAGGCCATCTCGACAGCCACCGGTCAGGCCGCCGAAGACGGAAACGTTTTTAAAAACTTCTGTGCCAAATACTAGGTCGGCAGAAAAGTAAGAATCACCGTCTCCATCATCAGCTCCAGAAAGTTTAAACTCCCCAAAGCTATTGCCAAAAGGCTTTTGGACGGCGAGCTCGCCGCCATGCCAATCTCCACTAAATGCGGAGATTGAAACATTAGTGTTCTCCGCGGATAAAGCGGAGCTCGCGCAAAATGCGCTGATCAGAATTACCAAAAAACTCATTATTAATTTTTTCATTTTTTTCTCCTTTTTCGTTTTTCATTTTTTATTTTTTTGCCTGCACCACCGCTGCAAACAATTACCATTTGCTGGCAGGGGCGGTACAGGCAAATCGAGGGGGACTTGCCCACCTACCGCAAGTTGGAACTTTGACTTCTCGTAAGAATCAAAATTCACGCGGACAAGTTGCCCTCGATTTTATAGTTGCGTGATTTCAAGGAGCATCACAATTTCTACCTGAAAAGGTTCTTATAATAATACTTTTATATTATCTTGTCAAGACAAACAGCAATTTCATTCTTTTCACCTTTTTCGTTAATCTTTACTCGATGCGTTTTGCGATCCAAACCGCCGGTAATTACGATCTTGTGAATCTGACCGAGCGTGTCGGGGAAATCATCGCCGAGTCGGGCGTCAAATCTGGAGTGGCAGTAATCTTCGCACAGCACACCACTGTCGGGCTGACGCTGATGGAATGGGAAGCAGGAACGCAGAAAGATTTAGTCGCAGCACTAGAGAGAATCGCCCCGCAAAAGGGCGATTATTTTCACGCGAAATGGAACGACGGTAACGGTGCGGCGCACGTCAAATCCGCCCTTTCCCCGCCATCAATTTCTATTCCGATTGAGAAAAATAGACTCGCCCTCGGTACTTGGCAAAATTTAGTTTTGATCGATTTTGATGTCAGACCGCGCGAACGTGAGGTTGTGGTAAAAATAATTCCAGATGTCAGATAAATTGCGCGTCATCATGGCAGATGTGATTCCAAAAGATTTAGCAAAAATCGATGAGGAAAAACATTTCGCCGAACTCATTCGGCTAGTCGAGACACTCGGCGGCATGACCGTGGTGAAAATTATTCAAAAACGAGGACAACCAAGCGGCAAGACTTACCTCGGGACAGGCAAGGCAGAAGAGATTGGAGCGACAGCAGCAGAGCTGAAATGCGACGTTGTGGTCGTAAATGGAATTTTGAAAGGCAACCAAATTTTCGAATTGAGCTCGCGGATTCCCGTCCTGGTCTGAGATCGAGTTGACTTGATTTTGCGAATTTTTGAGAAACACGCCTCTACGACTGAGGCGAAATTGCAGGTCAAACGAGCACGACTGAAATACGACATTCCAAAACTTTACCGACGAGCTTCGACGACCTTGTTCGAACGAGAACGCGGCGGCGGAGTCGTCCAGCGCGGTGCTGGCGAGACAGGCATCGAAGCGGAAAAACGACATATTTTGCGGGAGATAAAAATAATCGACGCCAAAATAGATCGGCTGAAAATTTTGCGAGGCAACCAACGAGCCGCCCGCCGACGGCAGAATTTGTTGACCGTCGCCCTCGTCGGTTACACGAATTCTGGCAAATCAACTTTATTAAAAAATCTAACCAGTAAGAAAAATGTTTTCGTCGCCGACAAACTTTTCGCGACTCTCGACCCGCGACTCGGGAGTCTCTGGCTGCCGAAAATTCAGAAAAAGGTTTTACTCGCCGACACGATTGGCTTTATTGAGAAATTGCCGCCGGACTTAATCGCAGCTTTCCGCGCGACACTCGAGGAAGTCCGCGAAGCAGATTTACTGCTCCATATTTTCGACGCTTCGGATGACCGCAAGGAAATCCGACGGAAGCAAAAAGTCGTCAAGGAAATTCTGATAGATCTGAAAGCCGACCGCAATCCGCAAATTCTCGTCGCGAATAAAATCGACCTCGCTGACCACGCCGGTGAGAATTCAATCAAAATCTCGGCAGTAACCGGAGCCGGTTTTGCGAAACTGCGGGCGGAGATTGAGAAAAAAATCAGTCAGTAAAAATCATTATTTCACCAGACGTTTTAGAATCTCCTGCCACGATTTCTTCGCCAGAATCAAACCGACGTGCCCGTAAATCGGGATTTCAGAATTTTCTTTCGCGCAAGCCAGCTGTGTACTTTTTTTGGGAAAAACAATTCCGTCAAAGTAGGCATGCAAAGCCCGAATCTTACGATTGATTTTGGGGTTGAGGTTAAGTTTTTCGATCACTCGGGAGTTGAGCGCGAGATATTTTTGATTCCGCCTCTGCTCGAGAAAAGCCAAACTACCCAAAAGACAACCATTGAGCGGCGATCCGAGCGTGATGACTTGTTTGACCTTCGCGAAAGTTTTGGGATTCTGTAAGGCTTGCAAAACAGTAATTCCGCCCATTGAGTGCGCCACGATTTGAACTTTTGGGGCAGGAATATTTTGAATTTGTTTTTCTAATCTTTTGGCGAGAATCGAAACCACCTCGTAATTTTGCTTTTCTGGCGCGAGGTAAACGGGATAATTTTGGGATTCGAGAAATTTTTTCAGCGGCAATAAGCTCCGCCCGCCCGCGTAAATCCCAGCGACCAAAACGACCGGAGTTTTTTTGGACTGAATCGTCGTGAAATCTTTTTCATGAAGCCGAGTAAAATGTTCGAGCCTAAAAAATCTGATTCGCTGTCGCCAGATTGCGAGAATTTTTCTCATCTTTTCCATTTAATCGAACAGCCCATCACCGGATTTTGCTCTTCGCGCGGAATCTCTTCACCAGCCAGAATTTTTTCCAGCGCTACTTTTAATTCTTCTTTTTGCACTTTCTCTGGTTCCTGCCAATTGTCATCGATCCGACCATGATATTTCAGTTGCCGCCGCTCGTCGTAGACAAAAATATCGGGCGTACAGACAGCGTGATATTTCGTCGCAATCTCTTGGCTCTCGTCGTGTAGGTAGGGAAATTGTGCACCTAAGTCTTGCATTTTTCCGAAGCTGTCAGCGGGGTAATCGGTGGAGTCGTTGGAATTGATCCCGACGAATTGGACTCCCCTCTCTGCGAAATCTGCAGCAAGCGAATTCAGTCTTTCTAAGACTGCCAAAACATAAGGGCAATGATTGCACATAAAAACCACCACCAAAACTTTGGCGGCGGCGAAATCAGCGAGCGAGTAAGTCTTGCCATCACTACTGGGCAGAGTGAAATCTTTCGCAGAAGTATTTTCGAGGCCTTTGACAGATTCAGTGAGAACCATAAATAATTTTTAAATTTTATAATTATAAAAAAATTTTCAAGATTCAGCTTGGGTCACATTTTTTTGTGATTGAAGCGAGAATCAAAGTCAATTCGTGAGCCTCTTTCCAAAGTTCGCGTGCCTTTTGGGCGAAATTTGGCACAGCCTTGGCAATCATCCTGAGCCAATGTTTCGATTCGTGAGCCTCTTTCCGCGCAATGCAAATTTTATTGCGGAAATCTTTTTTGCTAGCAGCCTCGCTAGCCTCGCAATAATTAGCACCAATTGATGTCGATGCACGAATTAGTTGAGAAATTAACGGTCGAGTAATTTCATCTCGCGGAATTATCCGCAAAAAGATAATCACATCTTCTCCGAATTTTGCTGTTCGTTCTTCGAGATTATAATCCATTTTAATTTGAAAATTGAATTTTATTTGAGAATTATGAAACTTGTAAAATTTGAAAATTTTTTCTTTAGTCTAAAAATTTATGCAGCCTTTCTGTAATCCCGAGCCCCTCATGTTTCACTTTCCGCGCAAGGTAAATAATCGGGGTGTCGAGAATCGCGATTGTGATTTTGATGATCAAAGTGAAAGCCACGACTTCCCAAAAAGCTTCCGCGGGGATAAATCCAGCGAAGAGCCTACTGTCAGCAAAAGCTGGAATCGCGAGCAATCCAACGGCGGTAAAAAAAATGGAATCACCAGTTTGAGAAATTATTGTTGATAAATTGTTGCGCAACCACAAAGCTTTTCCATTAGTGGCTTTTTTTAGCAAATCGTAAAGCCAAACATCAAGCGATTGAAAAATCAGACAACTCGCCAGCGAGGCAAACACAATCCGAAAAGTAGGTGAAAAAATTGTTTTGAAAGCAGCCTGAGCACTGTCGAATTCATTCGGACTAAGGGCGGTAACCAGAGTCGAGGTAACCAGCATAAAAACCCCCGCACCGAAGCCAGCCCAAACCGCGCACGTCGCGATTCTCTTGCCATAAAATTCGTTCAAAATATCCGTCGCAAGGAAAATCCCACCGTACAAAACATTGCCACCAGTAATCGCTAAACCAAAAAGATCGAACTGCTTCACGACAAAAATATTCATCAAACCGACCTCCAGCATGATTAGTCCGAAAAGATAGCGTCGCCCCAGTCGAAAGGCAAACAGCGTCGTCAAAAAGACGAAAATCAACAGCAGGCAAAAAATAATTTCGTTCGACATCTCCAGGATTTTACGGAATTCCATCGCCGCCGTAAACTGCTTAGGTGAATTTCAATCCTGACGTCATCGCCATCCTCGCCAACACCGTCGACATCTTTTTGCGCGCCTTGGGTTTTTTAATTTTAATGAGAATTTTGCTGTCCTGGTTGGGACCGCGTTCGCAGGGTGGGATTGTGAATTTCGTGATTTCCACGACCGAGCCCATTTTGGCGATTTTTCGCAAACTGCCACTCCGACTTGGCATGATTGATTTTTCTGCCCTCGTAGCACTAATTTCGATTGACCTCTTGCGAGGATTTTTATTGAAAATAATTTTTAGTTTTTTGTAGGGTTTGCGAGTGATCCTTTGCCCTGTTTGTAAAATCTCTCCAACCCCTCTTTACGAAAGAGGGGCTTTGCGCCTACCAATAAAAAAGTTGCGCAAGCAATCCGCTTAATCCCCCTTTCGTAAAGGGGGAAGCGAACAGAGTGAGCAGGGGGATTTTATTAAAAATAAATCTAAAACGGCAAAATCTTTTCCGGCAGTGTCCCGACGGAATAGCGAACCGACCGAACTCCCCCACCTCGATTCTTCAAGGCTTTCAGGACTTCATTCTCGGCGAGTCGCAACTCCGCCGCCAGTGAGGAATTCAAAACAGCGACCTGTAGAATTCCGTTTTTGACGAATTTGATTACGAACTTCCCAGACAAAGCAGGTAATTCGGCGAGAAAAAGTTTTTCTGCAACAACACAAATCTCTGCTGCGGTGAACTTCGCGCTCATCTTTTTGGAAGCGAGGATTTTTTGGAGGACGAGCTTGAGAGGGATGAAATTCATGAAAATTTAAAATTCGTTTTGAATTGTTTTCAAAAACTCCGCAACAGCATCTTTCTCTTTTACACTTTTCAAAAACTTTCCTTTCGCATAAATCGCAAATTTTTCTTTCCCGCCCACGAGCGCGAAATCAGCATCCGCCGCTTCGCCTGGACCATTCACGATGCAGCCCATCACCGCTATTTTCATAGGTTTATCAATTTTTTCAACCGCTTTTTCGACTTGCGCCAAAATTTTGGGTAAATCAACTTCCGTCCGTCCACAGGTCGGACAACCGACGACTTCGACGCCTTTGCGAATCTTGAGAACCCGCAACAAATCTTGCGCCGCTTCGACTTCCGCGACTGGATCGCCCGTGAGGGAAATTCGAATCGTGTCGCCGATGCCGTCGAGCAAGAGACTGCCGATGCCGACCGCCGACTTCAGAATGCCAAATCGCGGTGAGCCAGCCTCGGTCACACCGAGGTGGAGAGGGTAATTAATTTTTTTGGCGAGGATGCGATTCGCGGCGACCATTGTCGCAATGTCCGAGCTTTTGACCGAGACGACTAAATCGCGGAAGCCCAATTTTTCAATTTTCCGAACACTTTGCAGCGCAGAATGCGCTAGTTTTTCTGGTAGATTTTTACCAGGAATGTTTTTTTCGAGCGAACCAGAATTCACCCCGACGCGAATCGGGATTTGCTTGGCGCGACAAATTTTGACGATGGCGGCTAATTGCGCCGGCGGGAAATTGCCCGGATTGATGCGAATCTTGTCGACAAATTCCGCTGCCGCGATGGCGAGCTCAGCCGAGAAATGGATATCAGCCACGAGTGGTAAAGCAGGAAACTTTTTACGGATTTTCGCCAAAGTCTGGATTGATTCAGGACTCGGAACGGCGACTCGGAAAATCTGGCAACCAGCTTTCAATAACTCTCGAATTTGTTTCGTGCTTTTTGCAAAATTATTCGCTGGAGTATTCAGCATGCTCTGAATAGTCACCGGAGTCTTGCCGCCAATCTTGAGTTTGCCGATCTGGATTACTTTGGTGGACAATTTTTAATTTTTAAAATTCTTGAATTTTATAAATAAACTTTAATTTCTAATTTTTAAAATTTTGGATTTTAGATTTATTTCAAAAATTACAAAATTAAAAATTTAAAAATTCCTTCGGCAATTTATCCTCAAAAGTATAATCCAGAATTTTCAAACTGCTCGAATGCAGCAACATCCGCGACTCCGTCGCCTTGCCGTAAACTGAATCCCCCACAATCGGGAAACCCGCCGCGGCGAGATGAACGCGGATTTGATGCATCCGACCAGTCTCGATGCGCACCTCAAGCAAAGAGTTTCTGCCTAGTTTGCGTACAACTTTCCAAAGAGTTTTGGCCGCGACACCTTTCTCAGAAAGCTCCATTTGTTTTCCCATCCGCAAAATCTTTTTTTCACTAATCCCCTCTTGAGGCGGATGACCGATAACCACAGCGTGATAAATCTTCTCTGCCCGCCGCTCGCGAAATTCGTCTTCCAACTTCCGCGCCGTCTTCTGATTCTTCGCGAAAACGACGACTCCACTCGTGGCACGGTCGATGCGGTGGACGACGATTAAATTGCGTTTCAGGAGAATCTTCGCGCAATTCTTCAAATCATCGCCTCGCGTCCCAATCCCCGAGTGCGTCGGAATCCCCGCACGTTTGTCGAAAGCAATCACATTTTCATCTTCGTGAATAATCGCGTTGCCAGTCAAATCAGTGAAATATTTTCGTGGCTCAGGGAGGAAAATTTCGACGACAGAATTCGGCTGAATCTTGGAATCGACCTTTTGGGCAATTCCTTCAACTTTAATTTCGCATTTGCGAAAAAGTTTTTGCAAAAACGACCGCTTCAGGAAAGGCAACTCCTCCGCGAGAAATTTTTCGGCGCGGACTACACGAGAATTTTTAAATTCGAGTTTCATCTTTCCAATTTTACGGTAAAAAAGTAAAACTCGTAGAAACCCTGTCTTGGTGAAGTCCGAGTGAAATGAGAAATGAGAAACGAAAACTGGCTTACTCATCAGGTCTAGTACCTTCCGACTACTTTTTAAAAAGTTTTGAAAACTTGATTTTCAGAATCGCAAACAGATAGACAATCTCAAGAATGCCGACAGTATTGACTACGAGCAGTATTACAAACCACCACGGTTGGCCTCGCCTCCCAGCATGCCAAAGCGCAAGTCCCTTCCAAAACAAGCTCCATATGACCAAGAGGATGATAAAAGGCAAAAAATCATGAAGCCGTTCAGGAGACATGCGCCCGCCCCATTCTGAGAATCTATTCATAATTGTGAATTACAAAACTAATACGATTACATTATATCACTCTGCGTTGATGAGTTTGGGAAGTTTTTTTGGCTGGGGTGGAGGGATTCGAACCCCCGAATACCGGATCCAGAACCCGGCGCCTTACCACTTGGCGACACCCCAGTTTTACTAGATTGCGGTGATTTTAACAGAAAGAGATTCTCTGATAAATTTCCAAGAGGATCTACCAGTTGAACTAATATCAAAGACTCAAGACAGAGTTATTTGGTCTTATTTGTTTTTCGAAAGCGTACTCTTTTTTTGAATTTTTGTTTTTGAGAAAGTGCTGTCACCACTCTGACTCCCTCAATCGTGACAAAGGCGTTAGGATTATATTTTTTAATTATTTTAAACAATGGCTGCAGATTTCTCCTCTGGGTGGTGATATAAAGGATATTAATCGGACCATTGTTGCCATAAGCTTTGACACTCGCTGTACGAATTTTTCGTTTACGAAGTGCTCGAATCAATCCAGAAGCAGCCTTTCTGGTAATTACCTGAATCAAATTAGTGCCAATCGCTAGACGATTCTCAATATACATACCGACATAAGTGCCAGTAGCAAATCCTCCAGCGTAAGCTAAGTAATTGGTCACAGAATTTACGTTTTGCATGATCTGTCCAATCACTATTATCCAAAGCAAAACTTCAAAAAAACCGAGGATTGGTGCCGCCAAGCCATAACCCTTATTGAGAAACATAATCCTCAAGGTACCAATAGAAACATCAAAAATTCTAGCTATAAATATCAAGAGTGGTATTCCAATAAGCGTAAAAATCTGGTCAAACTGCACTGCAAGTAAAGTAAATCAATTTTTAGCCAAGGTCAATAAGCCAAGCAGTAATTCAAAACTTTGTTTCCATAAATTTGGCGATTTCAGCCGAGACTCGGGGGAAATGATTGAGCACGAGGATGTGGTCAGCCGAGTCTAGGATTACCAAATCGGCTTTGGGAATTTCGGCAGCCATAGCCTCGCCATACCTCACAGGGAAGATGGTGTCTTTTTTGCCGTACATGATGAGAGTCGGAATTTTGATTCGCGGGAGCAGGTCGCGGCGGTTGAATTCGTAGGATTGTAGCAAACAGAGCAGGAAAACTTTGAGTTTGGTGTTACCGACATCGGCTATCATCCTGCGGATATTCCAATCGCCGGTATTGAGGTATTTGGAGTAATCGATGTGTCGCCCGGGCTGGGCGGAAGTGAAGTTGGGTACCAAAGCGTTCGCGACCATCAGGAGTTTTTTAGCCACTCCGTCGAAACCTTCGGAGCCAATCTCGGCACGAGGACTGAGGAAGATGGTGCCAGCCGCGCAGTCGGGATGCTGAGCTTGGAATTCTAAAGCAATCAAAGTACCAAAAGAGTGGCTGATCAGAATTGGTTTTTTGATTTTGAGGAATTCGATCAATTCGTGAAGATCTCGGGCGAAAATTTTGATCTGATAATCTTCGGCGGAAGCTGATTTGGCGGATTTGCCATGGCCGCACAGATCGTAAGAAAGGAGGTTGTAGTGAGGGCTGAATTTTTTTTCGTATTCCACCCAGGCCGAAGAACTCCCCGACAGTCCGTGGATGAAAACCAAAGTCCGTCGGTCAGGCTGCCAACTATTGATTCTGTAGTAAGTATTTTGAAAAATAAATTCCTGCATTTTTAAGCGGCGATAATGCTGTTTTAAACTGAATAATAAACTTCTTCGAGCTTGGCGACACTATGGTGAATATCATAATCGCGACTTTTTTTGAGGCTCACCGCCCCCATCTTTTTTCTCAATTTTGCATCAGTCAGAAGTTTCAAAGTTTTTCGGGCTAAATCTTTTTCGTTTTCCGGCTCGAAGAGAAAACCATTGCCTTCGACGAAATAGGTCGAAGCACTGTTGATGGAATTGGCGATGATGATTGGTTTGCCGCAGGCCATCGCTTCCAGCACGACCATGCCCTCCAGCTCGGCGAGCGAAGGCAGGACGAAGATATCGCAGACGTTGTAAGCCATGAGTAAATCCTCGTTGCTCACTTCATCGAAGAAAGTAACCTGATCGCTGACGCCAATTTTTTTGGCGAGATTTTTGAGTTGATTATCCATGTGGCCGAATCCGACAATCAGAAAGTGCACGTTCTTTTGACGACGTAGAACTAGTGGGATAGATTTAATCAAAGTATCGACGCTTTTTTCGGGATGCAGTCGCCCGACAAAAAGGACATTCAAAGTCCCTCGCGGCAGCTGGAATTTTTTGAATAATTCTTTAGTGTCGGTTTTTTTAAATTTTGCCAGATTGACTCCATTACTAATCACCACGTGTTGCGCCGCAAGATTCATTGGTGGAAACAAATTCTGGGCAAATTTGGTGGGATAAATGACGGCGTGGGCCTGCTGATTAAACCAAAAAATATATTTCTGAAAAACGCTGGAAAGCATATCCCGTGCCAAAACTTTTGGTAAATGTAGAAAAACATTTTCCGGCTGAGTGTGAGAGTGTACGACAATCTTAAGTTTGAGCGCTTGAGCAGCTTTGATCGCAATCATGGCAGCCGGCGTGGGAATAATGGTATGAACCACCTCAATCTTTTCCGCTTGAAAAATCTTTTTCAATTGCCCGACTGTCGGCAGCGCTAGATAAAACTTTTTTTCCGTTTTGGGTAATAAAACAGACCTGAAACGATAAACCTTAATATTCTTATGCTTGTCGTTATCTTTACTTCGGGGCGACTTCGCCGCAATGAAAATAATCTTGTGGCCTTTCTCGACCAGGAGTTCAGAAAAACGCAAAGTCGAAACAAAAGAGCCCGCCATATAATCCGTAATCGGATCGCAAACTATGGCGATACTTGTTCGTTTAAATTTTTTAGCGAGCTGTACCTTTTTTGGCATTGCGCGAATTTTAAATGATTGGTAAAAAAAATGCCCTTTTCCGTGTTAATCTTCTCAAAATTAGCCCGAAACATGGAACAAATAATCGCATTATTGCTGGCCTACAAATATCCTGTCCTCATTCTGCTGGCGATAATAGAGGGACCGATAGTTTCTATCTTAGCGGGCTTATTGGTTTCTTTGCACGATTTGAATTTTGTAGCTGTCTATCTAATTGTAGTTTTTAGCGATATCATGGGAGACACTTTGTATTATTCTTTGGGTAGATTCGGCGGTAAGCCACTACTAGAACGCTTCGGAAAATATTTGGGAATTACCGCCGAAAAATTAGCCACCGCGAAAATATTTTTTCAGAACAATCGCATAAAAAATATCATCTTGGCAAAATTGTTGCATGGTATCGGATTCACGGGACTGATTGCAGCCGGTGTGGCGAAAATTCCTTATCGCCGCTACATGCTGATTTGTTTTTTGACCACGCTTTTCCAAGCCGCCGTATTTTTATTAATTGGAATTCTGTTTGGACACGCTTATTTGCAAATTAATAGATACTTGAGTTACTTCGCCTCTGTTACAATAATAATTGCCCTGGCGATTCTGGTGTTCATCTTGGCTAAAAAATATTTTCTGAACTTTCAACTCAAACAAAATGAAAAAGGTCTTTAATCAATATCGAGCGTGTATGATGGAAAAAAAATTCATCTTTTCTTTATTCAGTTCTCTTCTGTTGTTATTCGCCAGCATCGTGACGAATTTTTACGCTGGAAATTACGCGACGAGAGTCCAAAGTAATTCAGTAACCGATGTTATTTTAAGCAATATTCCCGTCTTCCAAGTCGAGAATCTCTTTGTCTATGGCTCCTTTTTGTTCTTTATCCTGCTTCTTATTTTGTGTTTATTGAGACCGAAAACACTCCCTTTTACGTTAAAAAGTATCGCTGTATTTACCTTGGTTCGAGCCGTTTTTATTTCTTTGACGCACATCGGCAGCTATCCGACTAGTCTGACGATCGACCCACTAAGCTTCATTCATGATTTCGCTTTCGGTGGAGATCTGTTTTTTTCCGGACACACCGGTCTGCCTTTTTTGATGGCAATCATCTTTTGGCCCAATAAATATCTGCGCTGGATTTTTATCACGACTTCAATCTGTTTCGGTGCCATCGTCTTGATGGGTCACCTGCACTACTCCATTGACGTACTAGCCGCTTTTTTCATCAGCTACTCGATTGCCCATCTGACGAAATATATATTTCAAAGAGATTATCTCTTGTTTTTGTCTGATCGAGAGCTTTTCTAAAAAACAGAGACCGTCCCCCGCCTCTCCCGTCCTTCTGAAACCACCTTCCGTTTTAATCTAAAAACTCAGCTAGAATCTAGAAGTATTTAACTTTTTATTATGAGTAGCCAAACCCACTTCACTCCCGAGGAAGCCGCGACCGTCGGTCAGCAAATCAAGATTGATTTCGCGCAGGCGAAGTTCACGCTGGAATCCTTCCGCGCGGGGATGGATGTCGAGCTAGAACATGGTCTCGTCGATCCTGACACGAATGTCACCAACGATGATCCAATCACCACTGGCAAAATCGCCCTCGCCCATCTGAACGAATTTCCGGATTATTATGAGCGGTTGGAAAAATTAGAAAAAGAGGCCGAAGCTTTTTGGGAGGCGCAAGCCTAACCCTACTTCGCCCGCTTCCTAGCAGTCTCGTCGAGCAATTTTTTGCGCAAGCGAATTTTGCTGGGTGTGACTTCGACCAGCTCATCTTCGGAGACGTATTCAATCGCCGTTTCGAGCGTCAGTTTGCGCGGCGGAGTTAATCTGAGCGCCTCATCCGTTCCGCTCGAACGCACGTTGCTTAATTTTTTACCCTTGAGCGGATTGACGATGATATCCCCTGGTCGCGACGCTTCGCCGATAATCATGCCTTCGTAAACCTCAGTTTGCGGTCCAATGAAAAGTGTCCCACGTTCTTGCAGATTCGACAACGAGTAACCCACGGAAATGCCATCACACTGAGAAACGAGAACGCCATTCGTCCGTGCTGGGATAGCACCACGCCAGGAATCGTATTTCAAGAAAATGTGATTGAGGTTACCTTCTCCGTGCGTGTCACGGATAAATTCGGAGGTGTAGCCGATCAAACCGCGCGTCGGGATTTCGAATTCGAGACGCGTGTAACCTTCCTCGGCTTTCATATTTTTGAGTTCCGCCTTCCGCTTGCCCATTTTTTCCATCACCGCACCAACGAATTCATCCGGCAAATTGACGATTGCAATTTCAATCGGCTCAAGTTTTCCTTGCCCTGAGCCTGTCGAAGGGTGACCATCGACATTTTTTAGAATGACCTCCGGGCGTCCCGCTGCCAGCTCGAAACCCTCACGCCGCATATTTTCGATTAGAACAGCAAGGTGTAATTCACCTCGACCGGAGACTTTGTAGCTGTCGGAGTCTGGAATCGACTCAACCTGCAAACCAACGTTCGTTTCTAGTTCGCGCATTAAACGCTCGCGAATTTGTCGCGTCGTGACGAATTTGCCTTCGCGACCAGCAAGCGGCGAAGTATTAACATGGAAAGCCATCGCGACAGTCGGTTCGCCGATCTCGATAATCGGCAAAGCTTCTGGATTTTGCGCATCAGCCAGAGTCTCACCAATCATAATTTCAGGAAACCCTGCGACACCGACGATTTCCCCGGCTGCTGCCTCGGTCGCTTCCACTTTTTTGAGACCTTGGAAAATAAACATTTTGGTAATCCGTCCTTTGATAATTTTGCCATCGCGACGGACCAAAGCAATTTCTGCGCCTTTTTTTAACTTGCCTCGAATGACGCGCGCGATGCCAATCCTTCCGAGGTGATTGTCGTACTCGAGAGAATAAACCAAAGCCTGTAAATCTTTTTCGGCGGAATCGACCCGCGATTCAGCCTTTTCGAAAATTAAATTGAAAAGTGGTTCGAGATTTTCCGACTCGTCAGAATCTTTCAGTTTCGCAATCCCCTGCTTGGCAATCGTGAGCACCATCGGGAAATCGAGTTGCGCGTCCGTCGCGTCGAGCTCGGCAAAAAGGTCGAAAATCCGATCGTGGGTTTTGGCAATATTCGCCCCTGGTTTGTCGATTTTGTTGATAACGACGATTGGCTTGAGACCGAGCTCCAAAGCTTTTTGGGTGACGAAACGAGTCTGCGGCATCGGTCCTTCCTGCGCGTCGACGAGCAGCAAAACCGTGTCACAAATTTTGAGCACGCGCTCAACTTCACTGCTGAAATCGGCGTGCCCCGGCGTGTCGACTATGTTAATTTTGACTCCGCCGTGATGAATCGCGCAGTTTTTCGAGAGAATGGTAATGCCACGCTCGCGCTCCTGCGCGTTCGAATCCATCATCAATTCTCCCACCGCCTCGTGCGCCGCGAAAGCTCCGCCTTGTTTGAGAAGCGCGTCAACGAGCGTCGTCTTGCCGTGATCGACATGAGCGATAACACCGAGCGTAATAATTTTTTCAAACATTTGAGTTTATGAAATTGTGGAAATCGAAAAATGAACCGCGAGAGTGTAGATGGAATTCGTTTAAAATGCAACATTTTAGGAGCTGAACGCAAGCCGAGCCACACTCGCCAATTTATTCTAAAGAGGAATAAAAACCGTTAATTTTCCTTGCCAAATCCAGAATCTCGTGATAAGCTAGATTAGTTAAGTTAAGCTTGCACTTTTTGTGCGTGCAGAAAAATTAAACAAAAACTTACTTCTTAATCCTCCCAAATGGCTGATTTTATCAAAATAAAAGGGGCGCGTACCCACAACCTCAAAAATATCGATATCGATATTCCGCGGGATAAGCTGACCGTCATCACCGGTCTCTCGGGCAGCGGCAAATCAAGTCTCGCTTTCGATACGATTTATGCTGAGGGACAGCGAAGATATGTCGAGAGTTTATCAACTTACGCGCGACAATTCCTCGGGATGACGAACAAACCAGATGTCGATTCGATTGACGGTCTTTCGCCCGCAATCTCGGTCGATCAGAAGTCCGCGAGCCGCAATCCCCGCTCGACAGTCGGAACAGTCACGGAAATTTACGATTATTTGCGGCTGCTTTTCGCAAAAATTGGAATCCCCCATTGCCCAAATTGTGGCAAGAAAATCGAGCACCAATCACCAAGCCAAATCGTCGACGCAATTGCGGAATTACCGAAAGGGCGAAAAATTTTACTGCTCGCGCCAGTTGTAAATGACCGCAAAGGCGAGCACCGCGCTGAAATCGAGAAAATTAAAAAAGATGGTTTTGTCCGATTTCGAGTCGATGGAAAAATCGTAACAATCAACGAGGAGCTCAAGCTCGACCCAAAGAAAAAACATTCTGTCGAAATCGTCGTCGATCGTCTCGTTGTCGAGAATTTGAAACCAATCGTAAAAAAATTATCGACCGGCGAAAAAATCGAGCAACCGAATCCGGATCGCTCGCGACTCGCCGACTCTGTCGAACTCGCTTTGAAAAATGGGGATGGTGTAATCAAAGTCGTCGATGCGGACGACGAAAAAAACGAGCAAATTTTTTCGGAAGCTTTCGCCTGCGCGGATTGCGGAATTTCTTTGCCGGAAATTTCACCACGCATGTTTAGCTTCAATTCGCCGCACGGCGCCTGCCCCGACTGCCACGGCCTCGGCTCGAAACTGACTGTCGACGAAAAAAAAATTATTCCAAACCCCGACCTATCGGTCGAAGAAGGTGCAATTTTGCCTTGGGTCACCCTCGCCTCGAACGATTTCTACGGCAACATTTTGCAAGCAGTCGCCGAAATGCACGGCTTTAATTTACAGCAACCCTGGAAAAAAATGTCAGCCGACACCAAGGAAATCATTTTGCGAGGAACAGGCGATGATCGCTATGAGGTAAATTTCGCAACTGACCGTTTCGCTGGAGATTATTCAACCAAGTTCGAGGGCGTCATTCCGAATGTCGAACGACGCTACCGCGAAACTGATTCTGATTTTGTGCGCAATAAGTTGGAAAAATTCATGCTTTTGAAAGATTGCGAAAGCTGCGGTGGCAAGAGATTACGCCGCGATATCCTCGGAGTTTTGCTCGGGGGTAAAAATATTATCGAGACAACAGCTCTCTCAATTTCGGAGTCGCGGAAATTTTTTGGCGAATTGAAGTTAAACGAAAATGAACAAAAAATTGCCAAGCTGGTTCTACAGGAAATCGACGCCCGTTTGAGTTTCCTCGAGAATGTCGGCATCGCCTATTTGAACTTGGATCGAGCAGCGAACACTTTGAGCGGTGGCGAGGCGCAGAGAATCCGACTGGCGACTCAGATTGGGAGCAAACTGCAGGGCGTACTTTATGTCTTAGATGAGCCGTCAATCGGACTACATCAACGCGACAACGCGAAACTGATTCAAACTTTGGTCGAGCTACGTGATCTCGGCAACACTGTCATAGTCGTCGAGCACGACGAGGAAATTATGCGCGAAGCGAATTTCATCATCGACATCGGACCGGGTGCCGGTCGACACGGCGGCAGGATTGTTGGCGCGGGCACACCAGCAGAAATTATGAAAAATAAAAATTCCAAAACCGGCGAGTATTTATCGGGGAAACGAAAAATTGAAATTCCGAAAAAGCGGCGGACCGGCAATGGTAAATTTTTGAAAATCGTCGGTGCGACAGAACACAATTTGCAAAATGTCGACGCGACATTCCCACTCGGCTCGTTCATCGGAGTCGCGGGAGTCTCCGGCTCGGGAAAATCGAGTTTAGTGAATTTTATTTTGGCGAAACGACTCCTCCGAGATTTGAATCGTTCGAAAGATGTGCCCGGCGCGCACCGCGATTTTATCGGGATTGAAAATTTGGACAAAGCCATCGTCATCGACCAAGCCCCCATCGGACGAACTCCACGCTCCAACGCTGCGACCTACACCGGCGTCTTCACCGACATCCGCGAACTTTTCGCGGCGACATCGGAAGCGAAGTTGCGAGGCTACAAATCGGGACGCTTTAGTTTTAATGTCAAAGGCGGACGTTGCGAAGCCTGCGGCGGCGACGGTTTGAAAAAAATCGAGATGCACTTTTTGCCCGACATTTATGTCGATTGTGAGGAATGCGGCGGGCGGCGTTACAACCGCGAAGCACTGGAAATCACCTACCGCTCGAAAAATATTGCCGATGTTTTGGAATTGACAATCGAGGACGCGGCGGAATTTTTCTCGGCACAACCTGCGATCAAAAAGAAGTTGGACACTTTAGTCGATGTCGGACTCGGTTATTTGAAGCTCGGCCAATCGGCGACAACTCTGTCCGGCGGCGAAGCGCAGCGGATAAAATTAGCAACGGAGTTGTCGAAACGGGCAACCGGCAAAACACTTTACATTTTAGATGAACCGACGACCGGACTGCATTTCGACGATGTGAAGCGGTTAATCGAGGTACTGCAGCGACTCGTCGACGCCGGCAATACAATGGTCGTGATCGAGCACAATCTCGATGTTTTGAAATCGGTGGATTATTTAATTGATTTGGGTCCCGAAGGCGGCGCGAAAGGCGGAATAATCTTGGCAAGCGGCACACCGGAGGAGGTAGCGAAGGTGAAAGAAAGCTCGACAGGAAAGTATTTGAAAAAAATGTTGAAGTGAGTAAAATCGCCAACTTAATCTTTAAATTTGAGTTGGAGAGAAAAAATCACCGACCCGTTAGTTCGTTTTTGCAAAAATCACCCCGCAATTTTCTTTTTTCAAGAAAGAGTCGGTGTGCGAGGCGATATTTTTGAAATAATTAAATTCAAAACTTTTTACGATGAAGTTCCCGCGAATCACAAACATCACAAATCGGAAAGTTTGCGCGCACAAATTCGCGGTCATTACGACGAAGCGCGACTCAATCCAAATCGAAAATGGATGCGCAAAATTAAAATCGACGAACTGCCACAATTGATCAATTTAATTCGGGGCGATTTGCAACTCGTCGGTTCGCGAGCACTACCCGTCGAAGAATTCCCGACTTTCCCGAAGGACATCCAAGAAAAATACAAAAAAAATAAACCCGGACTAATCCCCGGCGAACAACAATTTAACTGGTGGTCAAAAGAAGGAAGATATTCCTCTTATGGTCTATTTTTGACTGATCTCGAAAACAACCGCAATCCCCGATCGTTTAAAATCAGATCGGGCATTCGCGCGTTCATCAATTCTTTTTCGCATCCGGCAAACGGTTGAATCGTATTTTAAAATTTTAAAGTGAACGGCTTTTCCGCAAAATCCGAGCAATTGGGAAAAAGATGATGAGCATCTACAAAAATAAACTTTATCCTTTATTCTTTATTCTGTATTTTTTCGGTATGAATCTCCAAACCCACCTCTCCTCCACTCCGGAAAATTTGCAATGCTGATGATGTGTCTGTATAATTCGTATGTATTAATTTGATGTATCATGAACACCTCCCGTCTGACTACAAATCTCGACCCTAGCTTAATAAGTTTCATTACAAAACAGGCTAGTGCATTAAATAAAACCAAACGAGAAATTTTGGAGCAGGCTATTTCTTTTTACAAAAAAGAAATCAAAAGCCGAAAAATATCTCAAGGCTACAAACAAATGGGAGAAGACCAAACAGAGATGAACGAATGGTTGTCGATTGCCAATCATCCTAGTAATTTATAGTTATCATGCGAAAATACGACATCGTTTTGGTCAATCTCAACCCCACCAAAGGCTCCGAGCAAAAAGGAATTAGACCTTGTTTGGTATTACAAAATAATTTAGCCAATGCTTCAAAAATCGCGACCGTCGCAATCGCACCGATTACGAGTACCATCAAAAATTTTCCTAGCTCTATAATAGTCAAATCCAACTCTAAAAATAAGCTACAAAAAGACTCTCGAATTGAATTATCGCAAATTCGAACAATCGATAAAACGAGAATTATAAAAAAAATCGGTATACTTGATAATTCATACAAAAAAGAATTATGCGAAAAATTAGTTTTGTTTTTTGACTTAACCGATGAATTTTGACTAAAAAAATCTTTATCCTTTGTTCTTAATCCTGTATTCTTAAAATATGAATCTACCAGACCACCTCTCCTCCGCTCCGGAAAATTTGCAAAAAGCCATCCTCGCTTTCGCGGAGGCGGTGAAGCAAATCGACGGGAAGATTCGCACCGCCGAGACTAGTGAAGCCGGCAGTATGAATTCTTTCGGTGAAGATCAACTCAAACTCGATGTCCTCAGCGACAGAATTTGTTTCACAGAATTGGAGAAATCAGGAGTCATCGCCATCGCTGGCAGCGAAGAGCAAAGTGAAGAAAAAGTTTTGACCGAGGGAGGCGAATTTAGCGCCAGCTTCGATCCGCTCGACGGATCAAGCCTCGTCGATGTGAATTTGGCAGTCGGGACAATTTTCGGAATTTGGCAAGGCAAAGGATTTATGGGGAAAACGGGACGCGATCTCGTCGCAGCGGGCTACGCGATTTATGGACCGCGAACGACTTTCATAATCGCCATTGATTCAAATCCGACGGAATTCACGCTACAGTCAGACGGTAACTGGAAAATGACGATTGAAAAAATGGAAATCAATGAAGGCAAGATGTTTGCCCCCGGCAATCTCCGAGCCTGCGCTGAAAACAAAGAATACCTCGCGCTCCTCGATTTTTGGTCAGAGAACGGTTACCAGCTCCGCTATTCCGGCGGCATGGTTCCCGACATTCACCAAATCTTAGTGAAAGGCAAAGGCATTTTTAGCTACCCTGGGAGTGAATCCTGCCCACCAAAACTGAGATTGATTTATGAATGCGCCCCACTCGCCTACGTCGTGGAAAAAGCCGGCGGCGCGAGCAGCAATCTCAAAGGATCCCTCCTCGACGAAAAAGTGGAGGATTTGAATCAAAGAACTGTCATCTGTGTCGGCAGCAAAAATGAGGTCGATCGCTGTGTGAAATTTTTGACGGTTTAATCCTACGTTTTAAATTCTAAGTTCTCCCTGCCCCAAATCTTGAACGCTATTTTACCTGCGTGTTTTTTTGAATCCCGCCCATAGTTGCGAATTTTTTGCGCTAACTCTGGAAAAATATTTTCAAAATCGTCTGGCTTTTTAATACGAACTAAAGCTGTCGGTCCCACAAAATCCTGCATTTTAATCAGATAAATTTTCAAAGATTCCAAAGTTTCCAACTGCACATTTTCTACCTCGCCCCTCCCGATCATCGCAAAAGAGCGCTTCCCTATTGGTGAGAATCTACCAATCCGAATCAGGCGCACATCCTCCGGAGTCGCATCTGGATCCCGCTCTAGAAATTCTCGCAAGCGCCGAGCGTAACCAGGCTCCGTCAAAATACAACCACCCGCAGGTGCCGGATAATCTTTCAAGCCAAACTCCGCCGCCAAGGCAATCTGAGGTTTACGGCTCTTGCTCCCATAGTCTAGTAATTGCTTCCGATTAATTAAGCCGTCTTTTTCGTAGGAAGTTTCTGGCAGTAATTTCGCAGACAGCGGTCGCAAGATTTCCACTCCTGCAATTTTTTCAACTACTTGAAGTGCCTGCTTGTTTTGGCTAAATGGTCGCTGCCCCAAGACCTCCCCACTCGCAACAATTTGGAATTTTTTCTTTTTCGCTAATTCACCCGCTAAACGAAACATGAGCCCATGACAATCAATACAAGGATTCATGTTTTTGCCGAAACCATGCGGTGGGTCGCGAAGTAATTTGAAATGAATCTCGGAAATATCTTTTACAATAATTTCAATTCCCAGCTGCTTCACTGCCGCTTCTGCTTTGGTCGCGCTGAAAAATGGCGAAGTGAAATTCAGCGCAGTAACCTCACAGCCAGCATTCTGCAACAATCTCACAGCAATCTGAGAATCGAGCCCACCAGAGAAAAGAACGAGGGTGCGAGGTTTTTTTTGCATATCAGGTAGATTTTAGCAAGCCCATCCATGGATTGAATTAAATATTCGCTAAGTTTTTGCTATAATTTAATCAGTTAACACTAGTCGCCATGCCACTGAAATACTATTATTCGCCCCTTGGTAATTTTTTGTTTTTGATTTTTGGTTTGGCGCTACTAGGAGTCGGTCTAGATTTGCTAGTTCTGCATCGTTTTATTCAAGTGAATATCGCACCGCCTAATTTTGTATTATTCATAATGATCGGATTGGGATTTTTAACTTTTAGCGGATCCTTGCTGAATTTATTGAAAGGTAAGGATGTCGTCTTATCGGCTGATACTAGCGGTCTGACTATTTTCACGAAAAGCACTGACAAGGCTCTGGCAGAAATATTCGTCACTTGGCCTGATATCCATGAGCTCAGTACGGAAGTCATTCAGTCTACCTTTCGTGACACACAAGGTGGACATCGTAGTGTGCTGAGCATCAGGCTGACGCCCAATCTGGTCCAGTGGCCACCACTCATGTTCACCAAAAATAAAATCAAATTCAAGCAAACTCCTGACTACGACGAAATCACAATCGACGCCTGGCTCAATAAAAGTAAAAAACAAATTGTCAGCGAGCTCAACAATCTCAAGCCAACACCTTGAGTGTTATTTATTGGTAAATTGTTTAGATGAGCTGGTCTTAAATTCTACGCCAGCTCTACCCCTACCACTAGATTGAGAATTTCTTTTTCAAGGTCATCCCCCACTCCGACCAGAAAAGGGACTTTTACTCGTTTCACTTTTTTCGAATTCTCCGGAATCAAAATTTCGACGACCGCTCCAGTCTCAGATTTTGAGGCAACTAGTAGCTGTTTCAGTTTTGGCAAAATCGCGGCGTCCAAATCAGCAGGAAGCTTGATTTGAATGGGCTGGACAAGTTTAATTTCCGTAATTTCTTCGATAATTTTCGGTTCTGCCCGACCGTTCGAATCGTCGATGAAACCATCCGCTTCTGCCTTGCTGCGCAATCTCTCCAAATCAATTTTACCAATCTCGTGAGCAGAAATTTGAAAAGTGTCATTGCGAAATTCCAACCGCCCTGTGGCAGTGAGCAGCTCATCTTTCTCAATCTTCTCGCCAAACTGAGAAAAAACTTTTGGAAAAATCGAGACTTCGACCACTCCTGTCGGATCCTCCAGTTTCAGGAAAGCCATCATCTGCCCTGATTTTTTCGTGAGAATTTTGCGAAAATTGGTGACAATCCCTCCAACGGTCAAAGTTTTACCAATATTTTTTTTCTCTAATTTCTCGGCAAGATGGAATTTTTTGCCAAGTACCTTTCGCAAACCAGCAAGCGGATGCGCCGAGACATACATCCCGAGAAGTTCTTTTTCCCATTTTAATTTTTGGGAGCGACTGGCCGGCGGAATTTTTTCAAGCTGAAATTCGAGCTTCGGAATTTCCCCACCGTGGTCGAACAAATTACCCTGAGTCGTTTCAATTGAATTTTTGCTGGCTTTGGCAAATTCGGCAAGACTCGATGCCGATACAGCAATAGCAGCTCGTTCACCGAGATCATCCATCGCGCCACTGAAAGCGAGCGCTTCGAGCGTCCGTTTATTGATGACCGACGGATCGACTCTAGAAGCGAAGTCGGCAAGATCGGAAAACTTACCGCCAGCCTCCCGAGCGGAAAGAATCGCCGCGATTGGACCTTCGCCTACGCCTTTAATCGCATTCATGCCGAAACGAATGTCACCTCCACCAACGACGGTAAAGTTTGCCAAAGACTCGTTGACTGACGGCGGGAGTACTCGAATCGACATTTTGGCAGCTTCTTCAATGTCAATCGCGAGGCGATCAAGATTACCGTGGTCGGAAGTAAGTAATGCTGCGAGAAATTCTGAGGGGAAATGCGCCTTGAGGTAACCCGTTTGGTAAGCAATCATCGCATAGCAAGCAGCGTGCGACTTGTTGAAACCATAACCAGCAAAAGGCTCGATGATTGAGAAAAGCTTTTCGGCTTCTTTTTTGGTGTGACCCTTTTTAATCGCGCCATCGATGAATAGTTGACGCTGCTTGTTGAGCAGTTTCGGAATTTTCTTCGCGACGGCCTTGATCATGAGATAACCCTGCCCGAGCGAAAAACCGGCAAAAGCTTGAGCGATTTTCTGAACCTGCTCCTGGTAAACCGCGATACCGTGAGTTTCTTTGAGAAATTCTTCGAGAATCGGATAAGGATATTGAACCGAATCCGGACTGTTTTTGCCGCGAATGTAGGCTGGAATATTTTCCATCGGACCGGGTCGGAAAAGCGCCACCATCGCAATCAAATCTTCGAAACGCGTCGGCTTCAAATCTTTCAAATATCTTTTCATCCCGCTCGATTCGAATTGGAAAACACCGGTCGTCTCGGGCTTTTGGAAAAGCTCGAAAGTCTTTTTGTCATCCATAGGCAGGGCGGAAATGTCAATCTCTGTCTTCCGCGTCCGACGAATAATGTTGAGGCATTTTTGAATAATCGTGAGATTGCGCAGCCCGAGGAAATCCATTTTGAGCAAACCGATGTCGTCAATCGGATGCATTGAAAATTGAGTGATGATTTCCGCGGAATCACCAGGCGCAGTCTGCAACGGCGTGTAATGCGGAAGCGATTTGTCGGCAATCACGACGGCGCAAGCGTGCACCCCCGCCTGCCGAATCACGCCTTCTAGCTTTCGAGCAATCGCCCAAATCTTTTTGAAAGGCTCTTTCTCGACAGCGAAACGAAGCTGCGACTCAGCCTCAAAAGCTTCTGCCAAAGTAATCCCCGGCCGCGACGGAATTAACTTTGTGAAATTATTCATCTCGGCGAAGGGAATTCCGTAAACTCTTCCAACATCTTTGACCGCAGCTTTGGCGGCGAGTGTCCCGAAAGTGATAATCCTAGCGACATGATCGCGACCATATTTTTGACCAACATACTCGAGAACTTCATCACGACGATTATCGGCAAAATCGATGTCAATATCAGGCATCGACACGCGCTCTGGATTGAGGAATCGTTCGAAAAGAAGTCCATAATCGAGCGGATTGATGTCGGTAATTCCGAGGGCGAAAGCGATGATGCTGCCTGCTGCCGAGCCACGACCAGGACCGACGGTAATTCCCGCCTCCTTCGCATATTTCACGAAATCCCAGACAATCAAGAAGTAACTCGCAAAACCCATTTTGTTGATAACTTGTAATTCATATTCCAGCCGCTCAAGAATCCGTTTGGTCTCCTCTTTGGAAGGAGGTGCTTTCGGATTTTTAGGCGCAACTTCCTCCCCGTCGATACGACGAAATTCTGGCGGAATCGGAATACCGAAACGATGATTGATCCCTTCGTAACAAAGCTCGCGGAAATAATCTTCTGGTTTTTTTTGAAAAGGAGTCTGATAAGTCGGTAGCAATCTTTTGCCTAGCGGCAGCTCGACGTTGCATCTTTCCGCTATTTTCAAAGTGTTTTCAATCGCCTCGGGAACTTCGGCAAAAGCCATCTGCATCTCCTCCGGAGTTTTGAGGGAAAAATCCTCATTCCGCATCGACATCCGATTTTGCTCGGCAACCTGGTTGCCGGTCTGCACACAAAGCAAAACATCCTGCGCCTCGGCATCCTCCGGTCGGACATAATGGCAGTCATTCGTGGCAACCAATGGAACCTTCATTTTGCGCGCCAGCTCGATAATCCGAGCGTTGGCAATCGCCTGCTCAGGAATCGAGGGATGGTTTTGAACTTCAAGGTAAAAATTTTCCGCCCCGAAAAACTTTTGGTACCGACGAACTGCCTCTTCCGCCTCGACGTAATTTTCAGACAAAAGATGTTGCGGAATCTCCCCTTGCAGACAGGCTGATAATGCAATCAACCCACCGCCAAACTTCTCAAGCAACTCTAAATCCATCCGTGGCTTGTAATAGTAGCCTTCCAAATTCGCCTTCGTGACGAGCTGAAGGATATTTTGGTAACCCTCCAAATCTCGCGCCAACAAAACGAGGTGGTAAGGTTTTGTGTCAACATTTGCGCGTTTTTGGAATCTGCCGAAACGCGCCAAATAAGCTTCCACCCCGAGAATCGGCTTGACTCCAATTTCCTTCGCCGTTTTGTAGAAATCAATCAAACCAAAAGCATTGCCGTGATCGGTAATCGCCAAAGCATCCATTTTTAATTCTTGCGCTCGCTTCAGATAATCCCACGGCTTGCCGAGGCCGTCGAGGAGAGAATAATGGGTGTGATTGTGGAGATGGACAAACATCAGTTGAGCTTAATTTTCAGCCGTCAAAAGTAACAACCACGAAATTTTAACACGGCTAAAACGATTCAAATTCTAGCAACTAATAACTAAAAACTAGTAACTTTATCACCGTCCCAAACCTTTCAATGTCGCCGCGCTTTCCTGAATATTTTGGATAAATCCTCCTACTTCTTGAAAGAATTCCCCCACTACCGGGATATTGCCAAGAATCTGAACAAGTACATAAACCGAAATCGCAAGCACGACCGTCGCTCCGATGATGAAACCGAGTCCGCGAAAAATCCCTGCCAGAAGATTCGACCAAATAATCCGCCACGGCGAATGCAAATATCTCACAAAATCATCGAGTCCCGCTTCGCTCACTTTTTCAGCGACCCGCCGCTCGTTCAATTTTTCTCTTTTTTCAAGCCGCGATTTTTTAAACATTTCAATCATCGAGATAATTTTAACAGAAGGTCTAGAAGGTTAGTAAGGTTGTTGTGGCAAAAGGTCAGCAATCTTAGAGATTCGGTCTTCTGCCTCAATTAAAATTACCTTATTCTATTATTCTTTATTCTATATTCTGCTAAATTCCTCCGCCACGATTTTTTGAATTTTGTTTTCGAAAATCTCGCGCGAAAAATTTTTGGCTTGGGCTCGGATTTTCGCCGGCTGGAATTTCTTCTCGTTTGCGAAAAGCTCCGCCAAACCATTCTCGAGACTTTCTGGAGTTTGGGAATCAAAAAGAATGCCTGTTTTTTTGTGAAGAACCGTCTCAGTAGCCCCACCACATCCGAAAGCCAAGACCGGTTTACCAGCCGCCATCGCTTCGACTGGCGCAATTCCGAAATCATCCTCCCCAGGAAAAATAAAACCGCGGCAATTTTTGAGTAATTCTCCGACCTCGGCATCCGACCGCCAACCATGAAATTCGATTGTCGGACCAGCAATTTCTTCGAGAAACTTTCTTTGTGGACCATCGCCAACAATTACCAGTCTCCTCCGCAATTTGTTGAAAACCGAAATCGCCAAATCAATTTTTTTGTAAGCCGTCAGCTGCGAGACAATGAGGAAATAATTTTGATGATTCATCCCCATTTTAATTTTCGCGACTTCGACCGGCGGATGGACGACGTCTGAATCGACGCGGTAATATTTTTGAATTCTTTTTTGAACCGTCACGGAATTCGCGATAAATCGATCGACTCGTTTGGCAGACAATTTATTCCAAATTCGCAAATTCTTGAGAAGTGAGTTGACGAGAATTTTCCTAAAACTGGTAATCTTATTTTCACGCAAATATTCATGAGTGTAATCCCACAGGAAACGTGCTGGCGAATGACAGTAGCAAATTTGCCTTGTCTGGAGTGGTAAAACAAGACCGTGGGCAAAAGCTGAGGAAGAAGAAATCACGAGATCATAATCTGTGAAATCCCATTCCTCGACAGCAGTCTGAATGAAGGGCAGCAATAATTTCGGGCGACGGCGAAGAAATTTAGGGAAATTTTGCAGCCGCGAAGTCTCAACTTTCCATGATGGGAAAAAATCTCCACAATTTTTAGAGTCGTAAAGCAGGGTGAAAATCCGCGCGGATGGAAAGAGGTCGCTCAAAACTTTGGCAACTTTCTCCGCCCCTCCCATGCGAGTGAGGTATTCGTGGACAATCGCGATGCGAGGAGACTGAGTTTTCACTTTTTTAATTTTAAAGCAAAAGCGAAATAAAAAATTTGCAAAAAATGAAAAAATTGAGAGAATCAAACCTTATTTTTTTAAATGGAAAAAGCCGCCGAATCTTTCAATCTCGAAAATTTAGAATCGGAAATCGAGACAGCCTTGCAGGTTTTGGATTTACCGAGAGAAGATTTGAAAATCAAAAAAAATGGGGGGAGAATCAAAATTATGTTTGAAATTGAAGAAAATAAAAAAGCAATCGAAGAGGTCGTTTCAAAAATTTTGGTACAAAAAAAAGAAAGATTCATTTTGAAATATTTAGGCTTTGGCGAAAATATGTTCGAATTTTTCTGTTTTCAAATCCAAATTCTCGAGGAAGCCAAACCTGAAATCAAGAGATCATTTTGGCGAAATCTTCTTCGAAGATTATTTTAACACCTAGCTCTTCGGCATTTTTAAGTTTCGAGCCACCCCCTTCTCCAGCTAGCAGGAAATCGGTTTTGGCAGAAATTGCGGAGGCAACTTTGCCGCCGAATTTTTTGATGGTGTCTTTGATTCCCTGCCGCGAGAAATTCTCAAGCGAGCCAGTCACCACGAAAGTCTTGCCACCTAATTTTTGCGGCTCAGATTTTTCAGAAATTAATTCCACCCCAACTTTCTCCAACTTTTCGAGCAAGTTCAAATTCGCGGAATCAGCAAACCAGCTGGTCAAACTAGCGGCAACCTTCTCCCCCACTCCGTCGATCTCGCTCCAGCTTTCTAAAGTTTTTGATTTAGCCCAAGTCGCAAAATTAGCAAGATTTTCCTCCTGAGTTAGCCCCCCAGATATCTGGGGGGCTAACGGCATATTTTGCATTTGCGATTCAAACTCCGCCGCGACAGCTGCCGCTGCGACCTCACCGACGAAGCGAATTCCGAGCCCGAAAAGTAATTTGGCGAGCTGAACTTTTTTGGCTTCCCAGAGAGAAGCGGTTAAATTTTCAACCCGCTGATTCTGGAAAAGCGGAAGTTTGAGCAGCTCATCTTTTTGCAACAAAAATAAATCCGCAACATCTTTGACGAGCGAATTTTCTAACAGAATATCGACAACTTTTTCGCCCAAACCGTCGATATCGAGCGCGGACTTAGAAACAAAATGCTGAAATTTCTCGCGGTGAATCGCGACGCAAGTCGGATTCGGGCAGCGCAGCGCGACCTCACCGGAAATTTTTTCGACCGGAGAATCGCAAACCGGACACTTTTGGGGCGGAGAAATTTTGGCGGAATCAGGTGGGCGCAATTCGAGAATCACGGAAACTACCTCGGGAATAATGTCTCCCGCTTTTTGAACCACGACGGTGTCGCCGACTCGGACATCTTTTTTGGCAATCTCATCGAAATTGTGCAGCGTCGCTCTGGAAACCGTCGAACCAGCGACCAAAACTGGTCGGAGCAGCGCGACAGGAGTCAGAGCACCCGTCCGGCCGACTTGAATCTCGACCGCCTGAATGACGGTCGCGACCTGCTCAGCAGGAAATTTGTAAGCAATCATCCCACGTGGTGCCTTCGCGGTGAAACCCATCTTCTTTTGTTGGGTGAGAGAATTGATTTTGACGACCACCCCGTCGATATCGAAATCGAAGGAATCCCGCATTTTTTGCCACTTTTGGAAAAGTTTTTGGATGGCGGAAATGTCGGGCAACAGCTCACGATACGGCGACGATGGCAAACCCATTTCAGCGAAAAAATCAAAAATCTCTTCTTGGGTCTGGGGCGGATGTGGAGAATTATTGACTCCCAGGGTGTAAAAAAACATCTGTAAGTTTCTTTGTGCGGCAATCGCAGGATTGAGCTGACGGACTGAGCCAGCAGCGGCATTACGCGGATTGGCAAACTCGGAAAGCTCTTTTTTACCAGCCTTTCTGAGTTGAATGTTTTTGGCGCGAATCGCGGAATTAATTTCCGCGAAATCTTTTTTAGGAAGAAAAACCTCGCCAGAAACTTCGAGGTCAATCTTTTGAGGCAAACGCAGCGGAATCGACGGAATCGTCCGAATCGCGTGCGAAATGTCCTCGCCGATTGAACCATCACCGCGAGTGACAGCCTTCGCAAATTCGCCGTTTTCGTACCAAACCGCGACATTCAAACCGTCAATTTTCAATTCGCAAAAATATTCCGCCGTCTCGAGCGGAATGAATTTTGCCGCGCGCTTCGCCCATTCGCGCAATTCCGCCTCAGAAAAAACATCACCCAAGCTCATTTTTCGAGTTTTGTGAATAATCTTGGGCAATTTGCCAGTCAAAATACTGCCAACTCGTTGCGTGGGAGAATCGGAAGTGATGAATTGCGGGAATTTCTGCTCTAAATCTTCCAACTCGCGTTTAATCTGGTCGCGAGCACCCTCGGAAATATCGACTTCTCCGTCTCCGGAAAAATACTTCTGATTCCAGTCTTTGAGCCACTTTTTTAGCTTTAGAATGCGTTCTTGGGCTTGCTTTGTGTCCATTTTTTTGCTAAAATAATACGATAACTCGAACTAAATTTTAACACCAAAATTGTGTCAAACATTCCCAGTAATGTCCCCGCCCCAAAGACTTCCGCACAAACTGTTGAGGCAATGAAAACACAAATTCAAAGTGAATTAAGTGAAGAAAAAAAGGCTGAATTAAAAAAAGAAATTGACGACCTTTACGCGACCGAACATGACAAAAAAATTGAATGGAGCACGCGCGAACGAGGCAAGTTTGTCGAAAGTCTAAAGACTGAACTCGACAAAAAAGAAAGCAGTGATGTTTTGAAATTGATTCAAAATGAAATCGAGAACGAACTCACCGAAAACGAATTCGACAAAAAAGCCGAGGATTACGAAGGCTACGATAACGACGGCAACGAGGCGCGACAAACAATTGAAAATGCATGGGAGACGAATACGCAAAATTTATCGAAGAGTCAAAAAGCCAATTTGCAAAAACGCGTCGCCGCAATTTTGGAAATCGCGCACGCCGACAAGGATCACGATATTTTTGAAGGTGTCGAGGACCGAGCCGGACGCGAACTTTTCAAAATGAAAGACAAAATGGTAACAAAAGCGGAGGCAACGAAAATTGCGGAATTTATTGCAACCGAAGCGAAGATAATGGAGCAGAATGAAATAGAGGCGAAGAAAAAGATTGAGACCTTAAAAAAACCGAACGAGATACCGAAAGCGCCAACTGAAAAATTACGAACAACGAAAGTTGAAAAATGGGCGACGACAGACGCGAACGGCGAATTTCCAAAAACGATTCCGGAAGAAAACCAAGAAATCGTCGGCAAAATTGTCGCACGTGAAGAGTGGAAAAAAGTGCTCGCGGAACTATCTCCAAGAATCGAAAAATTCGGAATCAATAGAAGTTCATTCGAAACAGCACTCAAAAATTTTGTCGGCCAAAATCCAAACTGGCTCGTCAATAGCCTCCCCCTCGTCGGACTCACCGGCGTGAACGCCAAAAATAAAAATTTTCTCGAAAAAAATCTCGCCGTATTCGAAAAACATTTTTCGGGAAACAAAAAAGAGACGCAACTCGAAAACTTTTTCAAATTGAAAGGTGTGAAAGATTGGAAAGAAAATCCGGATTGGCTCATCCGTTATTGCGCATTCAACGAGGTCGCGGAAGATCTCAAGACTTTCGAAGAATGGAACAAAGCGCGCGAGAAAAATAACGAGAACGGTGAAATCAAACTTGCCGAACAAAAAACCGAAATTTTCGAAGCACCTAAAAGTGTTTTGGAGAGAACTAGTGAAAAACTAGGAGAGTCAAGCAAAAAATTTAGCGAAGCTTACGATGCTTTCAAAAAAGGTGATTGGGGAACTTTTTTTAGCAAAGTTTTGGAAGCACTTTTTATGGACGGAATTTGGGAATCGGTAAAAGGCTGGATTAGTGGAATCCCGCTTGTCGGACCGATAATCGTCGCCGCGCGCGACGAACAAAAAAAGGCGGAAACCGTCGAAACTCCAACCGAAAAAAATGATCCCCTTCTGAATTTTTTAGAAATCGAAACAAAAGATACTGAAAAATTAAAAAGCTTAAACAATATTTCGCTCACAGAACTTCTCGCGACGAGCCCAAATAAATTTGAGAAATTCGCGAAAGACAAGCAAATTAATTTGGACACCACACAACTCACGAAATTACAAAATCAACTTAAACCGAAAACAATCGACGCAGTAGATAAAGATAAAAAGGTTTTTGATTTAATTTCAGAAAAACCTGAGCTACTCGCTTAATAAAATGCTTTCATTCTTAAGAAATCTCGTTTCGAACGCAAAACCAAACCGCCTCGTGTGGCATGTCGATCAGATGCCGACGCGTCCTGACATCAATGTTGACTCAGTCGAAAAATCTGAAACAAATGAAAAAAAAGAAACACAAGAAACATTCGATCCGAAAAAAATTACTGAGCTAAGGGCAAAAAATAATGCGCAGGAAAAAATTAGTCAAAATGATGACTTGCAAGAATTACCAAAAATCGAAAAAAAAATGGATGTGGCTTATGAAGAGAGTAGTCCTGAAAACAAAATAGGGTTAAATGCAAAAACTTTAGCGGAAAAACAAAAGCTCAATTCAGAAAATATGGAAGCAGTTGAAATTCGGGAAAATCTAAAAAATCTCTCGACGGCGCAAATCCGTACGCTCGAAAAAACTAATCCAACTCTGCTTTTCAAAGCATGTTTTGCGAAAAACGGCGACGAATTGGTTTTTGACTCTGGCGGCATAGAGTCGCTAGAAAAGGGAGTCGGATTGCGAGTTTTGCCGGCGGAATACAATCACTTAACAATCAACGGAAAAACTGCTTACCGTCTCGAAAGCGGAGTCTTCGAATACGCGAACGGCGATGGCTATGCCAAAGTCGAAACAGGCAAACAAACAATCAAAATTGAAAAAACTCCACCACCATCCGACGCACTGGCGAAATTGAATACCAAAACTAAAAGTTATTATCATAACCGCGATTTGAATAATTTTTTGCGAGCTTACGGAGGCGATGACATCGACTCTAATCCTGCAAAACTTAAAATGTTTGGTGAGATGCTGGCAAGCGGAGAAGTCGATGACATTCCTGAAGATTTACAAGCAAGCCTGCAAAATAAAGTTGAAAAAAATGTCGCCGAGCAAGCCGAGCTCGCGAAACTCCTGAAAATGACTGACCAAGAATTCAACGAAGTGATGGGCAATGGTGGCAACGCCGCAATCGCATTTAATTATTTGAAGGGTCTCGGCGGACTAAATCTGACCGATGTCCAAATCGCGGGACTCATCGGAAACCTTCAGCAAGAAAGTGGCAAAAATTTGAATACCACAGCTGTCGGCGACAGCGGCACTTCGTACGGAATCGCTCAGTGGCACAACGAAAGAAAAGAAGCACTTTTCCTGTTTGCCAAAAATCAAGATAGTGATCCGAGCTCGCTCAAAACACAATTAGCCTTCCTGGTGCACGAATTGAAAAATGGAGAGTCAGGCGCACTCACGCGATTACAACGCGCCCAAACAGTCGAAGAAGCTACGACTGCTTTCAATCAACACTTTGAAAGATCTGCGGACAAGCCTGGCGATGCAAGACACAATCAACGAATCGCGTACTCTCGAGAAGCTCATGAACAATATTCACAAGCTTAATTTAATTAAATCTCAATCCTTCTAAAAATGGCAGATAATTCAAACAATCCCGTAGCAGGACTCACTCCTCTCCCCGATGAGAAAAATAACTCTCAAGGCAGTGGCGGAATTCCCTTCGCGCAAACCGGCGTCAAACACATCGCTATTACTCACGCTGACATCGAGAAATTCGGAATCGATGAAGCCTTCGTGAAAAAGAACCCCGCGCTCGTCGAGCTAATCCTCAAAACTGAATCAATGAAGGATGAGGAGCGTAAATATTGGTTTCAGCTACTACCAATCATGAGTGAGGAACAAGTGAAAAAATTGGCAAATATTTTGCAGAACGAAAGAGATCAGCTAGAGGAACTCGATAAAAAATATGAAAACGAAGTCGCAAAATTAAATCAAACGCAGGCAAGCTGGAATCCAGAAAAATTCAAAAACATGCAAAAAGAAAACGCCGCGCAGGAGCAAGCCAGCGAGATGAAAGAAGAAGATGCGGCAAAAGATATTTTGGATCAGCTGGAGAACATGTAACACAAGACATGAAACAAATAAAAAAAACATTCCGCGATTTTGAAAAAATTTCTGCACGAGAGCAACGACTGATTTTTGCCGATAAAAATTCGGGCGGCGAACAAAAAGGTGGCGAAGACAGCGCCGAAGATGAAACTAAATCTGATTTAGATTGGAAAGATTTTCCCAATCTGCGAACCTTCGAAATGGAATTGGAGAAACACGTCCGCGACGGAAAAATGAGCGAAGCGGAAAAAGAAAGATTGAAAAAACAAGCTTCGCGCGAAAAAAAAGCAGGCGAGGGGAAAGAAAAAATCGTAGAGGAACAAAAAGCGGTTGTATTGATAGAGAACGCCAATCTCGACGAAATCGATCAAAGATTAGTCGCTGGAATTGACAAAAAATACATCAGCAGCCTAAAAGAATTGCGGGAAGCAATTCGTAATGAAATTTTCGATCTCGGCATTAAAAAAGAGACTAGCAAGACGGAAGCTGTCAAAAAAGAAATTGAAAAATTCGAGCACGAAACAGTCAAAAGAATCAAAGATATTTTGGCGCAAACGCGGAAACATCGCCAAATCTTCGATGAAATCGAGGCGGAAGAGCGGCTCGCGAAAGAAGTTTTCAAGCGAATGCAGAATCTTTTTGACGCTGATGATAAAGACAAAAAAGATTTTTTGAACGCCTTGCGATTGAAAAAAGTGCCGCAAGGCGCAACCCCAAGCGAAAAAAACGTTCCACTTTTTATCGAAGAAATCATTGGTTATCGCAATCAATTTACGACAGATCCAGACGCTACACTCATCGGAACAACCGGCGAAAAACTTTTTTTGCTCGATCGTGGACTACGAGATATCGAAACGCTTTTCACGAAATGGAAAAGCCAAAAAAATGTCGATAAAGATAATTTGCAGTGGCGGCTGAACGAGTGCGAAAAAAATCTCAGTCGAATAAAATTCGAAGTCGAAGAAAATAAAAATCAATCACCCGAAAATAAACAACTTGCGGAGCATTGGGAGAAATTCTTGAGCTACAAAAAAAATGACATTGAGCATCTCCGCAAGCTTTTTGTGAAAGATCCGAATACAAGTAACTTAAAATTAATCTCGGCTTTTTTGGACGGCAATGAGGATGAAATCAAAAAAATGCAAGACGAATTTAAGGAGGTGCGAAAAGCGGAAGCAGAAGCAGAGGCAGAAACCAAAAAAAATGAGGTGGTAAAAATTCCGACAACGGGGGCGGCTGATGATCACCCTGATAAACATGGCGACAATCACGAAGGTGGTCACCACGACGTGAATAATATTGTCACGCGATTCGGCAAAACTTTTGTAGACACGATGACAGTCGGCGGTCGAGTCACTTGGTACAGTTGGTATGACATTTCCGAAAGTTTTAAATTGATTTCCGAATCGTGGAAGAAGCACACCGAGTCAGTCAGCGAAGATAAACGTGGACCACTCGCGCAAAAAGCGATGTTTTGGAAAAAAGAAGTCGTCCGTAGAATTCACCATCAAGACATCGCAGCGGAACGAGGGCGGGCCGACGAATTGAAAAAAACTTACAAAAATTTCAACGACAATCAGCTGTTAGCCGAGTTAAAAGAATTACCCGCCAAAGACCGCCGCCGCGCGATTTTGGAATCACTCGCCGATCGCGGTAACTTGAGAATGAGTAAACGAGAACTAATCGAAATCATCTGCCCTGGAAAATTCGACGATGACGCTTGGAAAAAAGCCGACAACAACATCGATTACACGCCGATGCGAGAGGCTTTCAAAGAATCAATCGACAACTCATTTATCGGTGAAGATAACTACGGTAAAGAATTACTGGAAATGCACAACGCCGGCTTTTCAAAAGCTGAAGGCAGCGGCAAAAGTTACGCCGGCTCGAATGAATCGACTTCGACTCGAGCGGAAGTCCATAATATCGGCAATCAAATTCGGCGCGCACTGCGAGAGGGCGAGGGCACGGTCGTCGGAGTCTTGGGGGAATTGGTCGACCGTGCAAATTCTTTCGCTGACAACGGTCAATTCGCCAATGTCGAAATTCGAACAGGAAAGGGTAAAAAACAAATTGTGCGTAGTGCTGATATGGGACTCGTCGGACTCTTAATCACCGACGCCTTCATACAGGGCGAACTCAGTCGTGAGTTGATGATGAAAATCGGTAAAGGTAATGAGCAGTGCTTCCGACCCTTCGCGACTTTCCAGCAAGTCGTCGGCGCAAACGAAAAAAAGAATTTGGACGGCAAAAATATTTCGCATTTCGAATATTGGGGTTGGGTGGATGAAAAAGGAATTACTGAGCTTGGTGCGACCCAGATTATTAATTTTTTCAACGTCCGTAACGCGAAAGCCCAAATCAAGACTCCGACCGGGACTACTGAAAAAGTTATTCACATGGCGAGCGATAGTAATTATAAAACTCACTCCGGTGCACGCATCACGAGTATCGAGCAAGCCCGCAAAGGTATCGGCGATAAATTCGCCGGCTATGTCACGAAAGCATCGGGTATTGAAGTCTTCAACCAAGCAACAAAAATGCGGCATGACACTGGCGGCGCGACAGGTGAAATTCGCGAAATCGCGTCGATGATCAAAGCCGCAGTCGAAGATTTTGTCGATGGCAAAAGAATGGTGGACAATGGGCAAGAACGTTATTTCGACAGCTTCACGAAAGATGAAGTCGATGCCAAAGGCTATTTCCTCGACGACCTCGGTCGACAGAAATTGGACAAGTCGCCAATTCCCCAAAGGCAGATAGAGCACATGGGCGCAATGCGCGCTGAGCGAGGTAAAGATATTATCGTTCGGATTCTGAAAAATATGTGGCTTTATCGTGAAGATCGCGAGATTTTGTCGAATCAACCGACTTACACGCTTTACGATTATGACGACACCGATGAAGGCGCAGCAAGAGGAAACTCAACCAAAATAACTGGCACTTTGAAAGTTTTTCTCGAAAAGACACTTGGTAAAAACTGGGGTAGCACTGCCGAATATCGTGAAATCATGGCGGCTTACGATCGCCTCGCTGACCCAAACAAAAAACTGACTCGCGCCGAAATCGATATTGCCAAAACCTACAAAGGCGAAATTAACTCGCGGAAGGATTTGCAAAAGGCCACGCACAACAGTCAGACTACCACTGAAGAACCTTACTAGGCGCCGGCATATTTTTGAATCCTTTGCTCTAAAGTCTGAATCTCTTTTTCGACAACTGCGGAGTCTTGAATCGGAATCAGCGATTGCAAATTGGTGAGGACGGAGAGGAAAATTGGTTGATTTTCCATTCGCTGGAGAATCTGAGCCAGCTCGGCGGTCAGATTTTGTCTGCGTAAATTTTCGGCTAATTCGAGCGTAAGCCGCGCTGCCAAAGTGTCAATCGTCGCGTGAATCTCAGTATGAGCCAGTTGCTTCGCACGCAGAACCGCAAAAAGATTGCGCAATTTACCCGACGGAGTGAATGAACTATTGGCGAGAATCTCAAATTCAGGAACGCCTTTGAGAAAGCGTGGCGAGACGAAATAGTAATTCAAGATTTGGTTAATTTCCCCTGCCTGTTGTAGGTTTGCCAAAGTCGCTGCTCGTTGCTCCCCGACGAGATAATTCTTGCTGACGAAAATTTGAAGTGCCTCCATCCCCCCACCATGAATCTCAGCAACTCCGCTCGCGATGAGCAAGGAATCCAATTTCTCTTCGATGCCAGCGCGAATCTTGTTGGCAATCGCAACATCACCGTCTTGGGCGGAAACCAGAGCATCGAAGCTGCGAATTTTGATGAACTCAGCTTCACTCGCAATTTTGGTGATTGACGGTAATTCGATTTCGCCAGAAGCGTTTTTGGAAACCAGCATCTCAGAAGCCGGATCGGCGAAAATCACCGCCTCGCCTGCAATGAGTGCGACTGATTCTGAATTTTTGGAAGACTTCACCGCCACCACATCTTCTGAATCTTCGGAGCTTTGAATTTTGGTGCTGCCAGTTTGGGGATTAATCGCGACTGAAAATTTGGCATTTTGCGCTTCGACGCTACCGGTCGAAGTCTCGACCTGAAAAGAAGAGTCCTCCTTCGCCGCCACTTCGGCATTCACACTGCCCGACAAAACCGCAACTTTCACCCCACTTTTTTCGCGAGAAATGTAGTTCGGACTAAATTCGGTAATGGAGACTTCGGTCGATGCGGTGAGATGCATTTTACTCGCATCGTAAAAAGACAAATCCGCGGTGGAATTCACCCCAACTCGAATCGTGTCACCCAATCGAATCGTCGCAAAACCAGCGACTTCCTCAAAGAAAGTTGATTGCGCCTCACGAACTTGGACCACTCCTGAGCTAACTGCCAACTGCGCAACCGCAGTCTGAGTCTGGGTGATAAATGATGTCAAAGTAATCCCGCCACCGACAATCAACAGCATCGCGAAAGCGGTAGCCTGTCGGAGAACGATGAAAAAACGACGCGGCGCACGACCTTCAAAATTTTCGCGGGTCCGAGTCTGCCACATTCTTTCTGGCAAAACTTTGGGCAAATTGAGTAGCGCCTCTACGACTGAAGCGAGAAAATCAAGCATCCCTCCGGTCGCTTTAATCTTTTTACCAGCAATCTGTCGATCAAGTGTCTGAGCCTCGAAATCCTCTCTTAGCTCGGTATAAATCTGATTTAGAAGCCTTTTTTTAAGGTTGCTCTGAGTTTCTAAATCCAACTCTGGCTTAGTAAAAAGCTGCCCAAAGCGTGTCTCGTTATCCGAGTGTTTGGGAGAATTCGAAAAGCGGCGTAGAAAATCAAGCATCTTCCACTGTCTTGAACGCAGCTTTAGCCGCTTTGTTACTTGCCGCCTCAGTTTGCTTGAGTAAATCTTTTAATCGATTGAGCGCGCGAAATTGAATCACACGAACCGCACCGACACTTTTGCCGATAACCGCGGCTATTTCAGAATTTTCGAATCCGTTGACGAACTTCAAAACGACGACCTGTTGCTGCAAGTCAGGCAATTGACGCAGGGCGCGGATTAATTCTACTTGCTCAAATTTGTTTTCTAAATTTTGGACCGGATCGGCAGCGAGCCGAACTTCGGGAATTTCTTCGGTGAGCTCACAAAGATCGGCTTTAGAGTTTTCACGGTAAGAATCGATGACCGCGTTGTGCGCAATACGAAAAATCCAGGAATTGAAATTACCACCCGCCTGCTTGGAATAGCTGGCTAATTTTTCCCAGGCGCGCAGAAAAACCAGCTCGGTCAAATCCTCCGCCTGGCTCTTCGAAACGCGATAATAAATGTAACGGTAAATCGGCAGCACGAACTTGTCATAAATCTGCCCAAAAGCCTCCGCATCGCCTTTTTTCGATTTGCGAATCAAAGACTCAATTTCTCGAAGTTCTTTTTTGGAGAGTGCCATTTCGGAAATCAGTTTAGAGAAAAAGTAGGGAGGAATGCAAAAGCAGCGATTTACGAACAAAGAAAATTCTTTACGTCAAATAAACCTCCGTCGCTGGAGGCTTAATTTTATCAAATATCTAGTCTTCAAAATGTAGCAGGAAAGTGTGATCACTAATGATCTTCGATCATAACTAGTGGTTAGCGGCTAAAAGCCACTCACTAATTTAGCTCCCTAGAAAGGAGGTGATCCATCCGCAGGTTCTCCTACGGATACCTTGTTACGACTTAGCCCCAATCAAGAGTTTCACCGTGGTCCTCCGTAAAACGGAAGCCTTCGGGTGCCCCTCTCTTTCGTGGCTTGACGGGCGGTGAGTACAAGACCCGGGAACACATTCACCGTATCATGGCTGATATACGGTTACTAGCGATTCCAACTTCATGGAGGCGAGTTGCAGCCTCCAATCCGAACTGAGGCCGGCTTTATCAGGATTGGCTCCCCCTTGCGGGTTGGCTACCCTTTGTACCGACCATTGTAGCACCGGTGTCGCCCAGAACATAAGGGCCATGCTGATCTGACGTCATCCACACCTTCCTCCCGTTTGGAACGGGCAGTCTCGTGTGAAAAATTAACACACGACGTGGGTTGCGCTCGTTTACGGACTTAACCGAACACCTCAAGGCACGAGCTGACGACGACCATGCAGCACCTGTCACCGAGTTCTTTGCAGCACTCCCGTATTTCTACAGGATTCTCGGGATGTCAAGTCCTGGTAAGGTTCCTCGCTTATTATCGAATTAAACCCGATGCTCCACCGCTTGTGCGGGTCCCCGTCTATTCCTTTGAGTTTTAATCTTGCGATCGTACTACCCAGGCGGATTACTTAACGCGTTAGCTTGGACTCACAAGAGGATCGAATCTCTCGTAAATCGAGTAATCATCGTTTAGGGCGTGGACTACGGGGGTATCTAATCCCCTTCGCTCCCCACGCTTTCGTCCCTGACCGTCAGTGTCGACCCAGCAAGGTGCCTTCGCATTTGGTGTTCCTCCGATTATCTACGGATTTTACCCCTACAATCGGAATTCCCCTTGCCTCTGTCGAACTCTAGAAATACAGTTTCCGGAACGCTTTCAGAGTTGGGCTCTGAAATTTCACTCCAGACTTACATTTCCGGCTGCGGACGCTTTACGCCCAGTGATTCCGGATAACGCTTGGACCTCACGTATTACCGCGGCTGCTGGCACGTGATTAGCCGGTCCTTATTCGTGTGGTTGACTCAAAAATTTGCTCCCACACAAAAGAGGTTTACGTCCGTTAGGACTTCATCCCTCACGCGGTGTCGCTCCATCAGGCTTTCGCCCATTGTGGAAGATTCTTTACTGCTGCCTCCCGTAGGAGTATGGGCCGTGTCTCAGTCCCATTCTGGCTGGTCGTGCTCTCACACCAGCTACCCGTCATTGTCTTGGTAAGCCGTTACCTCACCAACTAACTGATAGGCCGCAGGCCCCTCCGATACCGATAAATCTTTACTCGACAACCTACTGCTCGCTTCGCTCGAATTTTCAAGTTTCAAATTTTCAATTTACGAAATAAATTTCAAATTCTAATTTTTAAACACTGATATTTGAGAATTAAGATTTATTTGAAAATTTGTAAATTGAGTCTTGAAAATTTTCACAAGGTGAACAAAAGGTTGCCGAGACTATTGGGTATTAATCCGGATTTCTCCGAGCTATCCCCAAGTATCGGGCAGGTACCAACGTGTTACTCAGCCGTCTGCCGCTCCCAGCACTTCACCTTCGGTGAAATTTTTAATTTTTAAATTTTTATAATTTTTAAATAAATCTTAATTTCCAATTTTTAATATTTAAAAAATAGGATTTAGAAATTATTTATAAAATTACAAAACTAAAAATTAAAAATTACTTTGTCGAAGACAAAGTGCTGGGCGCTCGACTTGCATGTATTAAACGCACCGCTAGCGTTCATCCTGAGCCAGGATCAAACTCTTCGTAAAAACGAAAAACGTTTCCTCGCAAGCGAGGTTAGCTCTTCGTCATAAAAAGTTTGAAGTTGGAATTATTCCAACAAAAAATTTTAAAACTGATTTGTTTTTCCGAATCACTTCGGAAATAATATTTTCCTGCTACATTTTGAATACTAACTTAATAGTTTTGATAAATAATTTTGATAAATTTTGTAAACCGAGAAATCAAAGGACGAACTCTGCTCTGGGAGAATAAAAATTTCACCTCCAAAAAGAGAGCCGAGGCATTTTAGGGAAATGAATTTTAGAAGTCAAATGTTTTTTGCTAAAATTTCGCTATGTTTGGAAAAATAATTTGGGCGATAATTTTGATTGCCTCTGGCCTCGGACTCGTCGTCAAAACAAAACGAGTCAAAGATTTCACTGGCAGTTTCTCCTTCGCGGAGAAGTGGTTTGGAATGGGCGGGACTTATACTTTTTTGAAACTTCTCGGTCTGGCACTAATGATTGGGACTTTTTTGTGGTTGACTGGCACACTCGACCGAATCGTACCCGGTTTTATCACGAACCAAGGAATGCCCGTCGAATGATTTGGCAGTTTGATTTGCGAAAAACCGCTTTCGAATTTAAAATCTCCCAGCTCTTTAGACGAATGAATTTTTAAGTTTTATAATTTTGTAATTTTTGAAATAAATCTTAATTCCAAATTTTTAAAAATTAGGATTTGAAAATTATTTAAAAATTAAAAACTACAAAATTAAAAATTTTCGTGGAGCTGTAGCTCGGTTGGTTAGAGCATCCCGATGACATCGGGAGGGTCAGTTAAAGTCCACTTAAAATAAAACTCACATCATGGGGCTGTAGCTCAGCTGGTTAGAGCACCTGCTTTGCAAGCAGGGGGTCAAGGGTTCGAATCCCTTCAGCTCCACCATTCAGTCAGTAGTTGGTAGTCAGTAGTAAATAGAATTTTAAATTAAACTATCTACCAGCTACATTCTACAAACTACAAACTTTCCGGCCACGTAGCCAAGTGGTTAAGGCAGCGGTTTGCAAAACCGCCATTCGCCGGTTCAACTCCGGCCGTGGCCTCCAAATGGTTTCAAGTTTTTAGTTGCGAGTGATGAGTCTTTTTTTAAAATTTTCTACCAACTAATAACTATCGACTAAAAACTTTTTTGGTGCCGGGGGCGGGACTCGAACCCGCACGAGCTTTGATACTCAAGAGATTTTAAGTCTCCCGTGTCTACCATTTCACCACCCCGGCAGGGAATTTAAAATTTTAGATTTAAGATTGAATATTTTAGTGAAATGATTTTAGCAAACCCAAAAATTTTATTGTAAAATCCCCCGGCTTTAAAATCAATCGAACCTAATCACCAAAAACTAAACTGGATCGGTAGCTCAGCTGGTAGAGCAGTCGGCTCTTAACCGAAAGGTCCTGGGTTCGAACCCCAGCCGATCCACCATTCTTCGCGCCAGCGAGGAATGCCCTTCGAAGCCTTGGCGAAGAAGGGCGACGCGTATGACTAATCTACAGACATTTTTAAATGCTGGCGCTACGAATGGCTTCGCCATCTTTTTTTATTTGCGAGGGCTGAACGAAATTTCGACTTAGCTAAAAAATCTTTCGCAATTTTTCAAACAAAGAATTCGGCGTTAAAACTTCCTGTTTTTTGACAGGAGCCGAAACAGGAAGCGGATTTTCGAATTCAACTTTCGTGAGATCAAAACGCGGTTTTGCTTGTGAAGAAGATTCGTGGATTTTGGCATCGAGCGAAAATCCCTGATTTTTCAAATCAAGAAGAATTGAGACAATTTTGGCAACCTCCGCGCGAGTAATCGGATTCGCCGGACGGAATTCGTAAACCACACGCGATTGATTAATCTCGGTAAGTTCATAAATTTTATTTTTAGTGATTTCGTCGAAAACGCCAGCGCGGAAACTGCCGGCGATGAGATTTTTTTCTTGAAATTTCGTGAGCGAATCAATTGTCAAATTACCAAAATAAAATGAAGTTTTGCCAGCATAAAATCCCATCTCGCGAAGTAGAAATTGCAAGACTCCGACGTCCTCGCCATTACTGCCGAACTGTAGCTCGCGCGGAAATTCGTATTTTCCAAATTCGAGCGGATAACCTCCGACCACCCCCTTACGCTCCGCCCAAGCCACAAAAGGATTGAACCAATCCGAAGTAGAAACATCGGCGAATTGTGATTCGACAGAATCAGTCGTGAATCCCGCCGCGCCGATGAGAATCTTGAGAGCCTCCGCGCGGTTGACGGAATTGCCCGGACGGAAGGAACCATCGGGATAGCCTCCGACGATTGCGGATTTTTCCGCCCTTACGACGGATTTTTCGAACCAACTCCCCGCCGCGACATCAGGAAATTTGGAATTCTGGTCAGTGGAATTTTCAGCTGGCAAGAAAGCCTCGACGGCAATTTTGGTCAGCTCGGCGCGATTAATGGAATTATTTGGTCGGAAAGTCAAGTCGGGATAGCCCGCCAGCACTCCCTTGTTTTTCAAATTAATCACAAAATCATAAGACCAATGGCTCTCGGCCAAATCACGGAAAGTTTTTCCCACTGCCGGCCTCCAGTCCTTGGATTTATCTTCCATCCCAGCAATTTGATCATCGTCCACGCCCGCGACAGCGAAGATAGTGAAGTGATTCACAAAAGCGGAAATTGTCTTGCTGCCAGCACTAATCTTTCCGCCGAGTTTTCCAGTCTTGACATCCTCTGCCAGCAACCATTCCTCAGAAATCTCATCGAAAAAAACTAATTTGGGCTGAGTCAAGCCTGCTTTAATCGGAAGCGAAATTAAAACTGGCTGATCAAAAGTAATCGAGCCATTCGATGATCCGACTGAGATGGCAGATTCAATTTGAACGCCTCCACCACCGCCACCACTAGGCGGAGCCGAAACGACTTGCGGAGGATGAATCACACGGTTAAAGATTGTCTCATCTGCCTCACGAACTTTGGCATTCACGGGAATTTCAATTTGCGCCGCCAGATTTTTGAAATTTACGGCAACCGGAATTTCACCGCCCATCGTCGGCAAAATTGCTTTGGTTGTTTCAATTTTTACGCCCGCAGCTTTTTCTAGAATTTCAGCATCGATAATTTTTGCCGTCACATTTTCACTTTTTTGAATTTCAATCGAGGTTGATTCTGGTTTGATTTCGGTTTTAGTAAAACTTTTCCAAACTTCATTTTTATCAAGCTGACCGATTTCAATCAACCGCTCGTCAAAATTTTCACTTTTCTGTAAAGAAGAAATCCCAATTTGTGCCCTGGTTTTTTGGGGTGAACTTAGGTTCACCCGAAAATTAATTTCACTTTCTGTTTCGGAAATTTTGATAACCGTAGCTTTCGGCGCAGCAGCGTGAGTCGGTCCTGGTGTTCCAACCGAACCACCTCCTCCACCTCCACCGCCTCCTCCTCCACCTCCTCCACCGCCTCCACCGCCCGGATTCGGATTCGGAGCTGGAGCTGTTTCGTCTTCAGTTGTGACGGAAAAATTTTTGATTTCGCAACTCGCACAATCGGTTTTACTTTCATGGATGGCGGAATTGAAATCCGCATCAGCGACATTCGCAACGGTTCGAACGATAAAATCGTAATTTCCGGGACTTAAATTATCGATAGTCAACGAAAAAGTTTCGGTTGGGTCAGTCGAAAAAGAATATTCCACCGCACAATTTTTTTTCAAATTCTTTTCGGCATCAGAAGCTGGACAGCTAGAATAAGTAGCGTCAGAAGAAGGCTTAAAATAAATCCGATAGCTGTCGACGCTGCCGGAAACCGCGTGTGGCGAGGCTTTCCAGGAAAGCGTGGCAGCAGAGGCTGGACTGACAGCGGAAACATTTTCCGGCGGAGCAATCCGAACAGCCGCAGACGTCGAAGACAAAACACTGGAGAAAGCAAAAATCGAAGCTGAAAAATTGGTAAGTGCGACAGCGGAATTTGTGAAAAAAAAGATTGTGACAAAAAGAGACGCAACGATTCTGTGAAAAAGCGCAGATCGAGATGTAAAGGTGGAGCGCATTTATTTTTTTATTTCTTATTTTTATTGAGATACCCAATTTCTAATTTTCAATTCTCAATTTATAAACAATTTCTAATGATTTAATTTCTTAATTTTTCAAACTAATTAAAAGTTATTTTGAAAATTGAGGAATTGTTACATTGAAAATTGTTTGAAAATTAGAAATTAGAAATTGAAAATTTTAAACACTTGCCTCCGGCTTTCTCTTCCTCGCTAAAAGTACAATCACCGCAATCAGCAAAATCAAAACTAAGACTCCTCCTCCAATCATCCCATAGAGCATGTAATCAACAACATCCGAGGAGAACTGAACTTCGCCCTCGACCGGAGTGTCGGTAAAACCATGTGTTGCAACAATTTTGGCGGAATATTTTCCTTTGGGGACTTGCTTGTCAAGCCACGGAATCGTGACCGAAGCAGTCGAGCCAGGCGCGATGTATTTCGCGTCAGCTGGAATCTCTGGAGAAGCCATCACGCTATCGAATTCATTTAAAATTTCAATCGTGCCTTCCAGCCTCTCGAAAACATTACCTGAGTTGGTGAGAGTAATCGTGAAGTCAGTCGAATTTTCGAGCTGATTGATGACGAAACTGTCGAGTCGCAAATCTTCGCTAATCTCAAAATCAGTTGATTTTTCGATAACTTGATCGCCGCCGAATTTCAATTCCATCTTCGCGGTGAATTTTCCCGGTCGAATATTTTCATTCCACTCGGCAGTGAAAGTGCGAGAGCTACCTGGCAAAACATTGCCTCCATCGAGATTGATCGGAATCGCATCGCCGGTAACCAAAGCACCTGAAACAGGATGGCGGTATCTCGCAATCTGAGTCAAAGACTGACCAGTCGAATCAGTGAGCGTGATTAAACCACTTGGTTTTTCATGAACGTTGCCAGAGTTTTGGAAACTGACAGCCAACATTGGATTGAAATCACTGAGTAATTTGTCGTCTTTGACACCGAAGCTCAAGCTCTCACCAGCGTGAACTTCTTCACCCGAAACTTTGACGAGAATCAAACTCGGCACCGCTACTTGAATCTTGACTCCACCGGAAGTCGCATCGTCGACGGAAGTATAAAGAATCGAAGCATAGCGACCACCTGGCTGCGCACCTTCTGGGACATTCACTGTGAAAGTCACCTGCTCCTCGGAATTCGGATCCAGCGAAATATCGCCCTCTGGAAATTCAATCCAATCGTGAATATTCATCGGATCATCCGCAGATAAATTCTCAGAAACCGGAAAGCCTTCCTCGTCGTTTTTGGTGTAAACAGTAATCTCCGGACGAACTATGACAGGAATATTTTCGGAATTAATGACACGAATCGTCGCCGATCCGCTCCCACCTGGATCGATAATTAATTCTGTCCGCACTGGCTTCACACCAACCGCAAGAACCGTCGAAATAGTCAAAGCTAATACGCAGAATGTGCCAGCGACACGACGAGCTATTGTTTGGATTTTAGAGTGCATTGGATTTAATTTTTAATTTCTAATTTTCAATTTTTAAACAATTTCTAATTTCCCAAGTTTTTAATTTTTAAATTTAAATATTCAATCTTGTTTTAAAATTTGAAACTTAAAATTTAAAATTCTTCCACATTCTACTTGCTATTCTCCAAAACCTAAAATGTCGGCAGTGCCACATAAGTCACCGTCCCCTCGTATGTCCCCGCGGGGGTGAGGTAATCGACATTGAGAGCATAGTAAATCGTGTGTTTTTGTTCATTCGTCGGAGCAGTCGCCTCCACCCCGTTCGCCGTGCCATCGTAAAGTGCGAGATTCGCGGCAGTCGCGGCGGCGAAAGCAGTCGGTGTACCCTCTGATTTCAGCGTCGCTAATGTTTTGGTAGTTTCCTGTGAATTGTAGGCGTAATAACCAATTCTGTTTTCGGTCGTTTCGGCATTACCACTAGTAATTGCGGAAGAATTACCCGTATCAGTACCATCTAGTTGGGCCGAAGAAGCATTCTCCGCACCGGACAGTTTGGCCTGAATTTTGTAGCCAGAATTAGCGTTGGTCTTGGCAGTGAGAATCGTGTATTGGCTAAAATCCTCACCGTCAGCGACTGATGGATCGACCGCGAGATCAACCGCTGTGTCATTAATTGTGAGAATCAAAGCCTCAGCCACAACAGCGCGAACTTTCACTTCGCTCGCCCACGAGAGGAGAGCATAGCCGGTCTCAAGAGTTTGATCAGCCGCGTTTTGAATTGAAATATGAAAAGCGTAATTGCCTGGAGCCGCCGGCATATCGAGTTGATTAGTCGAACCGAGCGTAACCGTCACCGCCTCATTCGCGTCGTCGAAATCACCCGTCGCAGTAATCGTAATGGTCGGATCAGTAGTGTCGAATGTTTCAGTCTCAGAAACTGCTCCGTCACCTTCCGTCGTAACGGAAACATCACCTGCTGTTAAATTTTCAAAATTGTCGAAATCTGCTGGAACGGCAATCACGATTTTGTCTCCTGACTGGATAATATGATCGCCAGACTCTAAAACGATTTGAATGTTTTGAGCGATATTACGAATCGTATCACCAGATTGGTGAGCTGCTGCCGTCGTAGAAACGCTGTTTAAAGTCGTCCCACGCGACATCACGGAAACAGTATCAGTCGAAACCGTCGTCAGAGTCACGACCTCATTGCCGACTAAAGCGAGGTCTCCGCTCGCGAATCCGGTCCCGCTCGTGAGCGAGGTCGCGGTCGCTGCCGCATCGAGATTCGCAGCTAAAGTCGTCGAAACTTCGGAGGCAATCGTCGCCGCCGGTTTGCCGGTCGCACCGGAACCAGTGAGCTCATCCGCCGCAGCAGTCGCCGTAGGCAACGCGGTAAAAAGCAACGTCAACGCAAGGACGACGGAGCTAACCCGAGTCAAAAGTGGTTTTTTGTTTTGCATAATCTTTTGGTTTATTTTTAGTTTTTTACTCCCCTATTTTAGCATTTTTGAAGGTTTTTAGCAAATGTTCTTAACCATCTTGATTGCCTTGAATAAGCCTAAAAACTGATATTCGCTCCCTCGACTGTCAGGGTGTTTTCATAAGTCCCCGCTTCGTAGCTGTAATCAACCGCGGTGTGAAAATCGAGCGTAAATTCGACGGTCCCCTGACAGGTATCGCCAGAACAGACGTAAGCATCTGTCGGCGTATCGAGTCCGTCGAAGGCAGAAGCTTCTGAAGTACCACCGCTAGTCCCCGCGTCGTTATTGTCCCAGCCGAAGCCGAAGCCACCCGACCAATTTTGAATTGTTTCCTCGTCATAAGTCGGCCACGCCGTCGGGTCAATATTGATTTGATAACTCGCCGCATTGGTGGTGACAGAAAGAGTGGTTGATTCACTGCCGGTGGAATTGACCATTGGGTCGACATCCATAGAAAGAATCGGATCGGAAATCGTAAACTTAAAGACCTCACGCTCGGTGGCAGTAAAGGTACGACTAGCTTCGGCTGTCTCGACATTCGTGAAGCTGGCAATGACGGTGTAATCCCCCGCCCTGTCACCCAAAGTCGCCACTACAGAAGTGTAACCATCCGCGTCAGTAGTGACAGTCTTCGCTGCGGAAGTACCGCCGAAAGTCGTGCCAAAGCTACCATCCGCCAGAGACTGTCCGACTGCTGTCGGCTCAGTCGGAGTGGTGGCGACAGTGAAGGTGACTGTCACGGCATCTGCTCCAGCGTAAGTCTCTCCGGAGTCAGCACCATTACCAACACGGGTTTTGAAATCAGTCGTCAAAGTTGCGTCCATTCCACCGCTTTGATTATTGCCCTCGGAAATATAAAGAGCAATCCAGTTGTCGTGGGCGGAAAGTCTGAAGTCGGCATCAGATGTATCAGAGGCATAATTGCCAGAAATATCCGTCGCGGTCACGCGAATCTGAACTTCCTCGTCGGTGAGATCGGGAGTCGTCCAAGTGTAAATCCCGTCATTCGCTTCGCCGGTCGCGATTTCCGTCCAATCGGTACCGCTATTCACTGAGTAATCAATGGTAATCGGAGTAGCGGTCAAATCGGAAGTCGCATCGACAAAGTCAGTGTCAACCCAAACAATGTCATAAGTCGCGCCATCGCCACCCGTCCAAATCTCTCCACCATTCGGCGAAATGAGCGTGTCGGTCTCGACAGTCGGATCCGTTTTGTCGTACTTCACGGTGAAGATGCGCTCGGTGCCCCAGGTCAATGCAGCATTCTGCGGGCGGACGTGGAAGTAATTGATGCCTTCCGCAACAGTAATCGAATCAATGTAATTGGTGGTAACAGTAGATTCATCACCCGTAATTGTCGCCGTCGCAGTGCTGTTTAATTCGTAATAAAAAGTGTCGTCAGAAACCGAGTCTGGGTCAGTCCAAGAGAAAGAAACTTGGTCATCGGAACCAGTGTCGGTGTAGATAAACCAAGCATCAGAAGTCAGCGAAACGCGATCTTCGGATGAAGCCCCAGCATCAACCGCGACAATATCTGGAGTCGAGGTATCGACCTTCGTCGTGTCGTCAGAAGTGTAGGTAGTGGAATTCCCTGCCATGTCCTCGATGGTGTAGCGGAATTGATAACAGTTGCCGGTCGCCGAAGTGAAATCGTAATTCGTCGCAGCGGCAGTCTCACTCGCAGCGGAATCAGTCCAATCGCCGTAAGTCCCACAAGTCCCAGCTGCCAAAGTCGCCGAACGATATTCGAGAAGATAATCGGAATCGTCGGTGCTCAGACCGGAATTGGAATCACTACCGGCTGAGACCGTAACGGCAATCGTAGTATCAGTCTCGTGACCGTCAGTGTGGGCAGTCGAACCAGTCGCCGCCGCAGTCTTGTCGACTTTGACTGTCAAACTTTGTGCTGCCTGAATATTGCCAACATTATCTGTCGAGAAGTAACGAACGTAGTTGATGTCTTCTGTGCTGATTGTGAGAGCGCTCGTGTAAGCCGTTTCTGGCGTACAAGTGTTCGCAGTATCAGTACAGTAAACCGTGGAAGCGATGCCAGAGGTGGCATCCGCTGGAGTAATGGTAACTGTCGCATCCGTCGTGTACCAAGAGTTGTCGCCTTCCGTTCCAGCTGTCACTTCTGCCGAAGTGGTTGGATCCGTCTTATCGTATTTGACGGTAAAAATTCTTTCTGTGCCCCACGTCAGCGAGCCGTTGCGCGGGCGGACGTGGAAATAATTCGTGCCTTCGGCGACAGTAATCGAGTCGATGTAATTCGTAGCAACTGAAGATTCCGTGCCGTCAATCGTCGCCGTCGCAGTGGAATTTAATTCGTAGTAAAAAGTATCGTCCGAAGTCGAGTCTGGGTCATCCCAAGAGAAAGAAATTTGATCATCGGAACCTGTGTCGACGTGATCAAACCAAGTGTCAGAGTCGAGGCTCGTACGATTGTCATCCGTGCCTGAACCTGCATCGACAGCGAGAATATCTGGAGTCACAGTATCGACTTTCGTCACCGCTGTGGAATCGTCTTTGGTCGAAGCGAGCGCGGCGTTATTCGTCGCAGTCACTTTGTATTGATAACATTTCGCCGTCGTGAGTGGAGTGTGTGAGTAGGGCGAAGTCTGCACACCGAGTGAATTCCAGTCGCCAAACGAGCCGCAGCTTCCCCCGGCTAGTGTCGCATCGCGGTAATAAAGTGTGTAATTCGCAACACCCGACTCGCCGTCCGTCGCGGCAAAAGTAACATTCTGGGAAGTCGTCGCAGTGAAACCATCAGTGTAACTAAGTGAAGGAGTCGACGGCGCGGAAGTGTCAACTTTGGTCGTAGTGGTAGCAGTCCAGGTCGCCTCATTGCCCGCGATGTCCGTAACGGTGTAGCGCATTTGATAACAATTGCCACCGACAGAAGTGAAGTCGTAAGCCGTCGCGTCGTAAACCTCGCTGACCGAGGCGTCAATCCAAGAACCGTAACTACCGCAACTTTCGGCTGCTAAAGTCGCCAAGTGGTACTCGAGAGTGTAGTCGGAAGCAGTCGTCGACATGCCAGAACCAGAATCTGTCCCGGCGGCAACAGTCACCGCGAGCGTCGTGTCGTTTTCGTAACCGTCGGTCGTGCTGGCTGAACCACCCGTCGGAACAGTCTTGTCATAATTGACGGTGAAAATGCGCTCGGTACCCCAAGTCCCCGCGACATTCTGCGGACGGACGTGGAAATAGTTGCTGCCTTCAGCGATAGCAATGGAATCAATGTAAGCGGTCGTGGCACTAGATTCATCACCTGTCACTGTCGCGGTCGCAGTGGAGTTTAATTCGTAATAAAAAGTGTCGTCAGAAGGTGAAGCGGAATCTGTCCAGCTGAATGAGATTAAGTCATCTGAACCCGTGTCTGTATATTTGAACCAAGTCGCAGAGGTGAGAGAAACCCTGTCGTCCGAAGCAGCACCCGCGTCGACTGCGACGATGTCGGGAGTAGTTTTATCGAGCTTCACTGTCAAACTTTGTGTCGTCTGAATATTGCCGACATTGTCCGTCGAGAAGTAGCGAATGTAATTCGTGCCGTTGTCGGAAATCGTCACCGCCGAGGTGTAGCTCGTCGAAGGCGTACAACTATCCGCCTGATCGACGCAATAAACAGTCGTCGAAATCCCCGCAGTCGCATCCGCTGGGGTCAGCGTGACTTCCACATCCGTCGTGTACCAAGAAGCATCTCCCTCCGTCCCAGATGTAATCGCCGCCGCAGTCGTCGGATCGACATTGTCCTGAATGAAGTCGACATCGTAAGTCGCCGTATTTGTCGCTTTGTCTGTCAGCGTGACAGTCAGGTCGGAATAAGTCGCCGCATCGGTCTCGATGGAATAATCCAAAGTCTGAGTCGGCGAGTCGTCCAAATCAGTCGGCGTATCCGAGAAGGCGGTCTCACCCGCAGCCGAATCTGGATTGGTCTCAGTCGAGCTAATGGTGATGGTGATGGTTTGTCCGGCACCTTCGCTCGTGAGAGAGTTGAAATAAATCTTGTCGTCGGAATCTGCCAAGTCGGTGTCCGCCTCGTAGAAGTAACTTGATTTGGTCGAAGCGATGGAGATGTCGGCAATCACTGGATTCGTCGCGTCAAGAATGAAAGAACCCATCGCTGTCCAAGCTGACTGCATCGTACTGTCATCATTTTGCGCACACCAGTGATAAGTCCCATCTGCACCAAGTGAGGAAGAAACCGACCAAGTCGTCGCTTCGGAATTGGTGGAAGTCTCGGCGGAAGTACCAGAAGCTAAGACTGTGCCAGCGAGACAATTTTCAGAAGAAGTCGCGACACGGTAATTCGTCGTCCCGACATCGTCCACATCATCGTCAGAATAATGCGCGGAAAGCTCTGGTGTCGTGTCAGCGGTGAAGCTGACATTCGCAGGAGAAACTAAGGTCGGGGCGTTTGGCGCGACATTCCCGGTGTTGTAGAGGAAACTGTCCGAACCGTAATCAGCTGCAGTCACATTCCCCACCGCATCCGTCGCTCGCGCGGTGATGGTGTAGGTCAGGGAATGCGTGAAGTTTTCATCGTCAAGCGTGTAAGTCCAAGTCGTCGTACCAGTAGTCACCGCCACCCAAGTCTCGGTCGCCGTCCAAGCCGAACCCGTCCAGTAATTGTCGGTGCTAGATTCTTGAATTGTGATTTCTGTCAAGCTGACACCCGAGCCAGCATCGGCTGCGGTACCATTGATTGTCGCGGTGTGATTAAAGTTGACTCCGTAAGTCGTCTCAGTAATCGTCACCGTCGTCGTTGGCTCCGTCTTATCGTAATTGACGGTGAAAATGCGTTCCGTACCCCAAGTTCCTGCTGAATTTTTCGGACGGACGTGGAAATAATTAGTCCCTTCGGCGACGGTAATGGAATCGATGTAGTTCGTCGTAGCGGAAGATTCATCACCTGTAATCGTCGCCGTCGCAGTGCTGTTTAATTCGTAATAAAAAGTGTCGTCAGAAACCGAGTCTGGGTCAGTCCAAGAGAAAGAAACTTGGTCATCGGAACCGGTGTCGGAAGATTTGAACCAAGTCGCGGAAGTCAAAGAAACTCGATCTTCTGCCGAAGCACCAGCATCCACATCAACGATATCCGGAGTCGAGCTATCGACTTTGGTCGTGTTGGTCGAAGTGAAAGTCGCAGAATTCCCCGCCACATCCGTGACGCTGTAACGGAATTGGTAACAATGCGCGGTCGTCGCAGTGAAATCGTAAGCGGTCGCATTGTAAGTCTCGCTCACAACAGAATCGGTCCATTCGCCATACTCTCCGCAAGTCCCGTCAGCCAAAGTGGCGGCACGATATTCGAGGAGATAGTCGGAATCAGTCGCACTCAAACCGGAGTTGGCATCTGAGCCAGCATCGACTGTCACGGCAATCGTCGTCGCAGTCTGGTAAGCGTCGGCGTGAGAAACCGTGCCGGAAACCGGCGCAGTCTTGTCGACTTTGACTGTGAGTGATTGAGTCGTTTGAATATTGCCGGCGAGGTCAGTCGAAGTGTAACGAATGTAATTCGTGTCTTCATTCGAGACGGTAATCACGCCGGTGTAAGCCGTCGCCGGCGTACAGGAATCTGTAGTGTCCTCGCAGTAAACCGTCGAGGCCACTCCGGAAGTCGCATCTGCCGGGGTAATGGTGACAGTCGCATCCGTCGTGTACCAGGAAGCATTGCCCTCTGTGCCAGCAGTCACTGCCGCAGTGGTAGTCGGATTCGTCGTGTCGAGTGTGAAGCTCCAACCATCGCCAGTCCCCGTCGTCCAAGCGGAAGCCAAAACGCCATCATTATTCCGAGCGCACCAGAAATAAATTCCGTCCGCGCCAATGGAATTCGAGGCGCTCCAAGTCGTCGTTTCGGATTCATCCGAGGTTTCGGCGGAAGAACCGGAAGCTACGACTGAAGTGTTATTCGTGCAACCGAAAGCCGAAAGCGCAATCCGGTATTCTGTCGTCCCGACATCGCCAGTATCCGCATCGACGTAAGTGACGGAAAGCTCCGGCGTCGTGTCAGTGGTGTAGCTCGCATCCGCCGGGGAAATCAAAGTCGGAGCCGTCGGAGTCTTATTCGTCGTCGCGACAGTGAAATCAGTCGAGTCGCGGTCGGAACCGAAATTAAGCCATTTCCAGAAATTGTAACCCGCGTCCGCCGATTGTAAATTCGTGAAAAAACCGGAAATGATGAGAAACGTAACCAAGGCCGCTCGGGCAAACTTAGGCAATATTTTGTTTTTATGATTAGCGCACAGCGCAATTTTTAATTTCGAATTTTAAGTTTTAAAACAATTTTAAATTCTCTAATTTCTTAATTTTGAAAGCTTCAAAATTGGTAAATTCAAACATTCGACCTTGTTTTAAAATTTTAAATTTAAACTTTAAAATTCTAGTCATTTTAGCAAAAATCGGCCTGAAATACAAGGAAAAGATGGGTTGGGGTGGGAATTTTGGGGAGAAAAAAGTCTTGAACCGCTGATGGACACCTGCCTGCCGGCAGGCAGGCTGATAACACATAAATTTCACTGAAAATCAAAACACCCCGCACTATTTTACAAAGCTCTTTATTCCCAATTTTTTAGCTCCAAAATTAATCAATGTTTACAATAATTTATTTGCACCTAGAAGGTATGTTTCCGCTTTTGAAAAAACTGTTTTCAGCCAATTTCTGTATTCCACTGCCTCTTTTTCTGAAATCAAAATGCCACCTTCGTATAAATCCATATTTCTCTTTTTTCTCATTTTGTTGCCGATATTTTCAACATCTTCCAGCCCGATAAATTCGGATAATTTTCTCAGCAATTCAATATGATGACCCATCCGCTCTTTGACTCTGAAGCCATTTTTGGCGCAAGTAGCAACAGCAAGCTTCATCAGACTGTCATAAGAAAATTTAAAAATCACTTCAGGAATCACGGAGTCCGAAGCAATTTTAAAATCCCGCAAAGCCGCGTTAAAATAATGCTTAATCTGTCTCGGGCTAAAATTGAACTTTTCAAACATCAGATTATTTTGATCATTTTGCCCTCAAAAATATTAGCAATAAATTCATCTTTATCTTGCTTTCTTTGAGAAAATTCTTTTTCGGTCATATCAACGATATTAAATTCCCGCTGCAGCTGCCTTTGCAGGGGCAAGACCGCTTTTTGCGCTTCTAGTGCCGAATGGCTACCAATGAGCAAAATGTCAACATCGCTTTCCGGCGAAAAATTTTTCCCCGCGTACGAGCCGAAAATATAACCTTGCTGTAAACCACTAAGCTTACTGAACCGTTTTTTTAATGCTTCCGACAAACCGTATTTCGCCAAATAAATTTTTTTTAACTCTTTTAAAAGCGGATATTTTAAATTCAAGGAATAATACCTTTCTTTACCGGAAAATTCCGAGCTCAATAAACCCTCAGCTTGCAATTCTTTCAGTTTCCGATCCAAGTTGCCCGGATCAGCCTCAATAATTTTCGCCAATTCATTGATATATTTTTTTGCTCCAGTATTCAAAAAATAAAATCCCAAGATTTTTTCCGTTATTTTTGATCTGAAATTCAGCATGTTGTTATTGTAAATTATTACAATGCTTATTGTAAATAATGACAATTGTGCTGTCAAATCCTGAATGCTATCAAAAAAATTCCCCCAACCTGATTGGAAATTGGACGGTGGAGGGTGGAAAGGCTGTTAATAAAATCTCCCCAACCCTGCCTACCGGCAGGCAGGCCCTCTTTACCCAGCCTTCGTTTCCGAGTTTCCAACCTTCACCTTCCAAGCTACGGCAAACTTCAACGGCGGACTATCGCGAGAGAGGGGCTTTCTTTTCGGCTCGCTCCGCTCACTCGAAAAGGAGAATTAAAACAGTGCGAAGCCCCAAAGGGGCCACTTTGTGGCATCCTCTTAATCCCTCTTTCGTAAAGAGGGAGGTGAGTGGAACGAGCAGGGAGATTTTATAAAGGTCCACTCTACTCCACCAACATCGCCCGAATCTCCGCCAACTCCGCCTCGAGGGCATCAATCTGATTTTGCTGAGATCCAAACTCCGCACCTTTCTCGGCGTTCAATTCTGTAACTTTTTCTTCCGCTTCTTTTTGTAAACCACATGGAGCGGAAAAAATTCAAAATAATCTTCCTCGTCGAACCACGCACATTTGAAATTAAAAAGTCGCAGACTAGTCAGCCGAGCGAGAGCCAAAGCATAAATCGTGAGCTGTTCAATGGGTTTGGCTTTTTTGGCAGAGGGCTTGTAGTCAAGAATGTGAATCGCACCGTTGCGAATTTGGATAAAGTCGATATGTCCGGTGATTGCTTCACCGTCATTCAAATCAAGCGGCACATTGAAATTGAGCGAGTTTTTGTAGTGCAGCAAATCGTCGCGATCGAGTAAAACCGGCACTTCGGTCGCGATCGTGACGGAATCATTGACCAACATGAATTCCTGCAAAATCTGGTGGCGCAATTTATTGTTGGCGACGGACTGTAAAACAAAATTGGTGTTTTTGACCGCCATATTTTCCCGGCGAGTAATTTTGACTTGGTCGAGATCGAAAACATTTTGGTATTCGGAGGCGCGTCGCGAACTATTTTTGAAAATCTGATGCGGACATTCCGCGACGATGAGCTCGAGGAATTGGCGCAAAGGTTTGAATTTATAATTTTTGAAATCTTCGCCCAAAATCAAATTGGTCTTGGCACGGTGGTATTTGAAATCATAAACCTGTCCGTGCAACATTTTGGATTCGACAAAAACAGAACGCTTGTCATAATTCTGCGCGATAAAATCACGCATCCGAGCGAAAGGCAAATACTCGGCGAAAGCTTTGAGCCAGTTGGCAATATTTTGAAAAGAAATTTTAATCCCATATTGCGCGCTAATTTTTTGAGCGGATTCTTCGAGCGAATTGAGGCGGTTGTAAAAAGTGATGGAATCGAGAATGAGCCGCAGCGGAAAAGTTTTGTTTTTGGTAATGGAGGAAGTGAATTTTTTTTGACAGTGTTTGCAAAAATACATTTGCACAAGCTCGTGTTTCTTTTGGCGTTGGCCAAATTTGACGAAATTTTTGCCCGCGCAGTAGGGGCATTTGGCGAGAGTTTTTTCGCTACCGATGGCTTGCTGGTCGAAAAGCATTTTGGGAAAGAAATTTGACTTTTAGAAAATTTTCGATAAACTATTAATGTTTCAACGGGATGGGGTCAGTGTGGTGTGGTGCGTCCCCCACAAATACCCCATCCATTTTTACGGTATTCAATTTTTTTGCGAATATTCCGCCAGCTCAAAAAAAGACACTCTTTTGATAATGGGGCAAAAAGTTTTGGAAAGAATTTGCCATTTGGAACTATAATTTTTGTTTTTTTGCCGCGCCTTTTTATCGATTGAATCAAGTCTACAAAGTCACCATCTCCCGAGACTAAAACCATCCCGTCAAAATTTTCCAATTCTTCAAAGCATTTCACGGTCAAAAGCACATCTACATTCCCTTTGGCTTTGTCGAATCTGTCGATAACTGTTTTTTTGAAAATTAATGCAAATCCTGCTCGTACTAACTTTTGATATATTTTTTCATTTCCGGAAATATAGCCGACAAACCAAAATGCTTTCATGATACGATATTTATCTTTCAGAAAGCGATGAAACTTTTGATAATCAATTTTCCAATCCTGATTTCGCAAACCTAAAATCAAATTATTGCCATCAATGAATGCGTAATTGTTTTGCTTTTGCATTTATTTCAAGTTTACCCCATGAGATAATTTTTCGATCATTTGCGGAAAATCCTTCCCCACGCTCGTTTCAAATTCAAAATCCGGACGCGCTGAATTTGATATTTTTTGAGCCACTGCAATAAAAGTTCCTTGCTGTCGGAGTGCTCGAGCGAGGCAAGCAGGAAATCGATTTTGGCGATGATGCCACTGATGAGCTGGGCGGCGGTTTCGAGTTTGCCGAGCGACTGGCTCAAATTGCCGAATTTGTCGCCGTAAGATTCGGCGATGAGTCGCGGAATTTGTTTGGTCCAAGTTTGTAATTTGTCGATTTCGACGGTCAAATTGCGACGATTTTTGGCTTTCGGCGGGAGTTTGAATTGAAAAATCTCAGCGGAAAGTTGATTGCTTTGCTGGTAAACTTCGAGATCGCGAAAAGTCTTGATACCGGAACGAACGCGAAACTTTTGGTATTCCGGTTTCCAAAACCGTGATTTATTTTGAGCTGAGTTTGTTTGTTTTGGCGGAATTCTGACGGGAATGGTCGGGGCAGAAACTTTCTCACGAGCAGATTTTTTCGCAGCGGAATATTTTTTGAAACCAATCATTGGTAGTTGGTAGATTGTAGTTAGTAGTTGGTAGACTTTTTTTCCTCTCTCCCGCAATTTTGAAACAAATGTAAAAATAATTCAAATATTTTGATCGGAATTCGATTTTTAGGTAAAAAAGAGAGGAAACTGCTTAAATAAAGCGATATTAAACCAAATAGTGACTATTCGGCTTTTTGAAGTCAAAAAGTAGCAATCGCCTACCGGATTTAATTGGAAAAACCTACCGAATTTTAGAGAAATCGGGGGTACCACAAAAATTCGGGAGATGGATTTAGGCTACTTTTCAGACTGCAAAAGCTCAATTTTTTGATTCAAAATCGCAATCTCAGCTTGGTATTTCGCGTCAAGTTCCACAATCGTTCCCTGCTGCTCCTTCACCGCTTCAATCAAAAGCGGTATGAGCTGCGTGTAATCCACGCCGAGGTGTCCGGCGTCGTCAATGATAGAAACAGCTTCTGGCAAGACTTCCTGCACATCCTGAGCAATGACACCAGCCTGACGGCGCTCTGGATCGTCAAGCATATTGAAGGTGTAACCTTGCAAACCATCGAGTCTGGCGAGCGCGTTTTCGAGTGGCTCGAAATTCTCTTTCAGTCTGCGATCCGAGACGTCGGTAATCGTGCCAGTGTATTCAATGTCACCGATGACATCCAACTTCACATTAGGCGCCGTCGTCCCGATGCCGACGTTGCCTTCTATTATCATTCCATTTGACGGTGCAGCCGTTTCTGAATAACTTGAACCAATTGCAGCATTACCAGCCACACTAAATTTACTTCCTGGACTACCTTCATTTATACCTACTTTCCCTCCTGTTTTTAACATTATATTAGGGTTTCCAGAATTCCAATCGCCGATTGCTAAATCATAATAACTAGAACCATCATAAGTAAATAATCTACCTGTATCTCCTTGATAAACATATGTTTCTACGTAAGCTCCAATCCCAGAAGGATGCCCGCTACTTCCTTGAGAAACAACATTATCTGCAATGATGGTTCCACTAACCTCTAATTCCGTACCAGGACTGGTTGTGCCGATGCCGACGTTGCCTGTGTTAACAACAGTCAAATAACTAGAGGATAAATCTCCTCCGCTACCAGGCACTAAATTTACTGACCCATAAGAGTTTCTTACATTAAAAGTTTTTACAGATGTATCCCAATATGTTCCAATATCATACACCCCTGTATCA
>JAIPGZ010000022.1 GCA_021735425.1 Candidatus Altimarinota bacterium | reverse complement strand
TTACCGTGGTTATCCGAACCTTACTGATTTTCTAAAAGAGATTTGTTTTCAATTCAACTTCAGCTATCCTGAACGGGTAGCCTACCTAACTGCTCGATTCTCTAGGCCAACTACCAACACTTAATAGGCGTAGTCCCGACATTTTAAACAAAAAAATCAGTCCGTCAAAAATGATAAAATTGTTTTATGAGTACATTAATTCGCAACCGCGACTTCTTGTCGGCGAAAAATGGAAAACTTTTTATCGAGAAAGTTTCATCGAAAGATTTGGCGAAAAAATTTGGGACACCACTTTATGTTTATTCGGAAAATCGGATTCGCGAAAATGCACGACGAGTGAAAAAGGTTTTGGTTAAATACATCCCCCACCACGAACTTTTTTATGCCATCAAGGCCAACAACAATCTTTCAGTTCTTTCGATTTTGAGGAAAGAAGGTTTGGGGGCTGATGCCGCCGGCAATTGGGAAATTCAGTTGGCAAAAAAAGCTGGATTCCCGCGTGAGAAAATTTTGTATTCTGGAGTTTTTCATTCAGATGAAGATTTGCGGAATGGTTTGAAGGCGGGAGTGGCAGTCAATGTCGATTCACTTTCCGCCGCCAAAAGATTATTGAAATTCGGTAAGCCGCCAATTTTTTCGATGCGAGTTAATCCAGGAATTTCGGGTGGCAAAATCAAAGGCTTGGTCTTCGCGGGCAACGACGCAAAATTTGGTGAAAACCTAAAAAACGCAATCATCGCCTTTCAGCTCGCGAAAAAAGCAGGAGTTAAAAAATTCGGACTCCACATGATGACCGGCAGCTGTGTCCTCGATGCGAAATATTTCCCCGCTGCGACTGCGAAACTTTTGGAGTTTGCCGCTGAGATTCGCCGTAAATTCGGAGTGCAGTTCGAATTTATCGACATCGGCGGAGGTTTGGGAATTCCCTATCAGCCAAACGAAAAGATTCTCGACCTCGAAAAATCCATCGCTGCAACCGCCAAGGTTTTCATGACAGGCGTGAAAAGATTTAGTTTGGGAAATCCAAAACTGATGCTCGAACCAGGACGTTACCTCGTCGCCGACGCCGGAATTTTATTGACACAAGTTCAGACAATCAAAAAAGCCGCTAAAACTTTTGTCGGAGTCGACGTCGGAATGCAAACTTTACTGCGACCAGCACTTTACGGTGCTTATCATGAAATTTTGTTAGCAAATAATTTGAACGCCAAAGCCAATCAGAAAGCTTCAGTCGTCGGACCAATCTGTGAAAATACCGACCAGCTTGCAAAAGATCGGCTGCTGCCGAAATTGGCGGAAAAAGATTTGCTCGCAATTTTGGATGTCGGGGCTTACGGTTTCGGAATGGCGAGCAATTACAACACCCGCGAAAAACCGGCAGAAGTTTTAGTCAATGGGAATAAAGCAGAATTGATTCGAACAAGAGAAGGCCTTACGGAAATCATCGGGAAGCAAAAAATCCCTAAACATTTGAGATGAAAAAAGTTTTGTTAAAAATTTCTGGTGAAGCTTTCGCCTCCGAAGCTGAACTAAAACGAACCGCAAGAGAAATCGCAGCAACAGCGAAAATTGCTTCGCTTGCAATCGTCGTCGGTGGTGGAAATATTTGGCGCTTCCGCGACAAAAAAGATTTGAGGATAGACCGAGTCGAATCTGATTTCCTAGGAATGACGGCAACAACTTTCAACGCCGTCACACTTTCCGCCGTGTTAAAAAAATTAAAAATTCGCACCAAAGTCTTTTCTGCTATTCGCACACCGACTGAATTAGCTGAACCTTACAGCATCTCCGCTGCAAAAAAATTCCTCTCAAAAAAAGGCGCTGCCATCCTCGCCGGGGGAACAGGTAAACCTTTCGTGACGACTGACAGCGGCGCAGCCATACGGGCAGTGGAGCTGAAATGTGATCTCGTAGTGAAAGCAACCAATGTCGACGGTGTTTTCGACCACGATCCACGGAAATCAAAGTCTGCGAAACTTTTGAAAAAAATTAGCTTCAAAAAAGCAGTTCAGGAAAAATTTGGAGTAATGGATTTGGCAGCTTTTAAAATTTTAGGAAAAGCGGATATCCCAATTTCTGTTTTTAATTTCGCTAAAAAAGGATTGCTAAAAAAAGCGGTGGAAGGTAAAAATATGGGTAGTTTAATTTCTTCAAAATGAACTTTTCTGAATTACTTGCCGCTGCGGATACGCAACTCAAAAAATCCATCGAACATCTCTGCACTGAATTGGCGAGTCTGCAGGTCGGACGGGCAAGTGCGAGCCTCGTCGAGGGACTAAATATCGAAGTTTACGGGACGCAACAACCGCTACGAAATGTCGCGAATATTTCAATCCCCGATCCTAAAACACTTTTTATCGAACCGTGGGACAAAGCCAGCCTAACCGCGATTGAGAAAGCCATCCGTGACTCAAGTCTTGGACTGAACCCAAATAACGATGGATTGCGAATCGCGCTGAATATCCCGCCACTGACAGAAGAGCGAAGATTAGAGTTAACTAAGCTCGTCGGTGAATTCGCAGAAAGTGGAAAAATTTCCGTCCGCCGTGTCCGAGAGGATGCCCGGAAAAAGGCAAAGGCTGCTAAAGAAAGTGATGAAATTTCGGAAGACGAGGAAAAACTTTTTGATAAAAAATTACAAGAAAAGGTCGATGCGGTAAATGCGGAAATCGAAAAACACGCCAAGCAAAAAGAATCCGAGATGCTGAAAATATAATCACTAAATAATGGAATATTGGAATCAGTGAATAGCGGAGCACTATCATTTTGTATTCCCTTGTTCCACGTTTTGAAATGCTAGAATTAAAAAAATCTCCTAGCTAAATTTAACCGCAACTATGCTTTTAACATCTATTCTCGCTTTCATCGTAATTTTTTCACTTTTAATCCTAGGTCATGAATTCGGGCATTTCATCACCGCGAGATTTTTCAGCGTGAAGGTAGAAGAATTCGGTCTCGGCCTGCCTCCACAAGCAAAAAAATTATTTCGCGATAAAAAGAAAACTGAATACACTTTGAACTGGCTACCACTCGGCGGTTTCGTGAGAATGAAAGGCGAAGATGCCAGCGATAAAAAATCTCTAAAAGACAAGGATTCTTTCGCCGCCAAAAAGGTTTGGCAACGGATAATCATCGTTTGCGCCGGAGTCGCGATGAATTTATTAATTGGTTTTTTACTTTTGACGATTGTTTTTTCAATTGGAACAACCGTTCTAGCCCCAGCCGAAGAAGTCGATCAGGTTTTGTCGGAAAATCCGAAGGCTGAATTTGTCGGAGCGCAGCCGATGGGAATTTTAGTCGAGCAAGTTTTGGCAGATGAGCCAGCAGCAGCGAGCGAACTAAAAGGTTATGATTTTGTTGAAAAAGTCGACGGCGAAATTTTCTCCACTGCGGAAGAATTTCAAAATTTATTGAAAAATCACGCTGGCGAGGAGACTAAGCTTTCGGTGATTCGAAGAAAGTCCAAATTAGAAATTTTGGTAACACCAAGCGCTGACGGCAAAATCGGGGTCGAATTTTCTGGACCATTTACCGCAGTCCAGCTCCGTTATGCTTTTCCAAATTCGGTCTTTGAAGCCGGACGAGAAACTGGACGGCTCACGAAACTCATCACTCAATCTGTCGGCGGCTTATTTGGAAGCTTGCTGCACGGAAAATTGCCGGAAGGCATCGGTGGCCCAGTCGCCATCGCGAAGGAAACTTTTTACCGTGCCAGCAGTCTCCTCGCACTTTTGAATTTCGCCGCTCTGCTTTCACTCACCCTCGCTGTTTTCAATATTTTACCCATACCAGCTCTCGATGGCGGTCGATTATTCTTTTTAATTATCGAGGGAATTATTCGAAAAAAAATGAGTCTGAGTTGGGAAGCACGTATCCACGCCGCCGGCTACATTCTGCTCCTGAGCTTGCTGGTAATAATTTCTTGGCAAGATATTTTTAGATAAAGTTCTAATTGTTCAATCGCTTCACTTGTTCCAATTGTTCTAAATGTAGTGACTGAGAGAACCGCTGAATGGTAGCGAACAAAAAAAGTGGTACACTGTAACACTTACAACAACTAGAACATTTAAAGCAATTCTATGTACGATTTGATAATTGTCGGTAGCGGCGTAGCCGGACTCGGCGCGGCAATTTACGCCCGCCGATTTGAGATGAAAGTTTTGGTAATCGGTGACCTCGAAGGTGGCACAATTACTCTCACTCACCTCGTCGAGAATTATCCTGGATTTGAAAGCTTGAGTGGTTTGGAGTTGGCGCAAAATATTTTGAAACATGCGAAAAAATTGGGAGCAGAAATTAAAAGTGCAGCCGTAACAAAAGTAGAAAAAACAAAAAATGGATTTTTGGTTAAAACCGCGAACGAAGAATTTGAAAGTAAAACCGTTATTTTTGCGACAGGGACTGAACATCGCAAACTCGAAGCCAAAGGCGCCGCAGAGTTTGAGAATAAAGGTGTGAGCTACTGTGCAACCTGCGATGCACCTTTTTTTAAAACTAAGAATGTAGCCCTAGTAGGAGGCAGCGACAGTGCAGTTAAAGAAAGTTTGATCGCAGCACAACACGCCACCAAAGTGACAATCCTTTACCGCGGAGAAAAATTACGCGCCGAGCCAATCAATATCCGACGAATGGAAGCAGCCGAAAACATTGAAACAAAGTGCTGCGTGAATATTGAAAAAATTTATGGAAATGAAAAAGTCGAGGGCGTGAAGTTGGACAATGGCGAAGATCTGAAACTCGACGGTATTTTTATCGAAATCGGGAGATTACCCAGAAACGAAATCGCGAAAGATTTAGGTGTGGAACTGAATGAAAAAGGTGAGATCAAGATTACCCGTTTCGCGGAAACAAATGTCACAGGAGTTTTCGCTGCCGGAGATGTGACCGACGCCGACTGGAAACAAGCTGTCACTGGCGTAGCCGAAGGCGCACATGCTGCTAATCAGGCTTTTGAATATTTGCAGAAATAAATTTTGTTTGGCAGGTTTTTTTTGTAGAATGAGAGTCAATTTAACTCTTTTGTAATGTCTGACTCTAATTCTGAACTCACCCAAAAAGCAATCGAATACCACGGTCGCGACGGTAAACCAGGCAAGATTGAAATTGCATTGACCAAACCGTGCGCCTCTCAGGAAGATCTTTCGCTTGCCTACACACCGGGAGTCGGGATGGTTTGTTTGGAAATCGATAAGAACAAAGAGGACGTCTACAAATACACGAACAAGGGTAATCTTGTGACCGTCTTAAGTGAGGGCAGCGCCGTGCTCGGCCTCGGTGACATCGGACCTGAAGCAGGCTACCCAGTCATGGAAGGAAAGAGTGTTTTATTTAAGAGATTCGCCGATGTCGATGTTTTCCCACTTTGCGTAGATTCGCGGAAGGGAGATGGCAAGACCGATGTTGAATTATTCATCAAAATCGCGAAATCCTTACAGCCGACTTTTGGCGGGATTAATCTTGAAGACATCAAAGCGCCAGAATGTTTCGAGATTGAGGAGCGATTGATCGAGGAAATGAATATTCCAGTCTTCCACGATGACCAACACGGCACGGCAATCATCACTCTCGCAGGTTTATTGAATGGCTTGAAGCTGGCGGGGAAGAAAATTGAAGAGGCGAGGTGTGTGTTTGTCGGAGCCGGAGCAGCCGGAATAGCGACAGCGAAACTTTATCTGGAAGCTGGTGTAAAAAAAGAAAATCTCACACTTTGCGATTCGAAAGGTGTGATTTACAAAGGTCGCGAGGAAGGCATGAATCCGCAAAAAGAAGAATTCGCAGTCGAAACCGAGAAAAGAACTTTGGCAGAGGCGATGCAGGAAGCGGATGTTTTTGTCGGCGTTTCTTCGAAAGATTTAGTCACACCGGAAATGGTGAAGTCGATGGCGGACAAATCAATTATTTTTGCGATGGCGAATCCGTGGCCAGAAATTATGCCGGAAGACGCGAAAGAAGCGGGTGGTTTCATCGTCGGAACTGGTCGGTCCGATTTCCCGAATCAAGTAAATAATGTCCTCGGCTTCCCAGGAATCTTCCGCGGAACGCTCGATGTTCGCTCTCAGAAAATTAACATCGAAATGAAACTCGCAGCAGCGCATGCTTTAGCGGAATTAGCGAATGAAGAGGTCCCAGCTAAAATCAAAGACTTCCTTTCAAAGGCTTACGTCAAAGATGCAGCTAACAGGGTGTTTGACGGAGAAAATCCTTTGAAAACTGATTATATCATTCCTAAACCTCTCGACCCTCGCGTCGTCCCACGCATCGCCCGAGCAGTCGCGGAAGCAGCGATGACGACTGGCGTGGCAGAGAAGCCGATTGAAGATTTGGATGCTTATGAAAAAACGGTGACCGAGAGAGTGAAAAAATAGATTTGACTTCATCTAAAATTTTTTGATAATTCAAACGACATGTTGAACATTTTTAGCTTTTCTCCAAATCAAAAACCCAATCAAACCCACATAATAAATCACAACCGCCGCGATTCCAAAACCACCCACCTCCACACTCGCCCCTGGCAGCTTCGCCCCCCATTCCGCGACAAAAAGAATGTAGTTCAAAATTCCGTAAGTCACAAAACCGACGAATAGCCCCGCTGGAAGGTAAATCGCCCCAACCACCACTGCGACGAAACCGGTCAACATCGCCAACGGAATCGCCGGCGCGACGAGAACGTTCGCGAGAGGTGAAATCAATGACAGCCGGTCAAAATAGAAGACAATCAACGGAACAGCGGTAATCTGTGCGGAAAGTGTCAAAAGCAGTGACTCCCTAATTGCAAACTTGTTAGGAATTTTTTGGAAATATTTTTCGAGCAAGGGTGAAACAAAAAGCAGTCCCGCCGCCGCTGCGAAAGAAAGCTGAAAAGAAACATCATGAAAAAGAATTTGTGGATTCCAAAAAACCATCGCCGCCGCGGTAAGAGTAATTGCCAGCCCGACATGATATTGCCGACCGTGGGTAAGTGCGTAAAAAGCGAGCGACCCCATCACTGCCGCCCGTGTCACTGCCGCTCCCGCACCGACAAGCAAGGTGAAGGCAACGATGAAAATTACCGCCAGCGGAAACTGCCACCGTCGCGAAATATAATTTCCAAACAGAGCGGTAATGAGAGCAATCAGGATAGAGATGTTGTAACCCGAAATCGCAATAATGTGCGTCAGTCCCGTCGTGTTGAAGTCTTCGAGAACTTTCGGGGGAATCCCCCGTCGCGAACCAATCAAAAGTCCCGCCTCGAAACTCGCTGCCGGCTCGGGAAAAATCTGGTTAATTTTCGCCTCGAATTTTTGCTTGAAGACAAAAAGCTTTGTGAAAAAAAAGTTTTTATTGCCAGACGAAATTTTCTCAATTCGCGCAAAATAGGCGACTGACCGAATTCCAAATCGCGCGAGATAATCACGGTAACTGAATTCCTCAGTCTCAAAAGGTGTCTCGAGAGTCCCAAAAATTTTTAACTCATCCCCGTAAAAATATTCCGGTAGTAGCGCCGTCTTAATGAGGATTTTGCCGGTAACTTTTTGGGAATTGCGAGTCGATACTTCGACGACATATTTGGCATGATCCGCCCGTCGATCCGGCTCAGCGGCAATTACCCCGATTAGTTCAACTTTTTCAGCACGGTCGTTGTAAAAATCGAGAGTAGCGGACGTCGTCTCAGGTAGAGAAAATTGAAAACGTAGCCAACCAAGCATAATTCCTAAAACCAAAATCCCACTTAATCGAAAAAATCTTTTACCGAAAAATAGAACCAATAAACTAACCGCAGCAAAACCAACCAGCCAAACCGGATTTATTTGAAAAAATTCCCCCATTGCAACGCCGACAAGACAAGCGAGCAGAAAAGAAATCGTAATAAAGCTTTTTGGGAGTTTACTCATCGGCTCTATTCTAATAAAATGCGAGAACCATGGCACGGTAGCTCAGGTGGTTAGAGCGTGGGACTCATAAACCCAAGGTCGGTGGTTCAAGTCCACCCCGTGCCACCAGCCTTCGCCCTTCGGGCTACGGCTGGCTTCGCCATCCTTTTTTCAGTGTTAAAATTTCTTCAATGCTTTTCGCAATTTTAAAATCCCTTCGTCCTAAACAGTGGATTAAAAACCTTTTAATTTTCGTGCCTTTAGTTTTTTCGCGTGAGTTTTTAAATCTGGAATCTTTCAAATTAGTATCAATCACCTTTGGGATTTTCTGTCTGACAGCAAGCGGTGTATATCTAATGAACGATGTTTTCGATAAAAAAAATGACACCAAACACCCACACAAAAAACAGCGCGCAATCGCAAGCGGGAAGCTCCCAGTAACAGCAGGCGTCTTTTTAAGTTTGCTGCTGCTCTTGGCGAGTTTTTTCTTTGCTTGGAAAGTAGATTGTGTCCTCCTCGATATTCTTCTTGTTTATTTGGTTTTACAGCTTGCTTACTCTTCTTATTTCAAACACGTTGTCATTTTGGATTTGATTTTTATCGCGATGGGATTCATCGTGAGAATCTTCGCAGGTGGAATGGTAATTGGCGTAGAGGTTTCTAGCTGGCTGCTCGCGATCACCTTTTTACTTGCCCTACTCCTAGCGAGTGGAAAAAGATTGCGGGAAACCGAAATCCAAGGGGTTGCCTCACGAAAGGTTTTGGAAAGTTACCCTCCCAATTTTTTGAAATCCACAATCAAAGTCCTGCTCCCCGCAATTCTCGTGAGTTACCTTTTCTATTCGTTTCAAGCTAATAACCCTCCAAACTTTATTTGGACTGCTCCGATAGCAGTTTTCGGGTTGCTGCGTTATCTGTTTTTGATTGATTCAAAAAAACTCACCGAAGACCCGACCGAACTTTTACTCACCGACAAACCACTGCTCGCGAGCGTAATTTTATGGGTCGCAACCTCAGTTGGAATTTTAATGTTTGGATGAAAAAATTTTACGCCCGAATACCGATCTGGTTTTGGCTTTTACTCTTTTGCGGAATCGCTTTAGGACAAGTTTATTTTTTGCGCGATGTCGTGATGGGAGATGCTTTTATTCATTTTGTTTTCGCGCGCGGCATCGCCGAAGGTCAACCTTTTTTTTACAACAGCGAATTTTCCGCTGGTTCAACTTCGCCACTTTGGAGCGCGCTACTCGCCCCATTTTGGAAAATTTTCGGCATGAAGATAGTTTGGATAGTCAAAATTTTGGCAGGATTTTTTGTAGTATTATCGATACCTTTAACGTTTGTCGCCTCTTTCAAAGTCTCTAAAAACAAAAATCTCTCTCTGGTCACTGCCGCTCTCGTGGCGACAAGCTTTGTTTTTTCTTTTTGGGCGGCCAAGGGAATGGAAACGCCTTTTTATGTTTGTTTGGTTTTATTAAGTTTTATTTTTTATTTGAGAATTTTGGAGCTGGAAAAAAGTCTCACGCTAGAAATCGCCTTGGGAATCCTCCTTGGCTTGGGAATCCTCACCCGACCCGAGATGTGGTTTTTCTCACTTTTCATCGGTATCCCGCTGCTGATGAAAAAAGGCGGGCGGGTAATTTTTTCAGTCGGTTTACCTGCTTTGATAATTTTCGCACCTTATTATTTTTGGCTTTGGGAGAATACCGGCCAATTTTTTCCATCTTCAATCTCACGAATTCTGCGCGCAAGACAGTGGGCAACCGAGTGGAATGGAGTCTTTTTTACTTTTGAAATTTTCAAAATCCTTCTTACAAAATTTCTACTTTTAACTCCCTTCTTCTTGTTCTTTTTTTGGCAACGAGAAAAAATTAATCGATTCGTTTTTTATCCAATTTTCGCCTGGCTCGCTTTCCATGCGATTTTCTTTTCGCTAATTTTCCCGACGACAGAAGGCTACCGCTACCTCCTCGCCGCTCTTCCCTTTTTCTTTTTAATTGCTGTTTTGGGGATTTTCCGACTGCCAAAAAAATGGCAAACTCCAGTTCTAATTTTAGCAATTGTAGGAAGCTGTCTAATTTCGGGACAACAGTTTTTCGAACGACTCGACTCGATTGAAAATTGTGAAAAACCTTTCATCGATAAAACTCGTCGAGAAGTCGGAATTTGGATTCGCGAAAATACGCCACCAGAAAGTTTAATCGCGATGAAAGAGATTGATCAGTCGGCTTTTTACGGCGAACAAAGAATGTTGTCACTCGACGGTACACTCGACACCCGCGCGACTCCCTTCGTGAAGTCCAGCAATCAACTTCAGTTTTTAAAAAATGAGCGACCTAACTTTTTTATTCTCGAAGAGGAGATGTACCGCGAATATCCCGACTGGCAAAATTCCAATCTCCTCCCGCTCGCGGACGACGACCTGAAGACCGGCGAAACGAGAATTTCGGACGGCGTAAATTTCAAGCTTCTCAAAAAAATAAAATCGGGCGATGCAGAAAGTTGCTCGGACTTTTCGCAAGAATATTTTTGGTGGATTTTTGAAGTAAAATACTTTTAATGACTTACTTTTTCTTTTTTATCGGAATTGGCTGCAACGCAATAGCAAACTTTGTTTTGAAAATTTTGGGCGAACAAAATAGTAATTTCGCCTCAATCGAGACCCTAAAAAATCCACTATTTTATCTGGCAATTTTCTTGTTTGGAATGAATGTCATTTTTTACGCGCTATTTTTGCAGCGTACGAATCTCTCCATCGGCTACCCTGCCTTCGTCGGCGGCACTTTTGCGATTGTCCTATTGCTTTCTTTTTTCGTATTACGCGAAACTCTATCATTACCGCAAATCATCGGAATTGTTCTAATTTTTGGAGGGACTTTGCTGGCGATTCGTTAATCGAGTTGAGAAAACTTTTGCTACAAGCAATTCGCTTTCAAGATATTTTTTTGGGAAACTAAAATCGATGGATAAACCTTTTCGCCAAAACGCTTCAATCATCGCCAAGAAGGATGGGAAATTTTTACTCGTCCGAAAACCACGCAATCACCACGCTTGGCAATTCCCTCAAGGCGGTGTCGAAAAAGGTGAAAATTTCGAACAAGCCGCACTGCGAGAATTCACTGAAGAGATTGGTTGCAGCAAGCTCGAGAATTTAAAAGAAGTCGGAGTTTACAATTATAATTGGCCGGAAAATATCGAAATCGAGAAACGCTTGAAAAAATTTCGCGGACAAGAAGTACACTTATTTCTCGCCGACTTTACTGGGATAGATTCCGAGATCAAGCTTGAAAAAAAGGAATTGGCGGAGTGGTGCTGGATCGATGTGAACAATTTAGAAAAACTGATCGAATCACCCGTCTACCTCACTAAAGTTTTAGAAATTATCAATGCCGCAAAATAAAATCGTCGCCACCGTTGAAAAAATCGCACGCAGTAAGATTTGGCTGACAGCGGACAGTCGGGAATTTTATCTGCCAGTCGAGCTTTGGCCGAATGCGAGAATCGGAGAAAAAATTGAGGTTTGTCCTGAAGACAAACAAATGCCGAACGACTTACAACGAATGCTCGAAGAAATTATCAACTAAAATAACAAGGTGGAATTAACTTCGCTGCTCGCGCAAAATTTTCGTAATCTTACAAAACTCGAAGTTACTTTCGGGCAGAAGGTAAATGCTTTTGTGGGTAAAAATGCGCAAGGCAAAACCAATATTCTCGAAGCCATTGCCCTCCTCGCCTTCGGTAAATCTTTGCGTAATAATTCCGAAAAAAGTTTGGTGAAGTTAGGAGAGAGCTTTTTCCGAGTAGAAGGAGCTGGAAGAAACGAAAAAGAAGAAAAAATCAAAATTGAAATTGCTTCCACTCTCGCAAAAAAAGTTTTTAAGTTAAATGGAAAGCCAATCACTCAAACCAGGCTCGTCGGCAATTTCCCGATCGTAAGCTTCTCGCCTGAAGATTTGAACCTCCTGCTACTTTCTCCCTCGCTAAGGAGAAGATATCTCGATATTCTGCTTTCACAAACTTCGAGTAAATATTTGCTCGCGCTAAATAGCTACAATAAAGCACTCAAAAATCGCAATGCTTTGCTGGCAAGAATTTTCGAGCAGCTCGCGAAACGAGAGGAGTTGGATTTTTGGGACGGAGAGTTAGCAAGACATGGAAGTCTAATCGGAAAAATACGCGCCGAGTTTTTGGAATTCGCGACGAAACCATTGGCGAAAAATTTTGAGAAAATCGCTGGCGAGCCCAAAAAATTAAGTTTCCGAATAGCGAATTTTCGGGGCGAAGAAATTACTGAAAAAAAATATTTAGAGAATCTGACGAAACTGCGTGAAAAAGACTTACGTTACCAAAACACAAATTATGGCATTCACCGAGCGGATTTAGTGTTTGAGCTGGATGGAGAATTATTGAGCGAAAACGGCAGCCGCGGTGAAATTCGCTCAAGTATCCTCGCGTTGAAATTCGTGGAGTTGGAATTTATCGAAAGCGTATTGGGAGAAAAACCCGTCTTACTCCTCGACGATGTTTTCAGCGAACTGGATGAAAGCCGACAGAAAAGTTTGATGGGTTTAATCGCGAATCACCAAACCTTCCTCACCACAACGAAACTCTCCCACCTCGATTCGATTAAGGAAAAAGATGTGTGGGGGGTAAAAAGTGGAGAGTTGGAAAAATTGAGGTAAAATTTTGCCCTAAAATTTGGAGAGGTGGCTTGAGTGGTCGAAGGCGCTCGATTCGAAATCGAGTAGGCGGGGCAACTCGTCTCGAGGGTTCGAATCCCTCCCTCTCCGCCAATTTTCACTTTTTGTGAAATCGTAAGAAACAGCCTCGGCGCAAAGCGCCTCGGCATGGTATTTTTCCGCAATTTTGAAGGCATTTTTGAAATCCAAAACCAAAGTGCGGTCGGCAATGCGGAAGTTCGAACCAATCTTTTTGAGAAAATCCCGAATCCTTTCGGGATTTTCTTGTTGAGCGTATTTTTCGGCTTGGTTGGCGTCTTTTAGAAAGGCAATGGCAAGTTCGAACCGATTATTGCTCTTTCGCCCAAAAGCGGTAATTTTTTCTTCCAAATCTTTTTTAGCGAGAATGAGCTTGTGCTTTTTGGCAGTATATTCCGCTTGCGACAAATTGCCGTCCAGTTGTAAATCAAGCAAGCGATCAAGTTTTGTTTCTATCTCTACAAGCTCATTTCTCGCTTTTTGGGCGAAAGAGCTTTCCGTTTGGGCAATTTTAATTTTTTCGTTTTCGAAAAAATTGATTGAAGCGTTTGCCCAAGCGGAAGACAAAGAAACTTTTTTGATTTCCTCTTTTATTTGAGAAGTGATGGCGTCCTCTCTCGCATATCTTTGCGAACAAGGATTTTTCCGTTTGGTACATCGCAAATAGTTATGTCCTTTTTGTGTTTCAGTGGTGATGAAGCAACCGCACTCTCCGCAACGGAAAAATCCTCTAAAAATGTAGGGTTTGAGTTTTGGCGATTTCGGTTTGCTCTTGTTCGCCATCACTTCTTGAACAGAATCAAAAAGTTTCTTTGTGATAATCGGTTCATGCTTTCCGTCATACAACTCTCCGTTATATTCAATCATGCCGTAGTAGATTTTATTCTTGAGCATATATTGATAATTTGAGACGGAAAGCATTTTGCCTTTCTTGCCAACCAAGCCAATGGAATTGATAATCTTTCGGATTTGAGCGAGGGGGTATTCGCCAGTCGCATACATTTCAAAAGCCCGCTTGATATACTTTGCCTTTTCTTTGTCCACGGCGATACAGCGAGCGTTTTTGTCGTTTACATAGCCAAGTGGCGCCCAAGCGGGCCAAATTCCATTTCGCAATTTCTGGCGAATACCCCTCCTTATATTTTCCGAAAGATTATCCACATAGTATTTTGATTGCCCAAAAGCAATGGACAACATAAATTTTCCTTGCGGTGTCGGATCAAACCAAAAAGTAGGAAATTTTAGCGTGGTTATTTTTCCAGTATCTACCAGATAAATTATTCTTCCACCGTCAATGCTATTTCTTGCCAATCTGTCAGGGTGCCACGCTAAAATTCCTTCGGCTTCATTTTTCTCTATGCTCGCCACCATTTCGTTGAAAATCTCTCTGCCCGGCTCTTTGGCGGTTTTGCTTTCCACAAATTCACGGACGATATTTAGGTTTTCTTTTTTGGCAAATTCTCGCAATTCAAACATTTGCGCCTCTATACTCAAAACCTGCCTTTCGGGTTCGTCCGTGGATTTGCGGGCATAGAGAAAAATCTTTTTGGTTTGTAAATTTATGTTGTCCATATAGTTTTGAAATTAGTTTTTGGGCAATCAAAGAAAAATACGCTCAACCTTTCGCTGAAAGCGAAAGAAAAAAGATTGGTTCTGAAAACTTCGTTTTCTCTGTGCTTTCGCACAGGAACTTCCGCATTGCCGACCGCACTTTGGTTTTGGATTTCAAAAATGCCTTCAAAATTGCGGAAAAATACCATGCCGAGGCGCTTTGCGCCGAGGCTGTTTCTTACGATTTCACAAAAAGTGAAAATTGGCGGTGTTTTTTGATTGATGTTCGAACTTTTTTTGAGCAAAACCCCCAATAAGGAAGCCAGCCCCGCCACTGCTCGACAAGCTCGCCACACCACAGAAAAATACTCTTTACTCTTTTCATTTTGCGCGCGCCCGAT